>JBBWZJ010000165.1:0-3064 GCA_039648985.1 Acidobacteriota bacterium | reverse complement strand
CACCCGGGCGGGTTTGCCGACGATTTCCCCAAGTGATTGTACCGTACCAGCTTACAGGTAGCGCACCGCCTCTCCGTGATGTGAATCATGCGGACGCGGTGTCGCAGCTTGCAAGCATTTTGGCGGTAAATGCGGCCGCCATGTGCCGGCCCGAATCTCCAGCGGCGCGTGAGTGCCTGGCAGGACGGAAGCGCTGGCGCCATCTCACGGCCGGTAGCGCGACGGATGATGACGAACGCACGGGGAAGGGATAGGTTACCGGCGCGGTCTCCCTCCCGGCATGTCGCTCGCCCCCCACCCATCGGAGCATCTCATGCAGATCCTGTCCCGTTGCCGCGCCTATGCGGCGGCGGCCATCGTCGTCTGGCCAGTGCTCGCACCGACAGCGTCGGCGCAGCAGGCTACGACCACCGCCACGCTGCGGGGTGTCGTCGTCGGGCCCGACAACTCGCCCGTCGCGGGCGCGGCGGTCCTCGCCACGAACGCCCAGACCGGCACGCGCCGAGGCACGCAGACCGACGATCGCGGCCGGTACACCATTCCGTTCCTCGATCCCGGCGTCTACGCGGTGCGCGCGCAGCGCATTGGCTTCCGCCCCGTCGAACGCGCAGGGCTGCGCGTGAGCCTCGGCCAGGTGGAAACGCAGGATTTCCGCCTCGAGGGTGCGGCCACACAGCTTGGCGCAATCGTGGTGACCGACACCAGAGCGCCGCTGATCGAGGGGACCAAGACGGGGACGAGCACGCGCATCCTCGAGGAGCAGCTGCGACAGCTGCCGACGTCGGACCGCAATTTCAAGAACCTCGTCGTGCTGACGCCCGGGTCCAGCGATATCGGAGCCACCGGTGCCGGCGGCGGGCAGTCGATCGGCGGCGGGCGCACGGCGTCGTCGAACCTGCTCATGGATGGTGTGAACAACAACGAGAGCTACTTCGGCGGCGATGCCCGCGGCGGCGACCGGCTGCCCTTCTCGTATTCGATCGAGGCAGTGAAGGAGATCCAGGTCATCACGGCCGGCTACGACGTCGAGCGCGGCCAGTTCACCGGCGGCACGGTGAACGCCGTGACCAAGTCGGGAACGAACACGGTGGCCGGCAGCATCTTCGACTACGAGCGCGGTGACAAGCGGTTCGGCCTCAAGCTCACCGGGAACGACTTCCTCGGCCGCGCGCCACGCAACTACATGCGCCAGCAGTACGGCGGGTCGGTCGGTGGCCCGATCATCAAGGACCGGCTGCACTTCTTCCTCGCGCTGGACCGACAGGTGGGCAACGAGCCAAAGCCGGTGCTCCAGACGGGCACTGACGCCGCCTCGATCCGGGCATCCGGGATCAATCCGGACACGCTGGCCAAGCTGGTCAACATCGCGCGAACCACGTACGGCTACGATCTCGCGCAGGAGATCGGCGCGTTCAAGCAGAACATCGATGAGTCGGCGGTGTTCGGGCGCGTCGACTGGCAGATCAACGACCGGCACACGCTCACGGTCCGCGACAACTACCTGAACTTCCAGCAGACCAACGATCGGCTCACGATCTCGCCGTCCACCAACGAGACGATCTCGAATGCCGGCCCGTACAAGGAGAAGACCAACAGCGCCGTCCTGGCACTGACGTCGGTGCTGTCGCCGCGCTTCTCCAACGAGCTGCGCGCGCAGCTCGCCAACGACCGGAAGCCACGGCCGTCCAACCCCTCGGCCACCGGTGGCGCCATCCCGCAGGTGCGCGTGGGCGGGCTCGTTGCCAACCCCGGGGACGGCGGGGCGAACGTGACGACGGCCGTGTTCTTCGGCTCGGATCCCGTGCTTCATGCCAACAACCTGGAGCAGGACACCTACGAGCTGATCGACAACGTGCGCTACACGCGCGAGAACCACACGATCAAGGTCGGCACGGATCTCAACAAGGTCCACGTCTTCAACGACTTCTTCTTCAACGGCCTCGGCTCGTTCAGCTACAACAACCTGGCCGATTTCCAGAACCGCGTGCCGGCGAGCTTCACCCGGGCGCTCCCGTTCACGCCCACTTCGGGGAATCCGGTCGCACTGTTCAGCGTGTACGAGGCCGCGGTCTACGCGCAGGACGAGTGGCAGGTGACGCCGAAGCTGTTCCTCACTTATGGTGCGCGATACGATGTGAGCAGCTTTCCCGACAAGCCCAGGTCAAATCCGCTGCTGGCCTCCGGCGTGCTCGGCATCCGCAACGACATCCAGCCGTCGGACCGGAACAACCTCGCCCCGCGAGTGGGCTTCACCTACGATCCGTCGGCCGACGGACACCAGGTATTCCGCGGCGGCTCAGGCATCTTCTACGGCCGCGCGCCGTACGTGCTGTACGGGAATACCTTGTCGAACACCGGCCTGACACAGCTCGACCTGAACTGCCAGGGTGCAGCCGCCACGCCCCAGCCCGACCTCGCCGCATACGGCGCCAACCCGGGCACGATTCCGACGACGTGCCTCGGCGGTGGCGCGGCCGCGGCCTCCAGGGCTTCGCCCGTGGTGTTCTCCAACGACTTCCAGCAGACGCAGGCGTGGAAGACCAACCTCGCGTACGACCGCCTGATCGCCGATCGCTGGCGCCTCACGCTGGAGGGGGTGTACACGCGCACGACCAATGACTACGTGGTGCAGGACGTGAACCTCGACGCGACGCCGCGGTTTACCATCGAGGGCGGCATCCCGGTCTTCCAGGCTGCGGCCTCGATCCCCACGACGGGCACGAATGCCGGGCGGACGAACATCGCGTTCAGCCGGCGCGACCCGAACTTCAACAACGTGTTCGTGCAGTCCTCGAAGGGTGAAGCGAAGTCGCTCCAGGGCATCGTGCAGGTGCAGGGCGCTGTGCGCTGGGTGGCGATGCTTGCGAGCTATACGTACGACCGCACCCGGGACTTCAACTCGTCCTCGTGCTGCATCGCCGGCGGCGACCTGTTCAACAGTGGCCGCACCGCCGGCAATCCCAACGATTTCGCCAGCCAGTACGCGCGGGCGAATTACGCGCGTCCCCACAGCGTGGTGATCTCGCCGAGCGTGACGCTACCGTATGGCGTGCTGCTGAGCGGC
>JBBWZJ010000245.1:0-3297 GCA_039648985.1 Acidobacteriota bacterium | reverse complement strand
CTAATGTACGGCAGGAACTCGGCGAGCGCCACTCAGACCCGCGCAACCGACGGCCCGGTGCCCCCTGATTCGGAACCCGAAACCGGGAACCCCGAACCGGAACCCGGAACCCGGAACCTGAACCCCGAACCCGGAACCCCGAACCCCGAACCCCGAACCCCGAACCCCGAACCCCGAACCGGCGGAGCCTAAGCATGTATGGCCCCGCCGTGGGCCGCGTGCGCCGCCTCGCCGACGGCTTCCGACATCGTCGGGTGCGCGTGAATCGTGCGGATCAGCTCCTCCACCGTGCACTCGAGGCGGAGCGCAAGGGTCGCCTCGGCAACGAGCTCGGTCGAGCGCGGCCCGATCATGTGCACGCCAAGGATCTCGTCGTACTTCTTGTCGAACACGATCTTGACGAATCCCTCGGTCTCGCCGGCAATCCGGGCGCGCCCGAGAATGCCGAACTTGAACGTCCCGGTCTTCACCTCGTAGCCGCGCTGCTGCGCCTCCTGCTCGGTCAGGCCGACGCTGCCGATTTCGGGATCGCAGTACGTGCAGCCGGGCACCTGGTCGTAATTGATCGCCGCGAACTCCCGGCCCGCAATCCGCTCGGCCACCGCCACGCCTTCGGCCGACGACAGGTGCGCGAGCTGCGGGTGCCCCGGGGTGTCGAACGTAATGACGTCGCCAATCGCGGAAATGCGCGGCACACTCGTGCGGAACTCGCGGTCGACGTGGATGTACCCGCGCTCCAGGCGCAGCCCCGCCTCCTCCGCCCCGAGTCCGGAGGTCACAGGGCCGCGGCCGGTGGCGACGAGCAGGTAGTCGGCCTGGAGCTTCACGGTCTTGCCATCGGCGCTCTGCGCCTCGAGGTCCACACGATCGCCGCCCGCCCTGGCCCTCGTGACCTTCGTGCCGGTCAGCACTTTGATCCCCTGCTTCTTGAACGATCGCTCGAGCTCGGCGGATACCGCTTCGTCCTCGACGGGTACCAGCCGAGGCAGGAGCTCGATGATCGTGACGTCGGATCCGAATCGCCGGAAGATTGACGCGAACTCCACGCCGACAGCGCCGCTGCCCATGATCACGAGCGACGCCGGAATCTCGCGCAGGCCGATGGCTTCGTCACTCGTGATGATGCGCTTGCGATCGATCTCGATCCCGGGCACGCTTCTCGCCTGCGATCCGGTAGCGACGATGATCTCGCGCCGCGCGGTGATCGTGCCGGCCTGGCCATCCGTGACCTCAACTTTCCCGTTGCCTGCCAGCCGGCCGCTCCCCTTGATCCAGGCGATCTTGTGCTTCTTGAAGAGGAACTCGACGCCGCCGGTGAGGCCCTTCACGATCTTGTCCTTCCGCGCGTGCACCTGGGCCATGTCGATGCCGATCGCCGCCTGCCCGAGCGTGAGCCCCCACTCCTTCCAATCCTGGGCGACCTTCAGCGCATGCGCGTGCTCGAGCAGCGCCTTGGTCGGGATGCATCCCCAGTTCAGACAGGTGCCGCCGAGCGCCGGCGCGCGCTCGACGACCGCGGTGGAGAGTCCGAGCTGCGCGGCGCGGATCGCGGCGACGTAGCCGCCGGTCCCCGACCCGATCACGACGAGGTCGTACTCGTTCGCCATTTACTTGTCTTTCTTCCTGATTGTCGAGAGCGGCACGTAAGACACCGTGGAGGCAGGGGCAGCCGATCCGGCGCCAGACCCCGGGGCCTCTGCGGGATCGGGCGCCGCGCCGTCCTCGGGATCGAGGCGCGACAGGCGCGACCGCAGGCGGGTGTAGTCGTAGCGCAGTTCCCAGTACGACCGCGTCAACGTGCTGAACTGGTGCGCCAGGCGGCGGACCATCGCCAGAGCGACGATCGCCACGAGCAATGCGGCGCCTGAGACGACCCACGAGGCCACAACCAACTTACCTTACTAAACAATCGTGAAAAGGGACAAGCGCACGGGCCGGCGGCGAACCGCGCTACAATCGGCGCGCTCCATCAATGGCGAGCTCCAAGACCATCCTGATTTGCGACGACGATCAGGGGATGCGCGACACCATCGGCGCCATCCTGAAGCGCGATTACCGCGTGCTGATGGTCGCGAGCGGCGAAGCCGCGCTGATGCTCCTCAAACACGAAGACGTCGACCTGATCCTGCTCGATGTCCGGCTGCCCGGCATCAGCGGGTTCGACGTCCTCCGGATCGTGAAGGAAAATTACAGCCTCATCGAGTGCATCATGATCTCGGCGATCAACGAGGTCGAGACGGCCGTGCAGGCGATGAAGCACGGCGCCTACCACTACATCACGAAGAACTTCGAGTACGACGAGCTGCGCTCCATGGTCCGGAACGCCTGCGAGCGGCAGGATCTGAACCGCCAGGTCATCACGCTCAGCGCGCAGGTCGCCGAGCAGAGCGAGCGCGAGTTCCTGATCGGGCCGAGCCGCCAGATTCGCGACATCGTCGATCTCGTGCAGAAGGTGGCGAAGCTCTCCGCCACGGTCTTGATCCTCGGCGAGAGCGGCACCGGGAAGGAGCTGCTCGCGCGGCTCCTTCACCGCACGTCCGCAAGGGGCTCGACGCCGTTCATCGCGGTCAACGTCTCCGCCATCCCCCACGAGCTCGTGGAAAGCACGCTCTTCGGCCACGAGCGCGGCTCGTTCACGGGCGCGCACAAGCAGCAGCTCGGGAAATTCGAGCTCGCGTCGAGCGGCACGCTCTTCCTCGACGAAATCGGGGATCTCCGCTTCGACCTGCAGGCGAAGCTGCTGCGCGCGATCCAGGAGGGGGAGATCGAGCGGGTCGGCGGCACGAAGCCGATTCGGACGAATTTCCGGCTCGTCGTGGCGACGAACGTGGACCTGGAAAAAGCGGTGAAAGAGGGGCGGTTCCGTGAGGACCTGTTCTATCGCATCAACGTCATCCCGATCCGGATGCCGCCGCTTCGCGAGCGCATCGAGGACCTGCCCGAGCTCGCGCGCCTCTTCCTCGATCGCTACAAGACGAAGTTCCGCAAGCCTGTGCGCGGCATCTCCGGCACCGCGCTGAAAATCCTGGCGTCGTACTGGTGGCCCGGCAACATCCGTGAGCTCGAGAACCTCATCGAGAGACTCGTCGCCGTGACCGACAAAGAGTGGATCACCGATGAGGACCTGCCGCTCGAGTACCACTTCGCCAAGCTCGACTCGGGTTCGACGAGCGGGGAGACGCTCTTTCAGGAGGCGTGCGACACCTTCGAGCGCAATTTCATCCTGCGGGCGCTTGAGAAGTCCGACTGGAACGTCACGGCCACGGCGCGCTATCTGGGCATTCCGCTCAGCACCTT
>JBBWZJ010000236.1:0-10076 GCA_039648985.1 Acidobacteriota bacterium | reverse complement strand
ACTCGGACTCGCTCCCGGGGAGCAGGTTCATGCAGCCCCCCCCTGCGCCGCGCTGTGGGGAACGGCTGCTCCAGAAGGCCGCGGCGGGCGTCGGCATCCCGGTGGTGGCCGGGCGCCGCGCGAACATGACGAAGCCGACAGGAGGATTTCCGGCCTGTCACTACTGCGGGGCGTGCGGATCCGGATGCGACACGGGATCGTTCTTCAATTCGGCGGATCACCTGCTGCCGATTGCGCTCGCGTCGGGACGCCTCGAGATCCGCTCGAATGCTGTCGCGGCGCGGATCCTCGTCGACGACAAAGGGCTCGCCAGAGGCGTGCAGTATTTCGATCGTAAAACCGGCGCCGAGCAGCAGGTGCTCGCGAAGGTCGTGATCGTCGGCGCGAGTTGCGTGGATTCGACCCGGATTCTGCTCAACTCGACCTCGCCGCGGCATCCGAACGGGATCGGGAATGGCTCGGACGTGATCGGGCGCTATCTGTCGGAACAGATCCGGTTCCATGTGCGGGGTTACCTGCCGGTGCTTGCGGGGACGCCAACCCGCAACGATCGCGGGATCGGAGGGGAGCACGTCTACATGCCGCGCTTCAACCATCGCCCGGGCAGGCAGCGCGACTATCTGCGCGGCTTCGGCGCGCAATTCTGGAATACGGGAGCCAGCGCCGGCGGGGCGCACGAAGGCAGCGAGTCAATCCCCGGCTTCGGGGCGTCGCTCAAGGCGGAAATCAAACGACGGCATCCCGCGTGGTTCGAAATCCATCCGTACGGCGAGGTCCTGCCATATGCGCACAACCGGATCACCGTCGACCAGGATCGGCGCGACCGCTATGGCGTACCCCTCCTCAAGATTGACTACAGGATTGGCGAGAACGAACGCCGCATGACCGAGCACATGGCGGACACGATGGAAGAGATCGTGCACGCGGCCGGCGGCGTCCTCGTCGGTTACAAGCGGGGCGACCTCGACAAGAACGGCTCCGCGATTCACGAGCACAGCACCTGCCGCATGGGTGCCGATCCGAAGCGGTCCGCGCTGAACGGGTTCAACCAGATGCACGAGGTGAAGAACGTGTTCGTCGTGGACGGCTCCGCCTTCACGACCGCGACGGAGAAGAATCCGACCCTGACCATTCTCGCGCTGTCGTGGCGGGCCACCGACTATCTGGCGGGTGAAATCAAGCGCGGCAACCTGTGACGCGGAGTCGATCATGGAGCAAAGAACACTGAATCGCCGCGATGCGCTGCGGCGTCTCGCGATTGCGGGCGCCGGGGCGGTCTCGGGACCGCTCTGGGTCGAGGCCTTGAGCGCGCTCGCGCGCGAGCAGGCGCCGCACGTCCACGCGTCAACCGCGTCGTCGGCGGCTGCGGGAACATGGACACCGAAGGTGCTCTCTGCTCACCAGAACGAGACGGTGACGGCCCTCTGCGAGCTCATCATTCCGCAGACCGACACGCCGGGAGCAAGGGAAGCCCTCGTGAACCGGTTCGTCGACGGCGTCCTCGACGAGGCCACGGCATCGGACCGGGACGCGTTCCTGAAGGGGCTCGCGTGGATGGACGCGCGCAGCACGGCATTGTTCGGAACGAACGTGCTGTCCGCCACCCCGGAGCGCCAGACTGACCTGCTCACGCGCATGTCGTCCGCCAGCAGCGGGGCCGCCGAGGAGACGACGGGAGCCGATTTCTTCCAGGCATTGAAATCGCTGACGATCACCGGGTACTACACGACCCAGATCGGCCTGCAGCAGGAGCTCGGCGACGACGGGAAGCTCGTCCTGGCTGAGTTCAAGGGCTGCACGCACGCAGAACACCAAATATAGGTTCGGGGTTCGGGGTTCGGGGTTCCAGGTTACGGTTCGGGGTTGCTCGCGCTACTTGGTGGCGCCGGCGTCTGGTGGATCCGCGAGCACGGCCTTCTGCGCGCGGAGGCGGGCGCTGAGCGCCTGCGTGTCCACGTCCTGGACGGCGACTCCGTTTGCGATGGCCATCTTCGCCGCGACGCCTGCCGCGTGACCCAGGATCATGTACTGCGGCTCCATCCGCAGCGTTGAATAGGCGACGTGCGTCGCAGAGAAACAAACAGGAACGAGCAGGTTCGACGCCTCGGCGCGCTTCGGCAGGATGACGCGATACGGGATCTGGTACGGCGCGACCTTGACCTGCATGTCGCCTTCGTTCTCCGTCGCCGTCCCCGCCGCATCCGGGCGCCGCTGCACGTTGTGCGAGTCGCTGTTGTAGGACCCCACGCCGACGGCGTCAGCCTTCGTCAGCTCTGTCTGAATGTCCTTCTGCGACATCACATACTCGCCCACCATCCGGCGGGCTTCACGGACGTAGAGTTGATACGGCCAGTGAGCGGCATCCGCGAACTCGTCGCCGCAGAGGCCCCACTCCTTCATTTCCGAGCCGAGCGACGCCGGCACGCGCGGGTCCGTCGCGAGGAAGTACAAGAACCCCTGGATATATTCCACGTGCGCCTGGCGGATGCGCGCGCGCGCGCCGTAGCTGCCCTCCGGATAGTCGTAGCTGCCGCCGATATAGTCGGTCGAGAACGCGCCGTTGTTGTTCGTGTCCGTCTTGCCGTTCTGGACGACGTCGGCTTTGATCACGTCGTTGATGGTCAGCGGCCGCCGCAGTTCGCCTTCGAGCGCCGGCAGGTAGCGCGCGAGCAGCTCGTACCGCGCAGGATCGTAGCGCGCTGGCATCGGCCACGGGACGCGGTTCGCCGCGGTCTTCGTCATGCACAGGCGGAAGTTATACGCCTGGACCCGTTTGTCAGCGGCCCCGACCGCATCGTTCGTGCGCGGCGTGACCTCAGGGAGCAGCCGGCCCGACGCGTCCACCGGCGAGACGGCGGCTCGAAACTGATGCAGCGGCGTGTGTTCCCTCACGCCAGCCAGGGACTCGCCGTACTCGGCCACGCCCTCGCGGCCCCACGTGTACGAGACGCCGGACTGCGCCATGAGATCCCCTTCATAGGTCGCGTCGGCAAAGACCTTTCCGCTGAACGCGGCGCCGTTGTCCAGCACGATTTCCGAGATGCGCGATCCGGTCTTTCGCACACCCGCTTTCTGACGAAGGTGATGGTCGAGAAAGACGTGGACGCCCGCCGTCGAGACGAGCTCCCCGAACACGGCCTCGGCCAGGTGTGGCTCGAAGTGCCATTCGATCGGGCGCCCGTACTTCGCGCCAACACGTTGGAAGAATTCGAGCGAGTAGCCTCCGATGACTTCCTTCTTGCCGTAATCGGTCCAGCCAAGCCCGCCCGAAACCATGCCGCCGAGGTGTCTGCCAGGTTCGAGGAGCGCCACTGTCAGGCCTTCGCGCGCGGCGGCCACAGCCGTGATCACGCCGCCCGCCGTCCCGCCGTAAACGACCACATCGAATGCCTGCGCGGGGGCCGGCGGAGCCGCGGCCGCCGCGGCGCTCTGGGGTTTTGGTGCGGCAAACGGCAGCGTATCCGGGACAATCCTGATGCCGGTTGTCTCCTTGATCGGATACCTGCCACCCGTCGCGAAGCTCAGCTCCGCGAAGAACGCGGTCCATCCCTTCGTCGGCCTCGGAACCCGCGCGATCCACGTATTCGGGCCCGCCGGAGTGAGCGGCCAGCTCTGGTATGCGTTGCCGATGGCATCCTGCCGGAAGTTGCGGGCGTCAGGGTTCGACGCCTGCCACATCAGCACCTGGGTCGGCGGGTCCCTGGCGATCACCTTGATTGAGCCGTCCCGCTCGAAGCTCCACTTGATGGAAGGGCGAGGTGTGCCCTTCACGATCGCCGCATAGAACGCCTGCACGCTCTCGAGCGCGTCGGTCTTGTCGAGTGAGTGCGAGGCATTCGGCACATACCGCAGGTGCTTCTCGCCGCGCAGGTCATCGAAATAGAACTGTGACGAATCCGGCAGAAAGAACTGATCGCCGGAGGCATTGACCATGAACTTCGGCATCGTGAGCCTGTCCCGGTATTCGTACGGCTCCTCGATGCGCATGAGCGCCTTGAACTGCGGCGTACCGAGCCACTTCATGATCCCCTGGTCCACGTAGTCCTGGACAGCGTCAGACCACGCGCCGTAAGCCTGGAAGTGGTGCGTGAACGACGGCTCCAGATTCAGCAGGTCGATGACGGCGGGGACGATGGCGATGACGCGTGAGTCGACGGCTGCGGTCGTCCAGGTCGTCCACCCCCGCTTGGAGGCGCCGGAGACCACGAAGCGCGTGGTGGCGTGTCCGCCGCCTGCAGGGGACGTGGTGAACGCGGTGACGGCATCCATCGCGCGCACCGCGCTCTTCGTCATCGGCAGCCGGGCGGGCCACCGCTCGTCGCCCGTGCGAAGGAACTTGTTCCAGGTGTAGGCGATGAAGTCGTCTTCCGATCGGCCGGTCCGCGTCGGATCGTCCGTGAAGACAACCGGCTGGTTGGGCACCAGCCGCAATTCCGCCGTGACGGTCCCGGTGTCGCGTGCGGCGTCCACCAGCCACGCGGGGGGCTTTGCCGGCGCATCGCGATCGAGGCTGCCACCGGTGATGTAGAGGAAGCCGATGTCGCTGGTCACGGTTGCCGGGCGCACGACGGTGAGCCAGTGCGTCCAGAGTGGACGCTCGACTTCCTTCTCCGTCAGCCACCGCTGCGAGGTCACCTGCAGGAGCGTCGCCGTGGCCCCTTCGGCCGGAAGGTCGCGAACCGCCTTCCACGAAAAGTTGGGGTCCGGCGCAGCCACGTAGCGATCGAGCGCAGTCCTGGACGGAACTGCGCGCGCAGGGGCCTGCGGGGCCGCCGCAAGCAGCGCCATCGGCAGCAGCGCGAGGCATGAGGCGGCGAGAACTCTCGGGACGGAACGGGACATCAAAGACTCCTCAGCGGCGCGGACGCCCGGAATGAAGAGCGCCAATCGAGCGGCGATTATAGTCGTGAGCGCTGCAGGGGCGATATGATTCGCCCATGAGATTCCCTGCGCGCGCGCTCACGGCGTGCTTCCTGTTCTCACTGGCGATTCTGTCGGTCCCCGCTGTCGCGGCGCGGCAGGCGCCCGCCGCCAACGTGCTCGTGGTGACGCTCGACGGGATGCGGTGGCAGGAAGTCTTTGGCGGACTCGCGTCCGAGCTCCTGACGAAGGAGGCCGGCGGCGTCAGCGATCCGGCCGCTCTCCAGCAGCGCTTCGGTGGCTCGACCCCCGAGGAGCGGCGCGAGAAGCTGATGCCGTTTCTGTGGGGGACCGTCGCGCGGCAGGGTCAGATTTTCGGCGATGCATCGAGCGGCAGCATCGCGCGCGTCACGAACGGCCTCCGATTTTCATATCCGGGCTACAACGAGCTCCTCACCGGATCGCCGGATCCCAGAATCACCAGCAACGACCGCGTGCTCAACCCGAACGTGACGGTGCTCGAGTGGCTCAATCGTCGTCCCGCGTTCGCCGGCAAAGTGGCTGCGTTTGCCTCGTGGGAGCTGCTCCCGTGGATTCTCAACGAGCAGCGCAGCGGAATTCCGTCGAATGCGGCGGGCCCGCCGATCCCCAACCCCACATCAGAGCGCGACCGGGCGATCGACGAGTTCGCCGCCGATCTGCCGGCGTACTGGGGTGAGGAGCGGTTCGACGCGGGCACTGGCCTTGGCGCGCTCGCGTACCTGCGGCAGCACCGGCCACGCGTGCTCTACGTGATGCTCGGGGAAACGGACGAGTGGGCTCACGGCCGCCGGTACGATTTGTACCTCGATGCCGCGCGCCGCAACGATCGCTTCATTCGCGAGCTCTGGGACGCGGCGCAGGCATTGCCGGAGTACTCGGGGAAAACGGCGCTCGTTCTGGCTACCGACCACGGGCGCGGCGAGAGCTCGGAGTCGTGGACGGGTCACGGCGAGAAAGTGCCCGAATCGGACCGCATCTGGATGGCGCTGATGGGCCCGGGCGTCCGGCCGGCAGGCGTTCGCTCCAATGTCCCGTCGACGCAGGCGCAGATCGCCGCAACCATCGCGGCCCTGCTCGGCGAGGACTACGTGGCGGCACAGCCCGGCGCTGCGCCGCCACTGGGCTACGCCAGGTGACGCTCCCTGCGCTCGTTGTCTTCGACCTCGCGGGCACCAGCGTCGAGGACGATGGACAGGTGCCGGCCGCGTTCGCTGAGGCACTTCTGGAACACGGCATCCGCGTGACGGCGGATCAGGTCAGGGCCGTGCGGGGAGCCTCCAAGCGCGAGGCGCTCGAGTCCTTCATCCCGGACGGGGCGCATAGGCCAGAGCGGCTGGATGCCGCGTACGCATCGTTTCGGGCCCGCCTTGCCCGGAACTACCGCGCGGGTGTTCGCGCCGTTGTCGGCGCCGCCACCGCCATATCCGCCCTCCGAATGCGTGGCGTGCGGGTCGCCTTCAACACGGGATTCGATCGCGACACCACTGCGTTGCTGCTGGACAGCCTCCAGTGGTCCCGAGGGGTCGTCGATGCGGTTGTCTGTGGGGACGACGTCCCGGCCGGCCGGCCGGCGCCGTTCTTGATTTATCGCGCGATGGAACTGACCGGCACCCAGGCAGCGCGGGCCGTGGCCAACGTCGGCGATACCAGGCTCGATCTCGAGGCGGGATTCAACGCCGGGGTGGGCTGGAACATCGGGGTGCTGTCCGGTGCGCACGATCGGGCGGCGATGACGGCGGCTCCGCACACCCACCTCGTCACATCGGTCGCGGACCTCAGCACCGTGTGGCGTGACGACTGAACTGATCCGGACCCTCGGAGCGGCAACTTCCCGGAGCCGGCAATCCCCTCACAACAAAATTCCCGATCCGCTCGTCTAAGCTTACCTATGCTGGCTTTTGAGACATTCACGAAAGATCTGAAGCACTCCATACGGATGTTCGCCCAGAGCCGGGCGTTCACGGCTGCCGCGATTGCGGCGCTCACGCTCGGCATCGGCGCCAACACGGCGATTTTTTCGGTCGTGAACGCGGTGCTGCTGAAGCCGGTGTCGTTTCCCGACCCGGACCGTCTGGTGGTCTTCACGGCGCCCGGATCCTCGGGACCCGGCGCATCGCCGGCGAAGTTCCAGCATTATCGCCAGCAGAGCAGCGTGACGCAGGATGTCTCCGCGTACCGGACCGGCGTCGTGAACTTCACGGGCGGGAGCTTCCCCGAGCAGCTTCGGTCAGGGCAGGTGTCGGCGGACTTCTTCCGCCTGTTCGGCGCGCACACGGCGCTCGGCCGCACGTTCTCGACCGAGGAGGATCTTCCCGCCGGCGAGCGGGTTGTCGTCATCAGCCACCAGCTGTGGGCGTCCCGGTTCAGCAGCGATCCGAACGTCGTGGGCAAGACCGTCTCGCTCAGCGGCGACAGCTACGTCATCATCGGCGTGCTCGCCGACTTCGACTTCGACGAGTTCGGGCCCACGCCGCAGGTATGGATTCCGTTCAAGCTCGATCCGAACGCACGGGATCAGGGGCATTACTTCCAGGTGGCCGGCCGGCTGAAGCCGGGTGTGTCGCTCGAGCAGGCGAAAGCGCGGCTGAAGCTGTCTGCAGAAGACTACAAGCGGACCTATCCCAACTCGCTTGGCAACACCGGTACCTTCACCGTCGAACCGATCCGCGATGTACTGGTGAGCAACGTGCGGTCCTCGCTGCTCGTCCTGGCCGGGGCGGTCAGCTTCGTCCTCCTGATTGCGTGTGCGAACGTCGCCAACCTGCTCCTGGTCCGCGCAACCGGCCGCCGTCGGGAGATCGCGATCCGCGCTGCCATCGGCGGCACTCGCGGACGCATCATCCGCCAGCTGCTGACCGAGAGTGTCGTTCTGTCGATGGTGGGTGGCGTGCTCGGCCTGCTGCTCGGCGTCGTCGGAATCCGTACGCTGCTCGCCGTGAACACCGCCGGGCTTCCCCGCGTTGGCCTCGACGGCGCCTCGGTCGGCGTCGACTGGCGAGTCGTGGCGTTCACCGTCGCGATCTCTCTCGGTACCGGCATCCTCTTCGGGCTCATTCCGGCGCTCCAGAGCTCGAAAGCCGATCTGACGACCACGCTCAAGGAAAGCAGCGGCCGCTCCGGGACCGGATTCCGGCAGAACAAGGCCCGCTCGGTGCTGGTCGTCGTCGAAGTGGCACTGGCGCTCGTGCTCTTGATCGGATCGGCGCTCCTCATCCGCACGGCCGTGGCGCTCGGCCACGTGGATCCCGGGTTCGATGCCGCGCACGTTCTGACAATGCGGATGTCGTTGACCGGTCCGAGATATCTGAAATCCGAGGGAGTCGAGCAGGCGATACGAGATGCCGTCGAGCGGCTGAAGGCCATTCCCGGTGTGGTGAACGCAAGCGCCACATGCTGCGTCCCGCTGCAGGGTGGCTACGGTCTCCCGTTCACCGTGATCGGTCGCCCCTTGAACGACGGACCCTTCCACGGGGGCGGCAGCTGGGTCACTGTGTCGCCGGGCTACTTCGACGTGTTCAGGATTCCGCTGAAGCGCGGGCGTCAGTTTTCCGAGCGCGACAACAGCGCGGCACCCGGCGTCGTCATCATCAACGAAGCCATGGCGCGCCAGTTCTGGCCCAAAGGCGACCCGCTGAACGACAGGCTCGTGATCGGCCGGACCGTCATGCGCGAATTCAAGGACGAACCCGATCGGCAGATCATCGGCATCGTTGGCGACACGCATGCCGGGGGGTTGAACAACGATCCGAATCCCACGATGTACATCCCGCAGGCGCAGGTGCCGGATGCCGCGAACGCGCTCAACGTGAGCCTCACGCCTGTCGCCTGGGTGGTCCGCACGCAGGGCGAGCCGCACTCGGTGAGCAGTGTCGTACAGGAGCAGCTGCGGCAGGCCACGGGGCTTCCCGTCACTGACGTGCGCACGATGGACGAGGTCGTGTCGCTGTCGACATCACGCGAGCGGTTCAACATGTGGTTGATGACGGTCTTCGGAAGCTCGGCGCTGCTGCTCGCCGCCATCGGAATTTACGGCTTGATGGCGTACTCGGTCGAGCAGCGGACACAGGAAATCGGGATCCGTCTGGCCCTCGGCGCACAGGTGTCGCACGTCAAGAACATGGTCGTGGTGCAGGGGATGAAGCTGGCGGTTGCGGGCGTGGCGATCGGCCTTGCTGTGTCGTTCTATCTTGCGCGCGCCGTCTCAGCGTTCCTGTTCGGGGTGACTGCGCGCGACCCGCTGGTGTTTGCCGGCGTTCCCGTGGTGCTCACGCTCGTCGCGCTCTGTGCGGTGTGGTTTCCCGCCCGCCGCGCGAGCCGTGTCGATCCGATCATCGCGCTGCGATACGAATAGACGCCGCCGTTGCCGATATCGCGATCGCTTCGCCGCAGCGCTACTTGCGCGAACGGCGCCGGGTTCGTATCAAACGCGCTCAGGGTGCCTGACGGCGATGGCCGTCAGGTGCCGAGCATCGCCGTGGCAATGCTCGTCCACTCGGCATCCAGGCTGCCTTTGAACTCCGGCTTACCGGCGCGCCGATACCAATAGCCGGCGTTTGCCAGATCCCCTTCCTTCCGATGGAGGTAGGCGTGGATCCACGCCCCCTCCGTTGTATCGATGTCCTGGGCCACCTGGTGTGCCCGCTCCCAGTCCTCCCGGGCATCGTGCCACAGGGCGACGAGCGCCGGCGTCACGCCCGCGGGCGGCTCGGCGTGGCGGGTGCTGTCCCTGAACTCCGCGAGCGTCACGGCTGCAATTCTACGCGCGCTATTTGCCGCGCCCTGTCTTCTCCTGCAGTTCATCGATGCGCTTGGACGCTTCGGCCTTCGTGAGCTCTTCGTCGGCCGCTTCGCCCGCTTCACTCGCGAGCGTGCTCAGGTACGATCGCTGCGCGCCCGTCATCGGCTCGTCGCCGGTCTTCCACTGGTCAGGATCCTTCACGGTATTGGAACCGGGCTGCCGCTGATCGTTTGTGTGCTTCTGATCCTCTGCCATCGTTCACCTCGTGGTGGACTGATTTGCAGAATGTGTGCCGAAGAAACGGCGAAACCGCTAAATGATGGGGCTCGTCCGGCTCAGCTGGGCGTGCACCGTGCGCGCGGCGGTTCCGGGCGACGGGGCCGCGGCGGCGACTCGGGTCGTTCGATCCGGGAACGATGCGGAGCACGCCGCCCTG
>JBBWZJ010000233.1:0-43922 GCA_039648985.1 Acidobacteriota bacterium | reverse complement strand
GGGAGTGCGAGGCATTGCCAGGAACGAGCGCTGCGCAATCCGGCCGAGTCTGGCCGGCAGGCTCGGCACCAGGGTATCCGCGATCCAGTGGCGCAGCGGGGCCGGCACCGCGCCGTAGGCTGACGCTGCGCGCCAGTTCACGAGGGCCTTCGGGTATTTCGCGTACCCTGCCAGTAGTTCGTCGCTGCCTTCGCCCGTCAACACAACCTTGACGTGCTGCCGCGCGAGCGCCGAGACGAAGTACAGCGGCACGCTCGACGGATGGGCGATCGGCTCGTCTTCGTGCCAGATCAGCCGCGGCAGGGCACCGAAGAAGTCCTGATCGTCGATGACCACTTCGTGCGCGTCCGCGCCAATCGCCCGGGCGACCTGGCGCGCGTAATCGAGCTCGCTGAACGCGCGCTGCTGGAAGGCGACCGAGAAGGTCTGCAGCGGACGGTCGATCATCCGCGCCATCATCGCGGCGATGGCACTGCTGTCGAGACCCCCAGACAGGAACATGCCCAGCGGGACGTCGGCCATCAGCCGGGTGCGGACGGCCTCCTCGAGCAGCTCCCTGAACCGGCGGACGATCGCTTGGTCGGAGAGTCCCGCGAGCTCCGCCGACTCGCGGCCGACCGGGACGTCCCAGTACTCACGGATCGAGACCGCGCCGTTTTCGAACACGAGCGTGTGGCCCGGCTGCAGGCGGTAAATGCCTTTGAACAGCGTCTCCGTGCCTGACAGATACCGGGTCGCCAGCAACTCCGGAAGCGCGGCTTCGTTGGCCTCGGCCCGTACGAGCCCGCTCTTCAGGATCGATTTGATTTCGGATCCGAACAGCAGTCGTCCGTCCGCGATTGTCCAGTAGAGCGGCTTGATGCCCAGTCGATCCCGTGCGAGGAGCATGCGACGACGCGGCGCGTCCCAGATGGCGAACGCGAACATGCCGCGAAGATGGTCGACGCACGCGTCCCCCCACTCCTCGTACGCATGAACAATGGTTTCGGTGTCGCACCGGGTCTTGTACCGGTGGCCCGCACCCTCGAGACCGACGCGGACGTCCGCGTGGTTGTAGATCTCCCCGTTGAACACGATCCAGACGGTGCCGTCCTCGTTCGACAGCGGCTGATGGCCCGCCGCGACGTCGACGATGCTGAGCCGCCGATGGCCGAGGCCCGCCTGCGCGTCAGCGAACAAGCCGGCATCGTCCGGGCCGCGGTGCGCGATGACGTCGCGCATCCGGACCAGCCTGTCGCGGTCGTCGGCCTCGAGCCGGTCCGAGCCGACAATCCCTGCAATTCCGCACATGGTCTTACATTGCCTCCGTGACGGCGCGCGCGGCTGCGGCGGGCGCCGGCCGCGGCGGCGCCGCGGGCCTGGTGTTCGCGGTCTCGCCCCACGCGCGGTTCGCCGAGGGTCCCGCAGCCGCGGGCGTGCCATCGACGAACTGCCGGAACCACAATTCGAGCATCACGAGCTGCCACAGGCGGTGCGGATGTTCGGCCCGCCCGCTCCGGTGCTCGTTCCAGATGCGCGTGACTTCGCGCATCTCGAAGATGCCGCGGTCGCGCAGGCGGCCATCGAGCAGCAGATCGGACGTGAGCCCGGCGAGCGGCCCGCGCAGCCACTGGCCGATGGGGGCCGCGAACCCCCGCTTCGGCCGATCGATGATGTCGCGCGGGACACGCCGTTCGAGCACCCGCCGCAGCAGATACTTGCTGCGGCCGTTCCGCAGCTTCAGCGCCGCCGGCACTCGCGCGGCGAACTCGAGCAGCTTGTGATCGAGCAGCGGTTCGCGCGCTTCGAGCGACACCGCCATGCTCATGCGGTCCACTTTCGTGAGCACGTCGTCGATCATGTAGGTGCGGGCGTCCACGTACATCGCGCGATCCATCGGATCCGCGGAGGTGCAGTCGCGATACGCGTCACGGAAGCTCGAGAACGGGTCGGCCGTGCCAACGGCACTCGTGAAGTCGCTCGAGTAGAGCCGGCCCTTCGCGCCCGGTTCGAAATGGCCGTAACCGTGTTTCAGCGCGTACGCCTGATCCGGCGCAGAGGCGAGATGGCGAAGCGATCGCGCTCCCTTGACCGAGAGCGGCAGTGCCCGGCCCAGCCAGGCCGCCATCCGCGTGGCGGTTCCGAGCGATCCCCGGACCCGCTGTTCGAAGTGTTCGACACGGTGCCGGGCGTAACCGGCCCAGAGCTCGTCACCGCCATCGCCGGAGAGCGCGACCGTGACCAGCTCCCGCGCCGCCTTCGACACGTAGTAGGTCGGCACGGCGGAGGAATCTGCAAAGGGCTCGTCGAAGTGCCAGGCGAGCTTCGGCAGCAGATCGTCCACCCGCGGATTGGCGGTCAGCGCGTGGAACTCGCAACCCAGATGCTTCGCGACCGCCTCCGCGTGCTGTACCTCGTCATACGCCGCGTCGTCGAACCCGACGGCGATCGTGACGGGAGGGGCGCCGCTGGCCTCCTTCATATACGCGACAACAGTGGAGGAATCGATGCCGCCCGACAGAAACGCGCCAAGAGGCACGTCGCTCACGAGCCGAAGACTGACCGCCTCGCTCAGAAGGCTGTCCAGCTGCTCCAGGTATTCGTCTTCGCGGGACGCGTCGCCGTCACCGGTGAACTGGAGGTCCCAGTACCGCGAGACGCGGACGCCGCCCCGCTCGGCGACCAGGACGTGGCCCGGGGGGAGCTTGTGGACCGCGCGGTAGACGGTGTCGGGCGCGGGCACGTACAGGAGAGTGAGGTACGCGTCGATCGCATCCGGCCGCCAGTCGCGCGGCACGTCGGGATCGAGCAGCAGTGACTTGATCTCGGAGCCGAACACGATCCCGCGGCCTGGAACTTCCGCGTAGTAGAGCGGCTTGACGCCGAGCCGATCGCGCGCGAGCAGCAGCCGCCGCGCCGGCCCGTCCCACACGGCGAAGGCGAACATCCCGCGAAATCGATCAACGCAGCGATCGCCCCATTCCTCGTAGCCGTGGACGATGATTTCGGTGTCCGATCCGGTTCGAAAGCGATGGCCGCGCGCCACGAGCTCGGCGCGCACGTCCGCGAAGTTGTAGATCTCGCCGTTGAACACGACCTGGACGGTCCCGTCCTCGTTCGCGAGCGGCTGATCGCCCGTCGAGAGGTCGATGATGCTCAGGCGCCGGTGCCCCAGGCCGATGCCCGGAGCATGAAAGTATCCGGCGGCATCCGGTCCGCGGTGCGCGACCGCGTCGGTCATGCGCCCGAGCAGGCCGCGATCGACCGGGTGAAGCGCGTCGTAGTTGAACCGTCCAGCGATGCCGCACATATCAGATTCCCGCCGCCTCGGCCTCGCGGGTCCGCGCTGCCACGCGCCCTCGAAGCCCGGAAGAGTACAAATCCTCGAACGACGCCACCATCCGCTCGAAGGAATAACGCTGCTGCACGAACTGGCGGGCAGACTCACCCATGGCACGCGCACGCGCCGGATCGTCGATAAGCGAGCGCAACGCCGCTGTCAGCGCCGCCGCGTCGCCGGGCGGCACGAGGATCCCGGTGGTGCCGGACTCCACGAGATCGAGGAGTCCGCCCGTCGCCGATGCCACGACTGGCAGACCAGCCGCCATGGCTTCGATCGCGCCGTTTGGAAAGGCTTCGGAACGGGACGGCAGGACGAAGACATCCGCCTCGGCGAGAAGCGCCGGAACGTCCTCGCGGTGCCCGAGGAACTCGACCTGGCTGCCGATCCCGACCGCGGCCGCCAGGCGTTCCAGTTCCAGGCGTCTCGGGCCGTCCCCGACGATGCGAAATCGCAGATCCGGGCTGCCGTGGAGCAGCATCGCGGCGGCTGCGAGGAGCGTCTCGTGGCTCTTTTCGGGCCGCAGATTGGCGACCGTGATGATCGTACGGATCTGGCCGCCCCGGCTAGGCGGGGCGAAGGATCCGAGGTCGACGCCGTTGGGGATCACGGCAATCGACGCGGGCGCGAGCCCTTCCGTCTCCAGCATGTGCCGCGCCGCCTGAGAATTGGCGACGACCATCGTTGCCGATCGATACGCGAGCCGCTGCAGGCGAATCTGGCCGGGGGTCTTGTCGGGATTCAACTCTCGCCGGCTCCCGATCCGGACGGGCACCCTCGCCAGTGCCGCGCCAGGCAAGCCGAAGATGTTCGCGTACAGGTCGCATGTCTGCACCACCGCAATCCGCTCGCGCCGGCACCACCGGGCGAAGGCCGCCATCTGAGCGACCGTTGCCGCGCGAGCAAACCCCTGAATGGGGAATTCCACGATCGACGCCGCATGCCGGACGATGCGCGACAACCACGCCCCCCGCTTGTGGAGGCAGGCGACGTGCACTCTGAAGCGCCGGGCGTCCAGCCGGCGAATCAGCTCGGACATCTGCCGCTCCGTGCCGCCGGGTTCGAATGCCGTCAGGAAAACGGCTACCGGCGTGTGCGCGGGGAGATCCACGTCCCAATCTCAGCAAGGCGAATGCCACCCCTGAATTCCTGATTTGGGTAAAACCGCGTGTACCCGGGCGCACCCGCTCAGGGTTCCAGACGCCGCAGCCGCCGGGCTGTGTAGCGCGGTGGACAAAATAGGGTGGGGCGTGACCACAGAGCTCATCCGGTAATCACCGGGCCCGTAGTTAGCGCGCAGCTCTAGCACGCAGCTTCAAGCGCGCAGCTTCAGCTGCGCGAATCGACGCGGGGCTGAAGCCCCGCGCTACGCCAGGTGCTGCCAGGCGTGCGACGGTTCCGCCGCGGGAGCGTCCATGTAGTGGCGGTGCCACAACTCGAACACCATTAGCTGCCAGAGCCGCAGGGTATGGTCCCGCCGGCCACCCAGATGCTCGTCGACGAGGCGATCGACGAACGCCGGTTCGAAGTAGCCTCGCTGCCGGGTGCGAGCCGATCGGAGGACATCGGAGAAGACGTCCGTGAGCCCGCCTCGAAACCACACGCCGAGGGGCACGCCGAACCCCTGTTTCTTGCGATCGATGATGCCGGCCGGCAGCAGCGAGCGGACCGACTCCTTGAGGATGTGCTTCCGCCGCCCGCCAGCGATCTTCATCCGGGCCGGCAGCGTTGCGGCAAAGTCGATGACGCGGTTATCGAGCAGCGGCACGCGCGACTCGATCGAGTGCGCCATGCTCATGCGATCCACTTTCGTCAGCACGTCGTCGGGAAGGTAGGTTTCGAAGTCGAAGCGCATCATCCGGCTGTGATGGGGGAGCGCCTCGAAGCGGGCGAATCGTGTGCCGAGGCTCTCTTCCGCGCTCCACCGGCCGAGTGCGCGCCTCACGTCGGGGGAGTACAGCGCGGCTTTCTCGTCATGTTGGAAAAATGCAATCGAGTCGAGGTACCGCCCGTCGTCGTCTCGCGAGACGTGCCGGAGGAAGTTCTTGCCCCGGACCCCGTGCGGCAGCAGCGGCCACAACGCGCCGGCGACCCGTCGAGCGCCCGGGAGGCGCAATCTGTCGAACTGCGCCACGCGCGGGTGCGGCAGGTAGCGATCGTAGCCGCCGAACAGCTCATCCCCCCCGTCGCCGGAGAGGACGACCGTGACGTGCCGCCGCGCGATTTCCGAGACATACCAGGTCGGGATTGCCGACGAGTCCGCAAACGGCTCGTCGAAGTGATCGATCATCCTGTCCAGGATAGACAGACCGTCCGGGCGGACGACGAACTCGTGATGCTCGGTGCCGAAGTGCCCCGCGACGGTACGTGCATGCTCCAGTTCGTCGAACTGAGGCTCGTCGAATCCGATGGAAAACGTGCGCACCGGTGCGGACGAGGCTTCCGCCATCAGGCCGACCACGATGCTCGAGTCCACGCCGCCCGACAGGAAGGCTCCGAGCGGCACGTCGCTGATCATGTGGGAGCGGACGGCATCCGCAAGGATGGCGCGCAGCGCCGCCGCCGCGTCCTGCTCACTGCCCTGGAACGGCTCGGCGGCATCCACTTCCCAGTACTCCGAGAGCTCCGCGCGTCCCTCACGCCAACGGAGGAGATGGCCCGGAGGAAGCTTGCGGACGTTCCGGAACAGCGAACGGTCGCGCGGCGCATACAGGAACGACAGGTAGTGGTCGAGCGCCTCGAGATCGATCTCGCGATCGACAGCTCCCGCGGCGATCAGGGACTTGATCTCCGAGCCGAAGTACAGGCGCCCGTTGCGCTCGAGGAAATGCAACGGCTTGATGCCCGCGCGATCCCGGGCGAGGAGCAGCGTGCGCCGCGGGCGGTCCCACAGGGCAATGCCGAACATCCCGCGCAGGCGCTTGAAGGCCGCCTCGCCCCACTGCTCGTACGCGTGAACGATGACCTCGGTATCGCTTGCCGTGTAGAAGGCATGACCCGCCGCTTCGAGCTCCGCGCGCAGCTCCCGGTAGTTGTAGATCTCGCCGTTGAAGACGAGCCACACCGTCCGGTCTTCGTTGTGAATGGGCTGCTGACCGGTCGACAGGTCGATGATGCTCAGCCGCCGCATCCCGAGCCCGACGCCCGGCTCCACATGGATCCCCTCGTCGTCCGGACCGCGGTGCCGGATGACGTCGCACATGCGGTGCACGAGGTTGAACTCCGCCTCGTTGCGCGAGGGGGCCAGCGGGTCAGGGCGCTCGCGATCGACGAATCCAGCTATTCCACACATCGGTCGGGGCCGTCACTTTCGATGAATGCCGGGGCCGTCCGGGCTTTGTCACCTGAGCTATGCACGGGTTGCGCCAGCATGCGCCGTCTCGAGACGCGTGCCTCCAATGAGCGCCGGAGCCCTCGAGCTTGCGCCTTCCACAGGAATGTATGCCGCCCGCGCGTCCGTCATGGCGCGCTCGCATCCCCACATGACGCCGGGACCCGTCCCGGTGACCGCCGCCGCCGAGCGTTGGATGGCTGAAAAGGCGATCGCTTCCTGCCCTCGCCAGCACAGCCGGAAGGCGGCCCCGTGCCAGCCGGTCCCCGGCGTGGTGGCGATCGCGACAGGCTCCAGCCGCGGTATCGCGGAGCTCGCGACGCCAGTGATGAATGTCGCGATCGTGTGGGGCAGTGCTGCGACTGCTGCGTGCGTTCGCAGGCACAATCCACGCTCGACGACTCCGTAAGCCGGTGAATAACCGTCCAGCCCACCGGCCTCATCCGGGCTGAGTGCACGTAGATCCGCGGTGGACACGAGAGCACGCGTGGTCCCGTCGCGGTGTGTCAGCAACACGCCCGATCGCGATGCGGTCCTGGTCCAGTCCGGATGGACGTGCCAGAAAGCATCGGCGCTGGCGCTCGACCCCTCAGGGCCAAGCAGATGATCGATGACGAGCCACCCGAGCCCGTGCAGGGCAAATACCGCCCGTGCATGCGCCTTCGGCTGGTATCCATCGTGGATGCCTTCGACATAGTCGAAGCCGGAGTTCGACTGCCACACCAGGCAGGTGGCGTCGGCTCGTGAAGACCAGTGGAAGGGGCCGCGAGGCACCGCCTGTTCCCGGCCATCCAGGACGACAGTGTTGTGGATGGCGGTGGACCTGAATCGATCGCGTATTGCCGCGTCCATGGTGTACGTGCCAGTGCCCGCGTCCACGAGGAACGGCCGACCGGCCGTCGTCAGCACGATGGACAGCGCATCCGAGTGCGCATGGCCCCCGTTCAGATATCCGTGGCGGCCCGCGTCGAAAATCAGGTGGTCACCGGCCCCGGGTCGCGACACGTAATAGCCCGTCGCAGGGAAGCTCGCAGACCCAATGGCGGCGGCCGGTTGATTGGAGACCGCGTGACCGCACAACCAGAAGGTCTCTTCCGTCGCGTTCCCGAGGCTGAGGGCGGGGTCGTTCAGAATCGCCGCGGCACTACCGAGCGTGTCCCGGCAGTCCGATGCGTGCGGGCCGCACACGGGAAACAACTGTCCCCCATCATCGTCACCGAGCCGGGGCAGGCGGCCGTTGTCGTCCGCAATTGCCCGGAGGAACCATGCCTGGCGCGTCGCCGCTTCGTGAAGCGCTGACGCCGCCTCGTCGCTGGTCAGCCTCGCGGCGAGCGAGGCGAGGAGGTAAAAATCCGTCGAATAGCGATGGTAATGGGCCGAGAGCTCGGCATGCCCGCCGTCCGGGTTGACCTGCCGCGACGCTTCCTCCAGCAGAATGCGCCGGCCGAGTCCCGCCCGGCGAGGGCTCGCGGACAGTTCCGGTAACGTCAACGCCGAGACGAACAGCCCCAGAGCTTCGCCCGACAGGTGAGTGTTGGGACTGAAGTAGTGCGACAGATTCTGCTCGATGTGGGTCAGCTGGCGATCGAGCCCGAGGAGGAGATCGACCGTCCACGGGGGCGCGCCTACCGGGTCCGCTGCGGCGGCCGGGACGAAGAAGTGCAGCGCCCAAATCCAGGACAGCGATCGAAACGCAAGTTCGAGCATGCTCGTCCAGTTGACGCCGAGCAGCGGTGGATTGCGCTCCATCCAGTCCTCGAGCTGGGTGACGAACGCCTCGTAGTACCGGCGGTCGCCTGTGAGGTGATACGCACGTCCAAGTCCCAGCCAGTGCTGATGACGGTTGATCTCCCAGATCACCTTGTGATCGCCGTACTGGCGGTCGAGGTACGGCACGGTTGACCAGAATGCAAGCGGCGGCTGCCGCCGGTGCACTGGATCGGCGAGCCACTGTGGCGGTGTGCCGAAATCAACGTCCCCGTATCCGAGGATGTCGTATCGGCCCTGCAGCATCCGATTGGCGCGAGCCGCCGCGTCTGCGGCAGCATCGGGAAATGCGGCTGCCACCTCTCGACTCAGTTGCGGGAGCATGCCCGGCACGAGGGAGAACCGCGGCGAGCGCGTGAAGAAGTGGAGCGCGAGCGCTGCGTGTGCGTCTCCGACGCGCCCCTGTTGCAGCGCAGCCCGTGCGCGACGCAGGTGGGGCGTATCCGAGTCACGGCCGCGAAGCGCGCCCGCGAGATCGCGACGATTCCACCGGGGCGGCTTGACCGCCGCGCGAACGCGCCCGCCAGCTTTTCTCAGCTCGCATCCGAGCCGAAACCGCAGCTCGGTCGCGTCCACGTGTCGCAGTCGTTCGAGAGTCGCCACGATCAATCAACGTCCGCTGCAACAGGCTGCGTCACGCCTGCGTCCGGGCCTCGTCGGTGTCCGACGCCCGCACGACGGCGTCGGCGACCATGCTTCTGTAGAGCGCGACCCAGCGGGAACGCACAGATGTCCATCGGTATTGCGCGCAGCTTTCGCGAGCGGTCGTCGTGAGGCGCGCTGCAAGCGCCGGATCCGCGAGCAGATCGAGTACGCGGCCGGCGGCGGCTTCGTGATCGTTGCAGTCCACGAGCAGGCCATGGACACGATCGGTCAGGATGGCTGGAACACCCCCCGCGTTCGTGGCCACCACCGCACAGCCGCTCGCAAATGCTTCGAGGACGGAGGCCGGCATGTTGTCGATGTCCGGCGTCTGCAGGTAGATGTCGGCCTCGGCGTAATGGCGCCAGATATCCGCCGGGGGGACCCGGCCGGCAAATCGCACGTTCTGGAGTCCGAGCGCCGACGCCAGACGTCGCAGGGCTTCGTCTTCGGACCCCGCCCCCACGAGCGTCAGGGTCGCATCGGGGTGGCGATCCTGGACCAGTCGAAACGCCCGCAGTGTGCACGCGACGTTGTACAGCGGCTCGAAATTCCGAGTCGACAGCAAGTTCGGCCGAAGGGGATCTCTCAGGCGAAAGGCAAAGCGGTCCACGTCCACGATGTTCGGGATCACTTCCGCGGCGATTCCGTACTTGGCGAACACACCCTGGAGGAATGACGACGGCACGGCATTGCGGTCGACGCTCTTCAGCGTTCTTCGTGCGATGGCCGATCGCTGCAGGTGATCGGGCGCCTGCCCGCTGCGGTAGTTCATCACCACCGGCTTGCGGAGGAGCCGGGCCACCGTGACGGCCGGCAAGGGGGCAAGGAGGAACGAAAAGTACGAGGCCGAGAAGACGTGGACGACGTCGGCGCGGCGAAGCTCGCGCAGAAGGAGCGGCAGGTAGGTGAGCTGGGTGACAGCCGTCCTGACGTACTTGATGTCGACTGCCAGGCGCAGTGGGCCGGGGGGCAAAGGATTGATCGGTACGAGCCAGGCTTCCACGTCCGGATCGCCGGCCCAGGCGCGCACCAGCCGATCGGCCTGAACCGCCTGACCGCCAAGAATGCCCATCGAGGGCGCCACGATGGCGACCTTCAACCGGGCACCGTCCTGTGTGTGATTGGCCGGACTCACGGATACTCCCCCCGGCAGCTCTGCAAGTCGCGGGCCTCGCGGCAGGGTCATTTCCTGTCGCTATTCACGACACCCAAACCGACGAGGCGAGGCGTGATTAGGCTGGTCCTTACCAACGTGAGCACCTGGACTACTCATCGGTATTCGCTTACAAGCGAATTTGGCGCCCCTTTTCAGAGCGCATGTAATTCTTTCAAACGGTCGAGTTCTCGGTCAATTACGCGGATGAGTTCGATTGCGCGGCAGGCCGCGGAAACATTGCAGTTTTGCGCCGTCCGCGACGTGGTCGAGTGTTTGCCCCCCAGCCGTCGCCGCTGCCCCGACGACAGCGGACTCCATTCATCGCTGCGGCCCCGGGTACCGGCTTCTGCACCGGCGCGCCGTCGGCGACCGTGTTCACCATCGCTCGGAGGGTCTCGTGATTCGTACTGCAACCATTCGATCGTTTGCACGCGTGGGCGTGCTGGCGGTCCTCTCGGCAGGGGTCGTCGCGCAGCCGATCCTCGCCGCCGACAAGGTCATGTACGCAAAGGACGGCGACATCGTGTTGCAGGCGGGCTCCGCCAGGACGCGAGTCGGGAAATGGACGATCGCTCAGGACAAGACGGCCGCCGGCGGTGTCGTCATCCGCCAGAAGAACGAAGGCGCGGCAAAGATTTACGTCGCCGCGGCGAAGCCGGCGGACTATTTCGAAATGACGTTCGCGGCGGTTGCCGGAAAACCGTATCACCTGTGGGTTCATGGCCGGGCGGATGCGAACTACTGGGCCAACGATTCGGTCTTCGTGCAGTTCTCCGGCAGCGTGACCGAGGCGGGCGAACCGGCGTATCGCATCGGAACGACCGGGGCCGCCGAGGTGAACCTCGAAGACTGCCGCCACTGCGGCGTCTCAGGCTGGACGTGGCAGGACAACGGCTACGGCGCCCATGCGCTCGGCGCCCCAATCTATTTTGCGAAGTCAGGCGCGCAGACAATCCGGGTGCAGACGCGCGAAGACGGCCTCGCCATCGACCAGATTCTGCTGTCGCCCGCAACCTACCTGAGGGATGAGCCGGTAGACACATTCGATGAGGGGGCGGATCCGGCGCCCGCGCCCGCCCCGAAGCCCGCTCCCCAGCCGGATCCTCAACCAGCGCCGGCACCGGAGCCCCCGCCCACCGACAGCGCGAGGGTCCGCGTCCTCCAGTGGAACCTTCATCACGGCACCGACAGCCACGGCAAGTACGACATTGTCCGGATCGCGGCGTGGATGGCCCGGATGCAGCCGGATGTGATCATGCTGAACGAAGTCGAGAAGAACACGGGCTGGGGAAACGAGGATCAGCCCGCGCGGTACGAAGCCATGATGGAGCAGCTCACGGGGCACAAATGGTACGGGCTGTTCTCGCAGGAGTTCGGCAACTGGTCGGCCAACGGAAAGGGACACCTGATCCTGTCGCGGTACCCGTTCGACTCCACGGCGCGCCAGGCTATCAGCTACGACCGGGTGATCGGGTCGGCGGGGATCAATGTGCACGGACGGACCATCAGTCTCATCATCACGCACCTCGACCCCGAATCGCACAGCCGGAGGCTGACGCAGGCCAAAGAGGTCGTTGCATGGGCGTCGAGCATCTCGGACAACCGGATCCTCACGGGTGACATGAACGCGTGGCCGGACCAGTCGTCGATCGCGGAATTCAACAAGTCCTACCGGGACTCCTGGAACGATGCGTCGAGCAAAGGGAAGGCGACGCAGTATGCGGGCCTCGACCCGGACGGGGCCACCAAGAACGGCCGGATCGACTACATCTTCTATTCGCGAACCGCCAGCCATCTGACGGTGCTCGATTCGAGGGTTTACGACACGCGCGAGCCTGGCAAGCCCATGGCCTCCGACCACCGGCCTGTCGTGACCACCTTCCAGATCCGTTGATCGTCGCGGGATAGGCCGGCCGCGGACCATTCTCGGTCCGCGGGGCCGCGCCCCTCATCGCCTCCGGCGCGCGGGTTTGTCGTCACGTCGTCTCGAGCGCTCTCCGAACTGACGTAGATCCAGACAGCGCGGACGGTTCAGCCTACGCGTTCAGCAAGCCCGACCTTTAGGACGTCGCCGAAGACAACTCGTCAGTATCCAGCTACACCAGCAATTCCCACAGGAAATTCACAGCCGGTGTAATACTTACAAACTGTTGAGTTGTCCCCTGTTCTGCGGCTGAGTCATAAATCCTGTCACCGAAATGTATCCCCTTTGTTTGCTGCTGTTTAGGATCGTGGTTAGTTCCTTGCGGTCGCACATGCGTTCCCGCGGCTTCGGCTGCTGACCGGCGCGAGGTCAATCCTGTTCCCAGACAGGCGATTGTTCTGTCGCCAACCCCTCGACTACGTGAGGACGCATGAACTCGACAACGATTGTTCGGATCGCATGCCGCACGACTGTGGCCGTCACCTTTTGCGCGCTCGCGGCCGCCAATGTGTCAGCCCAGACCCTTCAGCTCACGCAGTCCAATGCGGCGGTGCTCCGCGGCGGCAGTTACGCCGACACGAACCTGTCGTCAGATCTCGTGCTGAGCACCAGGGCCAGCAGTGACGCGACCTACGTGCGACGGATCGTTCTCAAGTTCGACACGCAGACCCCGCTGCCCGCCGGCACGCCGGTGACGTCGGCGGTCCTCACGTTGACCGTGGCCGGCGGGAATGCGGAATCGCGAACGCTCAGCGCCTACCGCATCAACTCGTCATACGAGGCGGCCGAAACCACCTGGAATCGTCGAAACGTCAGCGCGGCGTGGGCCAGCGCCGGCGGCGACTTGGCCGAGCGATGGGGGACGGCAGCCGTCACCAACGCGGCCGGCAGCCGCGTCGCGATCGACGTGACGGCACTCGTGCAGGCGAGCGTCAACGGCACGTTCGGTTCGTCTCGCTACACCCGCGTGGCGCTCGTGGACCAGGGCGCCTCGAGCAAGGATTCGTACAAGGAATATTTCTCGGAACGGGCCGCAGACGCGTCGACGCGTCCGCTCCTGACCGTCACGTACGGCGGCGCGTCTTCGACGCCGCCACCCCCCGCGCCGGCACCGAGCGGCACCGTCCAGATGCGCGTGCTCCAGTACAACACCCATCACGGCGGGTACGGGACGGACGGCCGCTACGATCCGGATCGGCTCGCCACCTGGATGGCGAAGATGAAGCCCGACGTGATCATGCTGAACGAGGTCGAGAAATACACGTCCTGGGGCAACGAAGACCAGCCGGCGCGCTACAAAGCGTTGATGGAGGCCAAAACGGGCCGCACGTGGTACATGGTCTTCGCGCAGGAGTTCGGCGCATGGACGTCGAACGGCAAGGGGCACGTCATCCTCTCGACGTATCCGCTCGAGTCGACCAACTTCTTCGATATGAGCTGGGATCGCGTCGCCGCCGAAGCGCGCATCACTGTCAACGGGCGTACGATCAGCCTGATGGTCACGCACCTGGATCCCGACTCGCAGACCCGACGCCTGGCGCAGGCGCAGCAGGTGACCACATGGGCGAGCGCGATTGCCGAGAACCGGATCCTCACCGGCGACATGAACGCGTGGCCCGACCAGTCGTCGATCGCCGAGTACACCAGGACCTACAACGATTCGTGGGCGGTCGCGGACAGTTATGGCAAGGCCGTGTCGTTCAGCGGGCTGAACCCTGCAGGGGCGACGAAGAACGGGCGGATCGACTACATCCTCTATTCGAAGAACGCGGCGAACCTCGTGGTGCTCGGATCGCAGGTGTTCGACACCCGCGATGCCAACGGCGTCATGCCGTCGGATCACCGGCCCGTTGTGACGACTTTCGAAGTGCGCTGAGCGTCGGCAGAATCGCCGCCCGGGCGCTGCACGGTGCTGCTGGCCGTGCGGCGCTCGCGCCATCGCGCCCAGAAATATCCGGCGAAGTAGGCCACCATCATCTGGTGGCGAAACGATGCTTCGGGCCGGCCGGCGGCGCGCTGCCGGATCATCCCGGCGGCGTCGCGCACCACTGAGCCATACATGTAGCGCGGCACACCAAACACGTGAGGGGTCTGCCGAAGGTCCACCCCAAGTTCGGTCACCGGCTGCATCCGTTCCAGGGCTGCCCGCGACACGCCTTTGCCGAACCACCACTTCCGGAAGTACGACGGCGTCAGCCGCGTCGCGGGGATGTGATGGTGTACCTGCATCGCGGGGACGTACATTCCGCGCAGCCCAGCCTCGCGCGCGCGGAGCAGCAGTTCGGGCACCTCCTGGCCGAGCACGAGCCGTCCGCCCGTCCGACCCAGGTCGGCGCGAAAGCCGCCCACCTGCTGAAACAGCTCCCGGCGCGCTGCCATGTTCGCGCCGAGCGGGACCTTGCGGCGCTCTTCGTAGACGAACGGCTCGGCGCCGTGATCCTGAATCGCGATGGTGCCCCAGAGATCCCCCCGCTGCAGGTCCAGCCACCTGGGCGGGTCCGCTTCCCACAGCGGCCGCACCGGCCCGCCGGAGTAGGCGATCGACGCATCGCCGCCGAGCAGCGGCGCCGCCGCGGCGTCGAGCCATCCATCCGCCACGCGGACGTCGTCGTCCGTGAACGCGAGCACCGCTCCTTCCGCCTGGCCGATCCCCGCATTGAGGGCGCTCGACCGGCCTTGCGCCGCCTCGAACAGGTATCGAAGACGCACCGGGAATCCCGCGATGTGGCGCTCCACGACGGCACGGGTGTTGTCGTGCGAGTTGTTGTCGATGACGATCGCTTCCCACCGCAACGCGGGGGAGACGCGCATGGCGGCGAGCGACGCGAGCGTTTCGTCGAGAAGCGCCGCCCGGTTGTAAGTGGCGATGAGGACTGTCGCGTCCATCAGGAGAGCCCTCGGCCAACCGGCTGCTGGATGGATTCCGCCACGGGTTCGTTCCGTCGCACGCGCTCGCCGAGAAGCTCGCGAATGAGCGCCACCGCGCGGCCGGTCGCGCCACCGGGGTCGTGGAACATTTCCCGTGCGACACGGCGGCGTTCGACGGAGAGGCGCTGCGGCGCAGCCAGTTCGGCCGCCGCGGCCGCGACGAGCTCGTCCACGTCGTGCGCAACCCGCGCGGCGCTTCGGAGGAGCGTCACCTTCTCGGGGTTGATCCGCGCCGCCTCGATCAGCCCGGGCGCGTCGAACACGAGAAGCGGCCGATCCAGCACCAGGTACTCGAAACCAACGGAGCTGTGGTCGGTGACCATGATGTCGGCGGCGGCCAGATAGGGACCCGCATCCGGTGCCTCGACGTAAGCGATCCTGCCGGGCGCCTCGAGCGCGTGCATGCGTGCGCGCCAGTCGATCCCGTCCGTGTACCGCGGGTCTGAATCGAGCGAGCGATCGTGCAGCTTCACGATGACGTTGAAGCCTGCCGCCGCGAGTCCGCTGATGATCGATTCGCCCGCGAGATGGAGCGAGGAAGCCGGTGAGTAGGTGGGTGCGTACAACGCCGTCGGTGCGCCGGCTGCCAGTCCGAGGGATTGCCGCACGGCATCCCCCTGTACGCCGCCGGATGCGAGCCGATCGAGCTTGGGATATCCGACGAGCGCCGCCTGCGCGGGCGTCACCACGCCAGCCTCGACATACCGCGTCATCCTGTCGCGGTTGATGAAGGCCACCCGGTCGTAGTACTCGAACCCCATGGGGAGCCCGGTCGGTCGGTCCAGGTCGTACTTGCCGGCCACGCCGTGGAAGAAGTTGATGCGATGTGCGCATCGGCGCAGGCGCGCCGCGGCCCATGGATCGGCGTTCAAGTACAAATCGAACCGGGTCCATTCGGCATCGGCATGGCTGATGAAGGCCCCGTGGCCGATGAGCGGGCGGATCCGTTCGGGGTACTCGCTCGTGTACTCCAGCGTCACGTCGGGTAGCCCTTGGACGGCTTCGCACACCGGCCCGAGCACTGCCCGGTACACCGGTGTCCGCATCTCGACGAGCACCCGGCGGCGCCGGCTGAGTCGGCCGATCGCGTGGTCAACGGCGTGAACGGACTTCGTGAGTTTTCGCACGACGCTCAACCCGACACCTCCAGAACGCTGCCGCGAAATCCCCGTGTTACGCGGAAAGGCGTCCGGCAGAGCTCAATGCAAGACGGGAGCCGTGGAGTGATGATTTCAGGTGCCGTATAGCCCGACTCTGCGGGCATGGTACGCGCGCGCGAGAAGGCCTGGCGCCCACTTCGCCATCATGCTGGCGAGCCCCAGCACCGCACCGCCTCGGCGGCGGTGCAACTCGAGCACATACCGCTGCACACCGTCGCGGTCGCCGATTTCGAGCGCGTGCCGGGCTTCGGCCGCCATCAGCTCGGTCTCGAACCGTTCGACTTGTGCGTCCAGAATTGCCATTTCTTCCGGCCGGCCCAGGAGCGCGGGGCGCGTCTTTTCGTAGACCCGCAGAATGCCTTTGAGCATCCGCAGCTCGTCGGCCGAGAGGCTGTCGTCGCGCCGCCGGTAATAGCCCGCCGGCCTGTCGTTGCGCACGAACCGGAACCCCGCCACGGCGGCGCGGATCCAGAAGTCGTAATCCTCGTTGCTCCGGAACGTCTCGTCGAATCCCCCGATGGTGTCGTAGACCCGCCGCCGGAACACGCTCATGATGAAGACGGCAGTCTCGTCCCGCAGCAGATGGCGGAGGTCAGGATCGGGCCGCGGGTCAGGGCTGGGCGCGGCCGTTCGGCCGGTCAAAGCCCCCCCGAGGAACCAGGCATTGGCCGTGACGATGTCCACGTCGGGCCGCCGTTCCAGAATCTCCATCTGCGAGGCGAGATACGAGGGGGTCCACGCGTCGTCGCTGTCGAGGATCGCGATGTACGCGCCCGACGCACGCTCCAGCGCGAGATTGCGGGCCGTCGAAAGGCCTCGATTCGGCTGCCGCAGAAGGTGGACGCGCCGGTCGGCCCGCGCGTGCCGTTCCACGACCGATGCCGTGCCGTCGGTGGACCCGTCGTCCACGATCAGGAGCTCGAAATCGCCGAAGGTCTGAGACCGGACCGAATCGATCGCGCCACCGATGAAGGGCTCGACGTTGTACGCCGGCATGATGATGCTGACGACGGGGTTTCCGTCGGGACGGCTGCGGGAGACAGGCGACGGCGCGGTGTTCATGTCCTCCCGAACCAAAGCGACGATCGTGCCAAGGGCAGACTTTTGTTGCCGGACGGACGCCAACGAAAACAGGCCACAAATTCCACTCGAGGTCGACCTCGACCGATGCAAAGGATGGAAATGCCGGCGGTCCGCCTGCGGGGTGAAAGCGTAACGGAGTACACGGCCTGTCGTTCCTGCACGGCCGCCGGGGCACGGACCCTTTATTTGGCGAGGACCGCCTTGGGAACTGGATGGGTGCGCGAGTCGCGCCACCGCTGCTTCACGATGCCGGCGAAGAACCAGATCCAGACTTCATGATCGAACGACGCGACAGCGTTCCTGCGCATAGCGGCGACGAACCATCCCAGCAGATGCGACACCGCCTTCCGGTACAGATAGCGAGGAACGCCACCCAGGTGAGGCACCTTCGAAAAATCCAGGATCTTCTGCTCCGGTGCCTCCATGTCGAGACCCGCGCGTTCGTACAGCAGTGCGCGGCTGATACCGCGCCAGAAGAACCAGCGCCGGAAATACCGCTTGCACAGCCGGTCGGCGGGGATGATGTGCTCGAGAGCCATTTCCGGGATGTAAAAACCGCGGACGCCAGCCTGCCGCGCCCGGATACACCACTCGCGGACCTCCTGGCCGAGGAGCGTGCCTGCCTTGCGGCCCGTGTTGGGATCGAAGAGGCCGGCGCGTTCGAAGGCCTCGCGTCTGAACGCCATGTTCACACCGAGCGGCACGCGAGCTCCGAATTCCATGGGCTCTGAACCGTAGTCGAGCAGCGCGATGACGGCCCACTGCTTTCCACCGTGGTTGGGAATCCACGCCGGGCGCGGAGCGCCCCAAATCGGGAGCACGCGGCCGCCGACGTAATCGCACTGCAGGCGCTCGAGGCCTCGGGCCGCTGTGTTCAACCAGTCCGCCGGCACGCGCACGTCGTCGTCAGTCGTCGCGATGATGGCGCCGCGCGCGGCCCTGATGCCTGCGTTCAGCGCGGGGCTGCGGCCCTGCTCGCGTTCGAAGAGGTACCGAAGGTCCACGGGGAACGACGGCGCAGCCGCTTCGACCACCGCGCGGGTGTCGTCGGGCGAGTTGTTGTCGACGACGATCACTTCCCACGGGCCGTCCGGCTGCAGGCCGGCGAGGCTGGCCAGCGTCTCGCGCAGATCGGCGGCGCGCTTGTATGTGGCGATGACGACCGAATATTTCACAGCGTCCATGTTCAGGCGATCCGATGCCGGGCGGCACGGCTCACGGCCAGCCGTGCGCGGCGGACGTTGTAGGCGGCCGACAGCAGCACGGGCGTCCACCGTGCCATGACTTTCGCGACTCTGAGGACGGCGCCGCCGCGCCGGCCGTGAAGCGCGCACAGGTGCCGCCGCGCGGCGGCGAAGTCGCCAGCTTCGATGGCGCCTCGCGCCTCGGCCGCGACATGCTCCGTTTCGAAACGGGCGATCTGGGCATCCAGGATCGCGAGCTCGGCGGGGCGGTTCAGCAGGCGCGGCCGGAGCTTGCGGAACACCTGGAGGATGCCCGGAAGCATCCGCAGTTCATCTGCCGACAGGCTGTTGCCGCGGCGGCGGTAATGACCGAGCGGCGTGTCGTTGCGGTAGAAGACGAACCCGGCGCACGCGGCGCGCAGCCAGAAGTCGTAGTCCTCGTTCGTGCGCAGGCTCTCGTCGAACGGCCCGATCGTTTCGTACACCCGCCGGCGGAAGATCGACATGATGAACACAGCGGTCTCATCGGCGAGGATGTCGGCAAGCGTCGGCGCGGGGCGGGAGTCCGGCCACGGCCGAGCCGGCTCGCCGTCAAGGCTGCTTCCCAGAAACCAGGCGTTGCCCGTGACAATGTCCACCTCAGGGTGATCACGGAGGATCGAGAGCTGCTGCTCGAGGAACGTCGGAGCCCACGCATCATCGCTGTCGAGCACCGCAATCACCGGACTGGTGGCGACCCGGAGGCCGTGGTTGCGCGCCGCGGAGATTCCGGCATTCGCCTGACGGATGACGCGCACGCGCGGATCTCTGGCGCCATAGGTCTCCGCGATTGCGGCACTCCCATCGGCGCCGCCATCGTCCACGATGAGCAGCTCGAAGTCCTCCCACGTCTGGTTGAGCACCGACTCAATCGCCTCGCCGATATACGGCGCGACGTTGTACGCCGGCATCACTACGCTGACGGCTGGCATTGTTCGGAGGTCCTGCGGCTGAAGGCGGGAGCGGGCTCGAGCTCGATCACTTCGTAGAGCGCACTGACGGATCGCTCCGTCGCGCCCCCCGGCGCATGGAAGAGATCCCGTGCAGTCGCCGCACGCGCGGCGCTGCGGGCCGCGGGGTCCGCAAGCCCCCGGACGACAGCCGCGACGGCCTCTTCCACGGTGTCAACCGAGTCAGACACCGACGCGAGCAGCTTGACGTAGTCCGGGTGGATGTTGGCCAGCTCGATGAGGGCGGGGCGGTGGATGCGCACGATCGGCTTGTCGCGCAGGAGGAACTCGAATCCTGCGGAGCTGTGGTCCGTGATCATCAGATCTGCGGCGACGAGGTAGGGGGAGATGTCGTGCCCTGGCGCGATCACGCCCCGGCCGGGAACCAGCACCGGCTCGAGCCGGGCGGCCCAGTCCACGCCGCCAGAGTACCGCTCCCGGAGATCCCGCGACCGGTCGTGCAGCTTGACGATGACGTTGACGGGCAGCCGGTGCAGCCGCGCGACCAGCTCGACCCCCATGGCATTCAGCGAAGACGCGGGGGACCATGTCGGCGCGTAAAGAACCGCCGGTCGCGCCGGATCGAGACCGAGCGAGAGCAGCACGGCGTCCCTGTCGAACGTGCCGTCCACGAGACAGTCCGCCTTGGGCATTCCGACAAGCCGGATCGCGGGGCTGTCAGGTTCGATCGCGCCCGCGGCGATGAAGTTCCGGAGCCGCCGCTGGTTGACGAAGAACAGCCGGTCCCAGTCGCGCATCGACGTGTCCGGGACGTCGAATCCGTACTTGCCGCCGACGCCGTGGAACACCTGTACGCGGCGCGTCCCTCTCGGCAGCGACGCCCACATGAAATCGGACGCCAGGTAGGCGTCGAACTTCATCAGGGCGGCACGCCGCGGGTCGATGGTGCGTGCGCCCGGCGCCTCGCGGTAAATGTCAGCCAGACGTTCCGGCTCCTCGCTGGCGGTGAAGTAGAACTCGACGCGCGGATCGGTGCGCATCGCGCGCACGACCGGCGCGACCATGGTGTAGTTCACCGGCGTCCGGCTGTCCACGAGGATCCGGCGACGCCCCGACCACCGGCTCAGGATCGTATCCACCTTCTGGACGCCGGTGAGTGCCCTGCCGAGCAGCCGCGTCACGCCCGCGCCTCCTGCAGCGCCGGGGCGGGCTGCGCCGTCGATTTCGCCGGACGCGCTGCGGCGAGCCGATCCACGAGGATCTCGCGCGGCGCGGTGGCCAGCGCCAGCAGATAGTAGAACGTCCAGTTGTAGGCGACGGACGCGAACAGCGCGCAGAAGAACCATCCGGCGAGCGCCGCGGTCATCGCGGCGGAGTGCCACTGGAACCACTCGGCTTCTTCGTCCGTGACAACGGCCGTGCCGTTCGGAGTCCCGCGGCGGCCGCGGACGCCCCGCGCGCGCCGCAGGAGCCGCTGGGCCTGGAAGCCCGCCATCCCGGCACGCGCGATGAGGAACAACAGTGTGGCGAGACCCGCGATGCCGAGCTCCGCCGCGACCTGCAGGATGATGTCGTGGCTTTCGCGCCAGGGCTGCTCGCGGTGTTCGGGATCGTAGTTCTTGAATTGTCCGGCCCCGACGCCCGTGAGCGGATGCTGCAGAAAGGCCACGAAGGATTCCCGCAGCAGGGTCTGCCTCGCCTCGCGCGACCCGGTGTCGTCCTGGGTCTGGTCGGTGATGCTCGACAAGCGGTGCCAATAGCCGCCCGGTACCAGCGGCAGCGCGAGCAGGAGTGCCAGGACTCCGGCGAACGCGACCGCCGGAGTGCGGCGCACCAGCTGCACGCCGAGAATACCGGCCATCACGAGGAGCCCGATCGTGCCGCTACGCGACTGGGACCCGATGATCGCTCCGACCATCAACAGCGCACAGAGCGAGGCGCATCCGCGCCGCATCAGGCCGGCCGATCGAAGCACCAGCGAGGCGGCGAGCGGCAGTACTGCCACCATGTTCAGCGCGAGATCGTTCGGATTCTTGAACATGCCCCCGACGGCGCCCTGCACGCGGCCGTTCTCGACGAGATTGATCCCGCGCGCCGCGTCCACCACGGCGCGAAGCGCGATATACCCCGACGCCAGCACGATCAGCCAGACGAACTGCTCCAGCCGCTTCCGCGACGTCAGCGTATTCACGATCAGGATGAAGATCAGGATGATCTTGGAATAGATCTCCGTGAAGGTCGCAATCGATCCGCCCGGCCAGATGGAGAACGGCGCCATGAACACGATGATGGCCCCCATCAGCACGACGCCGGAGAGCTCGGGCGTGACGCGGCTGAATGTCAGGCCGCGGCTCATGCGACCCGTCACCATCGCACCGAGTGCGGCGATTGCGGAGAGCTCCGCCAGGTGCAGCGAGTTCAAGGCAGGAATCTGATCCTGGGGACGGAAGAAGAGCAGGGCCGTGAAGATCATCAGGCCGATGAATGCCGCGTCCGGCTTGTCGGACACGAGAAGCCGGCGCGAGCGGGCCGGAGCCGGCGCCTGAACCGCTGGTGCCCCGTCAGCGCCGGGGGCGACCGCGGCGTCTGACGCGCCGCGGCGTGCCGGAGTGCCACCATTGTGGCCTGACGTGCCATATCCGAATGCCAGCCGCTCGCTCATCAGCTTCGTGACCCGATCCCTGGACGCCGTGTTTCCACTAACCGGTACCTATTTCCACACATCGCGGCGGCGTCCGAGTGCTACCAGACCGGCGACCGCCGCGTAATTCATCATCACGAAGGTGAACGCAACGCGCGCAAGCTTCTGCACCTGAGCCATTTACCGTGCTCCCTTTTCGAGCGACACCGACATCTGCTCGAACTCGCCGCGCCGGTGCCGTATACGCAGTTCGGCCCATGCGCCCACCGCAGCTAGTCCGTAGAATCCCACCTGCACAGTTAGTGCCGCGGCGTAGAACCACGATGAGGGCGCGAGAACGGCGTTCGTGACGAATGCCAGCAGCAATGCCCACGGAACGACGAGCCGCCCCACTTTGTGGGACAGGTACTGCAGCCACACCGGATTCAGGACGGGAACCAGCAACCGCGGGTCCTGCCCCAGGACCTGGTAGTTGCCGGCCAGCGTGCGGGTCTTCCGCCGCTTTTCGGCCTCCGCATCCGGCGCGGCCTTATCGAACGCAAGCGCACGCTCCTCGAAGACGATGCGGTACCCATCGAGCACCGCCCGCATCGGTGCGAGGACATCGTCCAGCAGCGTTTCGGGGGGCAACGGCCGCCAGAGTCTGCGCCGCAGGGCGTAAATGGCCCCCGTGGCGCCGAGCGTCGACCAGACGGCGCTCTCCTTGCGGCGGAGCCATTTCTCGTACGTCCAGTAGAGACCGACTCCGTCCCCGATGCTCGACCCGCCGTTTCCCGGCGCGCTCTCGCAGTCGAGGATCAGCTCGCCTGTGACCCCGCCCACCTTCGGATCCGCGAAGTTCGCGACGAGCTCGAGGAGCGCATCCGGAGAGAAGCGCTGGCGGGCATCCGCGAACACGACAATCTCGCCAGACGCTGCAGCGACCCCGGCGTTCAGCGCGAGCGGCTTGCCGCCTGCCGGTACCTCGACGACCCGCACCGTGGCTGCTGCGGCGCCCGCCCCGGCCACGAACTCGCGGACGGTGTCACGGGTGCCGTCCGTCGACCCGTCGGACACGATGATGATTTCGCGAGGGGCGGGATAGTTCAGCGCGAGCAGGTTGGCGATACGGGCGGGGAGCCTCGCGGCTTCATTCCGGGCGGCGACGACGATCGAAATCGAGGGCCACCCCGAGGACACCCCGGGGGCTTTGCGGACCGGGCGCGATGCGAGCCGCGCCCAGGCGGCGAGGAGTAGCGGATAGCCCAGGTATACGTAGACGATGACGGAGACTGATGCCCAGAACACCCCGGCCATATCCATGGAGCGCCAGAGTGCAATGCGGCGGCCATCGCCGCTACGCCGTAAAGGCCGTCTGCTTCTCGCTCTCCGGGTGCGGCGCCCCGAGTCTGAACACGTGCGGGTAGCGCTTCTTGATCGCGTTGCGCGTGTCGACGACGATGTCGGCCTCGGCCACGATCGCGTCGTAGTCGAACGCCTTGTGATCGGTCACGATCACCACGCAGTCGTACTGCCCGATCGATCCGCGCGTGAGGTCCACCGCCTTGACGTCGTAACGGCCCGACCACTCGCGGCCGTGGAGCTCGGGCACGAACGGATCGGCGTAGGACACGATTGCGCCTTTTCCGTGGAGGAGCCCCATGACGTCGAGCGCCGGGGACTCGCGCATGTCGTCGATATCGCGTTTGTAGGCGATGCCCGCCACGAGCACCTTCGATCCGTTGATGGACTTGCGCTTCGTATTCAGCGCCTCGCCCACCTTGTCGACGACGTAGTGCGGCATCCCCGCATTGATGTGGCCGGCGAGCTCGATGAACCGCGGGTCGAATCCCGTCTGCTTCGCTTTCCACGACAGATAGAACGGATCGATGGGGATGCAGTGCCCCCCGAGCCCCGGGCCCGGATAGAACGCCATGAATCCGAACGGCTTGGTCTTGGCGGCGTCCACCACCTCCCAGACGTCGATGTTCATCTTGTCGCACATGAGCGCCAGCTCGTTGACCAGGCCGATGTTCACCGCGCGAAACGTATTCTCGAGGAGCTTGACCATCTCGGCGACCCGCGTCGAGCTCACCGGCACGATCGTCTCGATCGCGCACCCGTACAAGGCGCCGGCCAGCTGCGCGCACTCGGGGGTGAGGCCGCCGACCACCTTGGGCACGTTGTGGGTCTGGAAGTTCGGGTTGCCCGGGTCGACGCGCTCGGGCGAGAACGCGATGAAGAAATCGGTGCCTGCCTTCAGGCCTGTCGCTTCGAGGATCGGCTGCACCACTTCCTCGGTCGTCCCCGGATACGTCGTGGACTCGAGCACGATCAGCATGCCCTTGTGCAGATATTTCGCAATCGCCTCGACGGCCGAGACGATGTAGGACATGTCGGGGTCCTTCGTTTTCCGGAGCGGCGTCGGCACGCAGATGTTGATCGTGTCGAGCTCCTTGACGATCGAGAAGTCGGTCGTGGCGTCCAGCTTGCCCGCCTTCGTGAAGGCCATGACGTCCGCTGTCGTCACGTCGGGAATGTACGAGCGCCCCTCCTTGATCGCGCTGATCTTGCGCTCGTCCAGATCGATGCCGGTGGCGTGAAACCCGGACCGCGCGAGCTCCACCGCGAGCGGCAGGCCGACGTAGCCGAGGCCGACGACCCCCGTTCGGGCAGTGCGAGTCTCAATCTTCTTCAACAGGGCGGCGGCGAGCGCGGACATCAAATGGCTCCTCGGTCTCAATGGTTCCGGATCGAACGTGCGGTCAGTTTTCTTCGAGCGCCGAACTGGTGCCGCCGAGCATCAGGCGCTTGATTCGTGCCCAGGCGGTTTCGTGTCGAACCGGCGTGAACCGGGCGCTCTCGACCGGGCGCGCCCCGCCGGCTGACGCGGGGACGAACACGGCTGCGGGTGCGCCGACCCGCACGGGCGGCGCCACGGGGCGCTGCGACCGCAGCAGACGGTACTCCTCGGCGAGCACCCGGCGCTGTTCGGCGAGCTCCCGCTCGCGCTGCCGGAGCATCTGCTCGCGCTGATCGAGCTGCGCGGCGCGGGCCTTTGCCTCCTCGAGCATCGCGCGCGCCGCGGCGTACGAGGCGCCCACCGCGTCGGGCGTCGCCGGCGCGACAGTGGACTGCGGCAGAATCGCCGGCGCGACAGGCGTGATCGGCGGCGCCGGCGCCACCGCCGGAGCGCTCGCGACGGGGGCCGGCAGCGGCACCTCGCCGACGGCGCGCACGGGCGGCAGCACGCCCGTCGCTTCGAGCTCCACGAGCACGTCGTCCATGAGCGCCGCATCGATCTGGCGCCGCTCTTCAGCGTAGCCGAAAACGAGGGTGGCGTCACATATTACGTTGATGATCCGCGGGACGCCGCGGCTGCGGCTGTGGACGACATCCGTCACCTCTCGCGGGAACTCCAGCGGCGCACCGGTCGCCGCCCGGCGAAGCCGGTGATTGATGTATTTCGCGGTTTCCTCCGCGTCCAGCGGGCTCAGATGGTAGCTGACGGTAATCCGCTGGCGCAGCTGCTCCAGTTCGGGGGCCCCCAGCTTGTCGCGCAGGTTCGGCTGCCCCACCAGGACGATCTGCAGCAGTTTCGACTTCTCGGTCTCGAGGTTCGAGAGCATGCGCAGCTCCTCGAGCGCCGCCAGGCTGAGATTCTGCGCCTCGTCGATGACGAGGAGGATCAACCGGCCGGCCAGCCGCTGATCGACCAGGTACTGCGCCAGGTCGCGGAGCATGATCGGCTTGCTGTGCCCCCCGGGATCCAGCCCGAAATCGATCATGATGGTCTCGAGCAGCTCGCGCGGCTCCAGCATGGTGTTCACAATCCGCCCGACGGTCGTCTGCGCGTCAAGACCGCGGAGCAGCGTCTGCAGCAGAGTGGTCTTGCCGGACCCGATCTCGCCGGTGATGACGACGAAGCCCGCGTGGCTCTCGAGCCCGTAGCGGAGATAGTCGAGCGCCTCGCGGTGGACGCGGCTCGGATAGAGGTAGTCCGGATCCGGGCTCAGTGCGAAGGGGCGTTCCCGCAGGCCGTAAAAACGTTCGTACATGTCAGAGGCCTCCCGCCTCCGCTCTGCCGCGCCAGGCGCCGAGCTTGCGTTGTCCGAGCGCCATAATCGCCGCGCCAAGGCGTTCCGGGTGATGGCGGATCTTGCCGGCCGGATGCTCCGAGATGAGCGGCACGCCAATCGGCTGGACGCCAAGCTTCTCCAGCGCGTTGAGCTCGAACGTGCCGGTCACGATGGGCCGCGACCCGCCGACCGCATACGCGGCGTCGAGAGGCTCCGGCACCGGGCTCGTGTTGTAGATGACGTAGTCGAAGAGCTGTGCATCGAGGTGGCGCTCGATGGTGAGCACGTGCTCGAGCACGCTGTAGTCGTCCGTCTCGCCGGGCTCGGTCATCAGGTTGGCCACGAGGACCCGCACCGCGTCGGAGCGGCGGATTGCCGCGGCCACCTGGGGCACGAGCAGCGGCGGCAGGATGCTCGTGAACAAGCTGCCGGGGCCCGCCACGATGACGTCCGCGCGGCCGATCACGTCGCACGTTTCCGGGAGGAATCGCGGCCGTTCCGGGATGAGGGACACCCGCGCAATCCGGCCGCCGGCAGCCGCGATCGCCGTTTCGCCGGTGAGCACCCGCCCGTCCTCGAACTCCGCCACGAGCGTCACGACTTCGCTGGTAGCTGGCAGCACGGTCCCGTGCGCGCCGACGACGCGGGCGGCGATCTCCACCGCGCGGGGGAAATCGTTCATGACGTCGGCGAGCGCCGTCAGGACCAGATTGCCCAGCGTGTGTCCGGTCAGCCCGTCGCCGGCGCCGAAGCGGTACTGGAAGATGTCGGCGATGAGCGCGTGATTGTCGGAGAGCGCCGCGAGGCAGTTCCGGATGTCACCCGGCGGAATGATGTTGAATGCGGCGCGCAGTTTCCCGGAGCTGCCCCCATCGTCCGAGGTGGCGACGATCGCGACGAGCCGGTCGCGGGGCGCCAGTTCGCGGGCGCGCTCGTCCTCGCCGTACAGCAGCGGGCGCAGTCCGCGCAGGACATTCGGCAGGCCGGTGCCGCCCCCCAGGGCGACGACCCGCGGGGGCGTCGCGGTCCTGATCCCCGGGTCCGGGTTCCGGAATCCTGGCTCCGCCGCGGGCCGGGCCGTCACCACAGTCGGCCTCATGACGCGTCGGCAAAAAGGGCGGGATCGCTCTGGTGCGACGCGGACAGACCGGAGCGGCGCTCGAATGCGCCCCGGCGTTCGGTGCGGCCGTCCCACGCGCGGCGCAGATGCGTCACGTGATCGGCGTCGATGAGCGGCAGCACCTCGCGCACGGCGCGCTGGTAGTCTTCGGGGAAGTCAATCTCGATCCAGGGAAGCCCGCGCGTGCCGATGGCGTGCAGCGGGTACGTCTTCGCGAATTCGGCAAAGGCCCGGGGCGCCCAGTCCCGCACGCCGCCCGCGTCAATCAGCCGGTCCATGATATCGACGAGGGCGGCGGCGCCCTCCGGACCGAACTTCACGATCCCGAGGTTCTCGCCGTCCGCCTCCGCCGGGTCCATCGTCTTGGACATGTCCGTCACCCGGCCGCAGCGGACCTTCACCTTCATCTCCTCGTCACCGAACGGCGGCTGGTCGGCCTCGCGATACGCGAGGAGCAGCGCATTGCCGTGCTGGGCGGTCAGAAGGTCGTCCAGAAGGACCGGGTGGAAAAGAACGTCACAATTTAAGACCACGAACCCCTCATACAGCAGAGGTCGTGCCATCCAGAGCGAGTACATGCTGTTGGTCCGGGCGTACTGCGTATTCTCAACATAGGTAACGCCGTGCCCACACGCGCGGCGCACCCGGTCGGCCTGGCACCCTACCACGACCGTAATCTCGTCAATCCCGGCGCGCCGAAGCGCGCCAATCTGCCGCTCGACGAGCGTGAGCCCCCCGGCTTCGACCAGGCACTTCGGCGAGTCGCTCGCTGCCCCGTTGAGCCGTGAGCCCCGCCCGGCCGCCAGAATCACTCCACGCATGTTCTTGTCTCCCCGATGCTTGTGCCGGTCGCGAGGGGCGCCGCGTCACACCGCTGACGCGAGCCGCCGCCGGCCGATCAGTTCCATGGCCTTCGCGCTGTAGAGCGCCCGATCGCGCCGCCCGATCGCCACCGTGTAGAACAGGGCGAGATACAGGAGGCCGCCACCGACTGCCTGCCCCACTACAGCCAGAAGCGTGCCGGAAGAGATGAGCCGGGTGCCGGCCAGTACGAGGCCGACGACGAAGGCCGGCCAGACGGCCGGCAGGACCGCGCGCGTGAGCGCCTGGGTCACCGGCAGATCGACGCGGCGGCACGACGCGGGGTACAGGATGAAGAAGGCCGTGAACGCGATCGGAATGAGCGTGCCCACGGCCACGCCGACCAGGCCGTAGCGATGGATCAGGAGGACGCTCATCGCCAGGTTGGCGACGCCCGTCGCCAGGTTGACGAAGGCCAGCATGCGATGCTCGCCGGCCCCTTTGAGAATGGTGTTGCCTGTCGCGTTTCCGACGCGGATCGCCACGGCGATCGCCAGGATCTGGATGATCGGAACGGCGCCGGCCATGGCGGGCGCCTTCTTGGGCCCGAGCCACGCGTGAATCAGCGGGTCCGCCAGCAGGATGAGCGCGGCCGCGATCGGCACGACCATGACGAGCGAAAGTCGGGTGCCCTGCAGCAGGATCTGCTGGAGCCGCTCCTTCTGCTGCGACGCATCGCTGTCCACGATCACCGGGAACAGCACGCCGTTCAACTGGTTCGTGAGACGCTGCGTGCCCGTGATGATGCGTTCGGCTGGCGCCCAGACGGCGACGGCGGAACTGCCGATGAACGCGCCGATGACGAGCTCGTCGAGCTGGTAATTGAGCTTGTTCGCCCAGTCGATGATCGACGAGTAGATGCTGAACCCGGTCACCTCGCGCAGCCGGTTGCGCCGGAAAAAGGCGAGCCGGATCTGCAGCTCCGGGAAGATCCGGTACGCGTTGCTCCGGTAGACGAAGTAGGCGATGACCCTGACGCACGTGGTCGCCGCGACGAGCGCGACGATCCCGAAGCCGGCCAGGAGCACGGCGGCGTTGACGACGGCGACGGCGATGCTGCTCGCGATGGCCACCATGTTGTTCGCGTCGTAGCGCTGGAAGCCGGAGATGATCCCGCCGAAGACGCTGAACGGGAAGTTCAGCGAGATGTGGATCGCGATGATCATCAGGATCCACTTGCCTGTCTGCGCCTGTTCGGGCGTGACCTTGAAGATGTGCCCCAGGTTGAAGGCCACGATCACCGCCACGCCGTAGGCGATGAGCCCGATCCCGGAGAAGACGAAGAAGAGCGTGCTGGCGATCTCGTTGATCGCGCGCGCGTTCCGGTGCGCGCGGTACTGCGCCATGAACTTGACGAGCGCGCCCGAGTATCCGAGGTCGAGCACGGAGAAGTGCACGGTGATCGAACCGAGGAGCACCCACAGGCCGTACTCCGCCGTCCCCAGGTGCGACAGGTTGAAGGGGAGCATCAGGAGACCGATGACCGTCTCCGCGATGATGGCGAGATACCGGGTCGAGACGTTTCGCGCCACGGTCTCGAGCTGGCGCTCGCGGCCGGGCGCCCAGGTGCCGGCGCCGTCGGTCCCCGGAACGGCGTCGTCTGGCGCGGAAGCCGTCACTCGGCCCCCTTGCGGAACAGGACGACTTTCACCGTGTCGAACACGATCGTGAGGTCGAAGAAGATGGACAGGTGTTTGATGTAATACAAGTCGTATCTCAGTTTCTCCATCGCGTCTTCGAGCGACGAACCGTAGCGGTACTTCACCTGCGCCCAGCCGGTGAGCCCGGGCTTGACGGCATGGCGCTGCTGGTAGAACGGAATGTCCTTGGCGAGCTCCGCCACGAAATACGGCCGCTCGGGCCGCGGCCCGACGAAGCTCATGTCGCCGCGCAGCACGTTCCACAGCTGCGGCAGCTCGTCGAAGCGCGTCTTGCGGATGAAGCGGCCGACCCGCGTCACGCGCGTGTCGCCGGCCGTCGCCCACATGGGGGTGCCGCCCTTTTCCGCATCGAGGCGCATCGACCTGAACTTGCAGAGCGTGAAGCTCCGGCCGTTCTCCCCGACGCGCTCCTGGCAATAGAGCACCGGGCGGCCCGATTCGATGGCGATCGCCACCGCGGTCAGCACCATCACCGGGAACGCGACGACACCGAGGGCAAGCGAGAACACGAGATCGATACTGCGCTTGATCCAGCGGACCAGCCGCGAGACCCGGAAGCCGTCGGAGAAGATCAGCCAGCTCGGTCGCAGGTCGTCGATCAGGATCTTGCCCGTCACGCGCTCATACGTCGTCGTCGCGTCCTCGACGCGGATGCCGGCCATCTTCGCGCGGAGCAGCTCCTCGACGGGGAGCTTGCCTCGGCGGTCGGCGAGGCCCACGATGATCCGGTCGATCTGGTGCTTCGCGATGAGCGTCGCGATGTCAGCCGGCGTGCCGATGATGCCGGGATTCACGATCCGTTCGCCGATCCTCGCCGCGTCGTCGTCGATGAAGCCGATGACGCGGTACGCGAACTCGCGCTGGGCCAGAATCTGGCGCACCACTTTGCGGGCGGTCTCGCCGGTGCCCACGACGAGAATGCGCTCCTGCATGCGCAGCGAGCCCGTCAGGTGCGTGAAGAGCAGGCGCCACCCGAGGATGCCCACGACGAAGACGAAGAGCGCCGACACGAAAATGCCGTCGCCGATCATGAGGGACGGCATGAGGACGTAGAGCGCGGCAAGGACGATCGAGGCCGCGCCGACAGCCTGGAGCAGCCTGACGACGAGCTCGCGTCGCGAGTGCACCAGCGTGAGATCGTAGAAATCGTTGTAGTACAGGCACAGCTGGCAGACCACCGTGACAAGCCCGATCTTCCAGAAGTTCGCCGACACGTCGGACGTGCCCTGCATGCGTGCGGCAAGCGCCACCGATCCGAAGATCAGCAGGAGCTCGCCGCCGAAGACGGTCAGGCTGCGCGTCGAGACGTAGCGGTTGAAGAGCTGCATGGCTGGTCCGGATCTGCCCCTGCCCGTTACCCTGCGACGTATCCGTAGTCGTGGTACATCGCCGTGTCCGCGACATTCCCGCCCGATTCATTGAGGACCAGGCCGAGCACCTTCTGGGTGTCGAGCCCCGCCAGCGCGCGTTCGATGGCCGGTCGCGGCGTCACGCCGGCGCGAATGATCATCAGCAGCCCGTCGACCATAGGGGCGACGATGTGCAGATCGGCGAGCGGCGCCACCGGCGGCATGTCGATCAGGATGCGGTCGAACCGCGTACGCAGCGTATCGAGCACACGGCGCATGGATGCTGAACCGAGCAGTTCTGCCGGGTGGCTCGGAATGGCGCCGGCCGGAAGCACGGTCAGGTGATGATGTTCGACGTTGACGAGCGCCTGGTTCAGCTCCGCGCCCCCCATCAGGACGTCGGTGAGTCCGGGCCCTTCGGGAATGCCGAACAGAGTGTGCACGGCGGGGCGCCGGAGATCGCCGTCGATGAGGAGCACGCGCTGCTGGAATTCCTGCGCCATCGTGATCGCGAGATTGGCCGCGGTCAGGCTCTTGCCGTCGCCTTTGTTGGGGCTCGTGACGACGATCGAGCGCAGCGCCCGCCCGTTCTCGGCGCGCTTGATGCGCGTCCGCAGCGAGCGGTACTGCTCCGCCGCGAGCGACTGCGGCGCCAGCGCCGCGACCAGGTGGGGATCGAGCCGTGACCCGGTCACCGTGTGTTCGGGCTCGATCGCCGTCGCGGTGGCGGCCGGGGTCCAGCTGTGCCCGGCAGCGGCCGGCTCATACGCCGGCTGCTGCGGCGGGCGCGGCGCGACCGCGACCGGCGGGGACATCTGTCCCTCGTCCGAAAGACCGCGCGTGCGGCGCGTGTTGCCGTCGCGCTCGGCCTTGCTCAGAATGTCTTGAATGCGGCTCATGGAATCCTCTTCTGCGCTGAACGCCTACGCGGCGCCGTGGATCTTCGGGATTTCACCCAGGACGGGAACCTCGAACTCGCTCTGCAGCTCCCGGGCATCGTGCACCGAGCGGTCCATGAACTCGCGTCCGACCGCGAGCATCGCGCCCAGCACGAACCCGAGCACGATGGGGATCATGAACAGCTTCAGCTGCTGTGTCGGTGAGGCCGGGACGCCTGGGGACGCCGGGTACAAGACGCTGAAGCGTTCGCCGCCCTGCTTGCGGGCGAGATCCTCGGCGCTGCGTGCCTTGTCGTACGTGTTCTTCAGGTCCGTGTAGCGCGCACGCTCCAGATCGACCTCGCGCGTGATCGCGGCAAGGTTTTCCTCGACCATTGGCGCGGCTTCGACGCGGCTCTGGTAATCCGCGATCTGCCTGGAGGCGTTCGCCGATTGTGCGCGCAGCGTGTTGATCCGCATCCGGGCGCTCTCACGATCGGCCAGCCGCTGGCGGTACATCGGGTCCGCCTGCAGGAGGTCTCCATTCGCGTTGCCCGCCTTGTTGATCGACGCCAGTTCGGCATCCGCCTGCGCGATCTCGGACTTGAGCCTGTCGATTTCGGGGTGCTTGTCCGTGTAGCCGAGCGCACGCGCCTGCGCGAGCTCCTGCTGGAGCGCCGACTTGCGGGCCTGGATGGTGTGCACCGTGGATGTCGCCGACGAGGTCATCGCCGTCGACCCCGTGCCGCGCCGCATATCCTCGAGCTGCGCCTCAATCTGGCTGAGACGGTCTTCCTCGGTTCTGAGCTGCAGCGAGTACGAATCGAGCGACTGCCGGAGGCCGCGGACCATCTCCGTGTTCGCATTGACCTGCGTGGGAAGCCGCCCCATGTTCGCTTCCTTCTTCGTCCGGAGCTGCGCTTCGAGCTGCGTCAGACGTTCGAGGCTCGCCTGGGTCTGCTGGCCGAGGACCTCCGAGGTGTTCTCCGCGCGGCTCGTCCGCGTCTTCGAGTTCTCCTCCACGAAGACGTACGCGAGCCGGTTCGTGATGCGCTGCGCCCGATCCGGCTCGGAATCCATGTAGCCGAGATCGAAGCTGTCCAGGCCGTTCTTGTTCTCCATGCGGCCGATCGGCTGATCGACCTGCACGACCACGCGGCTCCGCAGCCAGCCGGCGACATCCTCGACCGGCTTGCTCGGATCCAGCTTCTCCTCGCGGGCGACGCGCTCGAGGACCTGGCGGCTGAGCAGCTGCTGCGAAATCGCGCGCTGCCGCTCTTCCTTGTCGAGCGAGCTGACGCCCCGCAGCAGCTCCGGCGAGAGCGTCGGCGCCGCGATGCCGATCTTGGCCTGCGAGATGTAATCCTTCGGCCAGAGCAGCGCGAGCAGCAGGCCCACGACAGCCCCGAGCGCGAGTGGCGCAATCAGCCACCACTTGCGCCGTTTGACGACCGACAGGTAATCGAGCGGGTGAAATGCACGTTCTTCCATCACTGAATCCTCATGGGTTGGGCGATGACGACCTGCGCGCCGACGCGCGACCGGTTCACTTTGCCGCCGGCGATGCGGCTGTCCTGGCGGGTGAAGGCATAGAACGCCTCGACGCGCAGGAAACGTGTGGCGCCATAGCCGAGCGTCGAGCGCAGCAGCGTGGTGTCGAGCGGCAGCTCGTTCACCACGAACGGATCGGTCCGGCGCCACGACGCGGAGCCCTGCACGTACATCCGGTTGCGGTCGAGCGGCATCCGGACGAACGCGTGCAGCTGCTCGCTCTGGCTGGAGCCGCCGAAGCCGAACGACGGCACGAACATGCGCTCGAATCCCGCGCCGATCGTTGCGTGCTCCATGCCATGCCTGATGTCCGCGCGGAGATACGGCCCGGTGCGCGACTCGCTGCGCGTCTTGTCGTTCAGGAACGAGTAGCCGGCGCCGAACGACGCGTCCGTCCGTGCGTCGAGCCCGATCTGCGCCGTGCCACCGACGTCCTGGAACGTCAGCTGGCGGGTTCCCTCGTTCAGGTCCGCATACCGGATGGCGTACTCGCCTCCCACCGCAATCCGCTCACGGATGCGGCGGCTCAGACCTGTCGTCACGCCGTTGACGGCGCCGCCGGTCAGCAGCGAGGCCGTCCGGTCGAAGCGAACCCACGTGTTGTCGTACTTCACCGACAGGTCCGTGAATTTCGTGAGCCGCGCGGTCACCACGCCGGTCAGGGCGTTGCGCTTGGCGCCCGTCCGCGAGAACGGCACGCCGTTCAACTCGAGCTCGTCGGTGGTGGGGACGCGCGCATAGTCGTCGCTGAGCACCATCGTCACGCGCTTGGACACGAGCCGACGGAGCGATCCATGGCCGTGTTGATCGAATCCGTTCAGCTGCTCGAAGTCCATGTACCGGCGCACGTAGCCCTGGTACCCCGTCGTGAGCTCGGTTCGCTTCGACACGAAATCGAGCTGGGCGAATGGCTCGGCGAGCATCAGCCGGTCCGACTTCGCGTCGCGCTGCGTCGGCGACACCGCCTGGAGCGCCACGTTCGAGTCGAACACCGTTCCGAAGCTCACGCCGGGCGTGAAGCTCCATCCCGGGGTGCGGCCAGTCGAGATCTCCGACTTGTCCTGTGCGCGGGCCGGTCCCGCGGCTGCTATCAGAACCACCAGGGCTCCGACAACCGCGAGCAGCCGATGCGAGAAGGTCTTCATGTTCGTCTCTCTTTCACAGCCTGCCAGGACGATCAGGGAACGATGATCGTGTCGCCCGCCTGCATGAACACCGCGGGACCCTTGCCCTCGGCCGCGTCCTTGTAGTTGAACTTCACGTTCTGCTGCACGCCGCCCGACCCCTTGCGGAGGATCTTGATGTTCTTCGTCTTGGCGAAATCCTTGAACCCGCCCGCCATCGCCAGCGCCTGCACGGCGGACACCTGCCCCTTGATCGGGAACGTCCCCGGCGAGTTGACCTCGCCCATCACATAGAAGACCGGCGGAACCGTCTCGACCACGATCACCGTGACGACGGGGTTGGTGTTGTATTCCTTGAGCGAGGTCACGAGCGCGTCGCGAAGCTCGGTGGACGTGCGTCCCTCCGCGGTCACGTCGCCGATGAGGGGGAGCGTGATTTTCCCGTCGGGTCTGACCTGCAGCGACTGCGACAACTGCGTGTCGCGATATACCTCGATGCGCAGCTTGTCGCCCGGGACCAGCCGGTAGTCGGGGGACGTGTTGGCCCGGCTCCCGGCCGGAGCCGCGCCGGCGGTCGCCGCCGGAGCCGTGGCTGCAGCCGGAGCCGCCGTCGTCGACGCGGGCGAGGTCGTGGACGCCGGGGACGTCACCGTCGGGGCCGCCGTGTCAGCCGGGGGCTGCACCGCCGGCGGCTGGGCACTCGGCGGCGTCGAGCGGCCCGTCGCGGGCGCCTGGCGCGTCGGCGCCGCCGTCGTCCGTTGCGGGGTCGAGGACGCCGGGCGCGACGTCTGCGCGGCACTCGCGATAGTCATGCTCAGCAGAATCGCGATAGAGAGCGGGGCAGTGGTCGTCATCTTCATCACACTCACCTTTTTAGGCGTTCGAGGCGTTGCCGCGGGTGTCGCGGCGTGGGTGTACTGGTCGGGCTTCGGCGGCGCGGCGCAGCGAGTCCACGTCGGCGCCGTGCGTCGGGCAACAGGCGGCGCCCACCTCGATGGCGAGCGGCTGTGTGAATTCGTAGTGGTCGAGACGTGACATGAGGCGTTCGATGACCCCCATCGAGTTCGGCATGTCCGCGTCGAGGAGCACGATCGAGAGGCGCCCCTTCGCCGTGTGCGCCAGGAGGTCGGTCTCGCGCACTTCGCGGCTGATGAGCCGCGCGATTTCCCGGACGGCCGTGTCACGGTCGCCGTTGCCGCCGTTCTGCGCGCCGCGCACCGTCGGCTCGACGTGCACGAGCGTGAGGAAGTTCTGCGATCGGACGGCGCGCTTCAACTCGTTGTTCAGCACGAAGTCGAACGCTTCGGAGGTCAGCACGCGGAAATCCTCGTCAAGGAAAGAGTCGGCAGTCACGATGCTTTGTCGAGCTCCGCTTCCTTGATTTTGTAGAGCAGCGCCTTGTAGCTCACGCCGAGGATCTCGGCCGCCTCGCGGCGATTCCAGCGTGTCTGCTGCAGCGTGCGGTAGATCAGCTCGCGCTCGGCTTCCCGCGCCGCATGGCGCGCGATGTCCTTGAGCGATCCCGAAAGGGCCGGCGGCAGCGCGACGCTCTCCGCCATGGCCATTGCCGCGGCCGGGGCAGACGCAAGCTCGACGTCGATTCGCGGCTGCAGCGCGGGGATCGGGCCGGCGACAGGCGTGCGGCCGGCAATGCTCTCCGCAAGCTCCCGCCGGATCGACTCGTCCGACCCGAGCACGACCGCGCGCTTCAGCAGGTTCTCGAGCTCGCGGACGTTGCCGGGCCAGTCGTACACGCCGAAAAGACGCATCGTTTCGGCCGCCAGCGTGATCGCCGGTTTGTTGTAGTGCTCGGCGTACTGCCGGAGGAACCGCTCCGTCAGCACCGGAATCTCGTCGCGCCGCTGCCGCAGCGGCGGCAGGGTGATGCAGACAACGTTCAGCCGGAAGAAGAGGTCTTCCCGGAACTGCCCATCGGCGACCGCCACTTCGAGATCGCGGTTGGTCGCCGCGACGATCCTGACGTCGACGTGCACGTCCTCGCGCCCGCCGAGACGCGCGAACTCGCCGTCCTGCAGCACCTGGAGCAGCTTCGACTGCAGCGGCTGATGCATCTCGCTGATTTCGTCGAGGAACATCGTCCCTTCGTGCGCGAATTCGAACTTCCCCGGCTTCTGCTGGATTGCGCCGGTGAACGCGCCGCGCTCGAACCCGAACAGTTCGGACTCGAGCAGCTCCGAGGGAAGCGCCGCGCAGTTCACCTTCACGAAGGTCCGGGTCTTCCGCGGTGAGCTCGCGTGAATGGCGCGGGCGACGAGCTCTTTTCCCGTGCCGCTCTCCCCGCGGATGAGGACGGTGACGTCGGTGTCGGCCACGCGATCGATGAGGTCGTGCACCTCGCGCATCTTGTCGCTGGTGCCGAGCAGCTCGCCGATGACCCGTGTCGGCCGCCCGCCGCGGCGCTCGCCGCCAGCAGGCGCGTCATCGCGCGTCGGCTTGTCGCGATCGGTCATCGTATGCAGCTCCCGAAAACAGCAGGCGTCGACGGAGAAAAGTACACGTCGTGCAGTTCAGCAAGGTGAGTGCCACGAGAGAAAATGTTTCGCGTTCTATGGAAAAACCCCCGGCTTTCCGTGTCGTTATGGCCGGGGTCGCGCGGCGCAATGTGGAAGAGCGGTGCTTACAGTAGGTAGGTAGTTGGGAAGAAGAGAGGGAAAGATCGCGGACGATCAATCCCTCGTCGCAGGTTTCTTCACGCGCGGCTGATGCCGCACTCCTTGATTTTGTTGAGCAGCGTCTTGTAGCTGACGCCGAGAATCTGCGCCGCCTTGCGGCGATTCCAGTGCACCTGCCCGAGCGTCTGTTCGATCGCGGCGCGCTCGGCTTTCATCGAAGCGGCTTTGGCCACCGACGCAAGCGAGCCGTTCCCTTCCTCGATCGGCTCTGGCTCGTCGGGCGCTTCGCTCTCGAGCTCGACCGGGCCGAACGACCCCGGCATCGCGCCGACTCCTGCCGGCACGGGTACTCCCACCGCGGCCGTCATCGGGATCGGGGCCACCGCGGCGACCTGCACGGCCGCGTGTCGCTGGAGGTTCCGCTGAATCTCGCGGATGACGAGATGCTCGTCTTGGAGGATCACCACCCGCTTGATCATGTTCTCGAGCTCGCGGATGTTCCCGGGCCAGTCGTACAGCAGGAACAGCTGCCGGAGCTCATCGGAGATCGGTCGCAGCGGCCGGTTGTACTTGCGGGAGTAGCGCGCGACGAAGAAGTCGGTGAGCGTCGGCACCTCGTCCGGGCGCTCGCGCAGCGACGGCACCGTCAGCTCGATGACCTTGAGGCGGTAGTACAGGTCCTCGCGGAAGTCTCCGCTCAGCATCATCTTTTCCAGATCGCGATTCGTCGCAGCGACGATTCGGACGTCTACCTGAATGCGCTTGTTACTGCCGAGCTTCGTGAACTCGGCGTCCTGGAGGACGTGCAGCAGCTTCGCCTGAAGCGCAGGCTTCATCTCGCCGATCTCATCGAGCATCAGTGTGCCCGTGTCCGCCTGTTCGAATTTCCCAATCCGCGTCGTCGCGGCACCAGTGAACGCGCCACGTTCGTGCCCGAAGAGCTCGCTCTCCAGCAACTCGGCCGGCAGCGCCGCGCAATTGACCTTGACGAAGGGCCGGTTCCGCCGCGTCGACCGCTGGTGGATGGCCCGCGACACGAGCTCCTTGCCGACGCCGCTCTCTCCACGGATGAGCACCGTCACGTCGCTGTCCGCCACCTGCTCGATGACCGTCGCAATCCCGCGCATCTTCTCGCTGTTGCCCCATACCGCGCGGTCCTCGTCGTCGCTCAGCTGCTGCCGCAGGTCGAGGAGCTCGGTCACCAGCCGGTTCTTCTCGATGGCGTTCTTGATTGCGACATCGAGAGCAATTTCTCCCAGCCCTTCGGGATCGTCCGGTTTGACGACGTAGTCGGCGGCGCCAAGGCGGACCGCCTCGACAATTGTCGACGCCTGGTTGCGACCGGAGAGCATGATGACCTGGGCTTCCGGGCGTGACGCCTTGAGGGCCCGGAGCGTTGCGAGGCCGTCGAGGCCCGGCATCATGACGTCCAGAAGGATGACGTCGGGGGCCTCCGTCTGCTTCATCGAGGCGAGCAGTTCATCGCCCCGCGTGTAGCATCGCGCTTCGTAGCCGCGCAGCGACAGGAAAGTCCGCAGATAGTTCGCAAACGACGAGTCGTCGTCCACAATGGCGACGTAAGGATTCTTCATCTATCTCCCTGCAGGGGATTTTGGCCGGTGGGCGACCCAGCCGATGGGTAAATCAGGTAACACAGTCTCAACTCGGATACGACTTGCATTCAAAATGCGTACCTCAACAGCGTCAGTTCGGGGAAAAGCGCAAATTTGAGCAAAAGGATTCCACGTTCCCACACCAGAACGCGGATCAACTATTAGAATCAGCGGCTTATGCGGGAAGCTGTGCTGGCATGTGACTTGTAGTGACGAGCGGCGTGAGGGCGCGACGTGAGGCGCCACGAGTGAAATTGCATCGGCGCGCGTCGGGTAACTGGCCGACCGCGATTCAGAGCACGATAGTAGAGGTCACAGGGTCATGCGTAGGCAGTTCGTGGTTGTGATGTTTGCAGTTCTCGCCGTCATCGCGGCCGCCTCGGCGGCCGCCGCGGGACGGGTCGCCGCGGCCGAGCCGCGGCAGAGCACGGCGGCTCCGGTCGCCGTTCAGCGCGTTGCGCTCCCCGCCACGGGGATTCGGGATGAAGCGGCAATGGTGCTCGTCGGCAGCGCCCTCATCGGGATCGCGGCCGCAGTGCGGCGCGCGGCATAGCACGAATTCTGTGACAATTTGATCGGACACGCCATGCGGCCCGGCCGGGATGAGCGTCGCGTCAATCTGAGCGCGTACGGTTCGGCGCGGCTCGCTGGTTCTCTGTCCGGGCCGCGGCGCGAGACGCGCAAGCGGATCCGAACCGCGGCGTCGTTTCTCCTGTGGACCGCGGCTCTCCTCTCGATACCGGCGCACTCGGCGTGCGCGGCGAACGTCTCCGTGCCGGCCGACGGCGATCTCCAGGAAGCGCTCAACCGTGCCCGCCCGGGCGACACGGTCGTGCTCGCCCCCGGTGCCACGTACGTCGGCAATTTCCTGCTGCCAGCCACCGCAGGCAGCGTCTACATCACCGTCAGAACCGGCGGCGAGAGCGCCAATCTGGCACGGCCCGGGCAGCGCATCCTTCCGGTGCGCAGTGACCGGCTCGCCAAGCTGAAGTCGCCCAACGCGAATCCCGCGCTCCGCACTGCGGCAGGCGCGCATCACTGGAGGCTGCAGCTGCTCGAGTTCCTGCCGACCGCCGTCCCCGCGGCCGACATCATCCGGCTCGGCGACGGCGGCACGGCCCAGCACGACCTCTCGTCGGTGCCGCACGATCTCGCGATCGACAGGTGCTACATCCACGGCGATCCGGCGCGCGGGCAGAAGCGCGGCATCGCGCTCAACAGCGGCGCGACCACGATCATCGATTCCTACATCTCGGACATCAAGGCCGTCGGCCAGGACTCGCAGGCGATTGCCGGCTGGAACGGACCGGGGCCCTACACGATCGAGAACAACTACCTCGAGGGCGCCGGCGACAACTTCCTGCTCGGCGGGTCGGATCCCGCGATCCAGGGGCTCGTGACCCAGGACGTGGTCTTTCGCCGGAACCACCTCGCGAAACCGGCGGCATGGCGGACCCAGAACTGGCAGGTCAAGAACATTTTCGAGCTCAAGAACGCACGCCGCGTGCTCGTCGAAGGCAACGTCATGGAGTACGTGTGGCGCGATGCCCAGTCGGGTTACGCAATCCTCCTGACGCCGCGCAATCAGGACGGCAAGTCCCCGTGGTCGGTCGTGGAGGACGTCACGATCCGCCGCAACGTCATTCGTCACGCCGGCGCCGGGATCACCATCACCGGTGAGGACACCAACTTTCCCAGCAACCCGGCGCGGCGGGTCAAGATCGTCGACAACCTGTTTTACGATATCGATGGCAAAGCGTGGGGCGGCCCCGGCGTGTTCGCGCTCATCGGCGACGGCCCCGCCGATATCGCCATCGAGCACAACACCGTCATCCAGAGCGGCAACATCATCACGGCGTTCGGCGGCACCAAGGACGCGCCGAAGACGGTCACCGGGCTTGTCTTTCGAGACAACCTGATCCGCCACAACGAGTTCGGCGTGATCGGGTCGGACCGCGGTGTCGGGATGAGCACCTTCGACGCGTACTTCCCCGATGCCGTGTTCACGGCAAACACCATCGACGGGGGGGATGCGGCCAGGTATCCGAAAGGCAACGCGTTCATCAGCGACGCTGACTTCACGCGGATGTTCGTGGATGCGGCCGCGAACGATTATCGACTCGCGCCGAACAGTCGCGCGCGCGCAGCCGGCTCGGACGGCAAGGATCTCGGCGCAGACGTCGTGGCGATTGCGCAGGCACTCGGGACCCGCCAGCGGTAGCGGCCGGCACGATCGCCGTCGCTATCGGATGACGCGCAGCCCCCCAGGGCGGGCCGGCGCGGTGGCGGCAATGCCGGCGGACGCCAGGCGCAGCCCCGCCAGCAACGTGAACGTGTCAGCGCCGATGTTCGTGCCGTCGAGCGCGCCGCCGAGCAGCACACTGCCCACCGACACCCGGTAGTCCCCCGCTGCCACGTCCATGAACGCCGGCTCGAAGGTGCCCGCGAAGATGTTCCCCGCGGGGTACCGCGATGCCGTGCCGCCCTGCAGCCAGTTGCCCTGCACGACAGAGCCCGGAAAGTACGCCGTCAGCGCCGTGTTGCCGTACGATGACCCTGCGCCGTTGATGCCGTACAGGTTGTGGCGCAGCGCGTTGTTGACGAACCGGAATCCCGTGATTTGCCGCGGCGCCGTGTCCGTTCCCCCGTACGCATAGACCGCCGTCGTCCCGTCGAAGTCGATCGTGTTGTGGTCGATCGTCACGTCCCGCGGTTCGTCGCCGATGAGGAGGAACCACCCGGACCCGCCAAGGGTCTTCGTGATTCCGTGAAACAAGTTGTGCCGGATCACCACCGTCGTCGTCTGCGCGCTGATGTTCGGCGAGTCGTACCCGAGAATGCTCACGCCACCGGCGACGTTCCGGACCTCGTTGAACTGGAACGTGACGTCTTCGACGACGCACCAGGTGCACGCGCCGTTCTGGTTGCGTGGCGTGAACAGGATCGCGTAGCCCTTCTGCGCGTTCACCCAGTTGTTCTCGAAGACGTTGTATTCGATCGTCACGTGCCGGGCGTTCTTCAGTTCCAGCAGGTTCTTGACCTGCCACGTGGTGCCTCCAGCGGTCGGCATCGCCGCCGCGGTCCCGGGGGCTCCTGTGTCTGTGAGCGAGGGACGCGTCACCGTCCAGTACTGGCTCCGGCCATAGACGCGGTATTCCGTGGCGTCGGCCACCGCCGCCCAGGTGATGGACACCGCGCCCTGGTCTCCCACCGTGGCCGTGACCTGCATGGAGGCCGCCGACGTGCCCCAGGTGCCGCCGCCGACCTGCCGGCGCGCGAGCACCGCATACGCGTACGTGCCGGCCGGCAATGTGCCGGCCCCTGCGAGGGCTGACGCGGAAGCGCCCTGGGGCGCGGGGATGATCGCGTTGCGCCACGCCATGGGCTTCGTGACGTAGTTGTACCGGAAGACCACGTTTTCGCTCACGAGTCCCGCGATGGACGGATCGCTGCCCCCGAGCAGCAGGTTTTCCCCCGCAGCCTCCAGGTAGTTGTTCTCGATCGTGAACGGGCCGGGTCCGTTCCAGCCGCCGATCGCCTGTGTGTCGAACCCGACGGCCTTGATGTCCGAGATATAGCAGTTACGGACGATCACGCGCGTCCCGTTCAGCGCAATGCCCCGCTTCTGCCCATACAGGGGATCTCCATGCACGTAGAGACGATCGAGCTCGATCTCGTACGGCACCTGCGAAAGGAGCGTCTGGGGTGCGGCCCCCTCGCCGATCCGGAGGATCTCGCCATAGCCAAGCTGTGTCGGTGGGAGCTCGAGCAGCTGCAGGCGCCAGTGATGGGCTCCGGGCGCCGTCACGATCGCAGGCATCGTGTTCGGCGACTGCAGCTTCGCAAGCCGCGCCGCGAATGCCGGTGTGATCCGCACGCCGGTCCCCGGCACCGTGGCGTCGGCGGCGCCGGATCGCACGGTGATGACACTCGTACCCGGTTTGTCCGGCAAGATGAAGTTGCCGGTGAAGGTCGCCCCCTCGGCGAGCATCAGCACGTCACCCGGGTTTGCCGCGTTGAGCGCGGCCTGCAGATCGGCACCCGCCGCCACGGGCACGGTTGCGGCGTGGAGGGGGACGGTCGAGAAGAGGACGAGCGCCGCGGCGGCAGCAAGAGCGCGTGGCACGAGCATGAACACTCCCAGGGTCCGGCCGACGTTGAAGGGGATGCTTCGGGGACTACCCTCGGCATCTTTCCTGTCCGCAAGCCACGTTCCCGATTCAGGGTTCTGCTAAGTCGCTGCTCACTGGGGATTTACATGCGGGGCCGGCCGGGCCTGGAGACGATCGCCTGACGGAATCGTCGGCGGATTACCGTCCTGTGGATCGAATGTCGAGACGCCGAAGGGGACGACGATGTCGTCCCCTTCGGCAAGCTGGCTCTCAGCTTTCAGCGGTCAGCTCTCAGCGAGGTGGCCCTCAGGCCGGACGCCGACGCCACGTTGCCAAGAGGGCGGTGCATTTCGTCCGGTTCCGAAGGTTCACTTCCGCGACGGGAGGCGTGAGGCGTCCGCGCCCACGCGGAGGCCGTCCGAGCCGAGCGGCGCTGTGTCGAGGACGCGGTAGTCGCCGCCGGCGAAGTCCGCGAAATACGACATGAACGTGGTGACGCTCGGGTAGTAGTTGTTCACGGGGTAGAGCTTCCCCGTGTAACCGGCAAGCACGTTGTCGTACATCTGGATGCCGGGGAACGCCGTCAGCAGGTTGGCGCCGTTCATGCCGCCGTAGCTGTTGAACCCGTACGTGCCGTTCACGGACAGGTTGTGCGTCCACTCGAAGCCGTTGATCGTGCCGTCGGTGTGGGTGACGCCGTCCGCCGTGAAGTATGTGCCGGTGTAGGCGTTCACCAGCGTCGTGCCGTCGTGGATGATCGTGTTGTGATCGAACTTGATGTTTCGCGGCGCCGATCCAATCTGCAGGAAGTAGCCCGTCCCGCCGTAATCCTTTTTCGAGATCACGAACAGGTTGTTGCGAATCGTCACGTTCG
>JBBWZJ010000219.1:0-29505 GCA_039648985.1 Acidobacteriota bacterium | reverse complement strand
TCCTGGCTCGGCTCGGTGGGCATCTTCAACATCCGGTGAACGTTCTCTCCAACCCACCTTACGGCGGTGACGGGGACGTGACTAGACGGCAAAATCAGCTAGGGCTTATGAGTAATATTCAGAAATGGATCGCGACGATCTCAACGTGCTGTCGGCGTTCATGGCCGTCGCGGAGGAGCGGAGCTTCACGAAGGCCGCGAGACGCCTCGGCGTGTCGCAATCCGCGCTGAGTCACGCCGTTCGGGGACTCGAGGACGAGATTGGCGTGCGATTGCTGGCGCGGACGACGCGCAGCGTCGCGCCCACCGAGGCTGGCGACGAATTGCTTCGCGCGCTGCGGCCCGCGCTCAGCGATGTCCGCGCGGCGCTCGGCAAACTCGCCGGGATGCGGGGAAGACCGGCTGGACGCGTCCGCCTGATCGTGTCTCCGCTCGCCGCGTCCTCGGTGCTCGGACCGAAACTCGGACAATTCGCGCGCACCTATCCGGACGTGGTGCTCGACGTCACGACGGAAGAGAGCCGGGTCGATCTCGTGGCGGGAGGGTACGACGCAGGAATCCATTACGGAGAGTTCATCGAGCAGGACATGGTCGCCATCCGTGTCTCGCCCGACCATCGCCCAGCCATCGTCGGGTCGCCCGGGTATTTCGAATCGCACCCCACGCCCAAGTCTCCGCGGGATTTGTTGAAGCACCGGTGCATCAACTTCCGACATGGCAGGGAGGAGATTTATCGGTGGGAATTCGACAAGGGCAAACAATCGCTGAGCGTTGCCGTGAGCGGGCCGTTGGTCGTCGACGATGTTGAACTGGTCATTCGGGCCGCGCTCGACGGTGTGGGGTTGGCCTACCTCGGAGAGGATCGCGCGGCGCCTCACCTCGAACGTGGAGCGTTCGTGCGCGTTCTGGAGTCGTGGTGCCAGCCGTTCCCTGGCTTCTTCCTCTATTACCCGAGTCGGCGGCAGCAGCCGGCGGCCCTGGCCGCGTTGATCGAGACGCTGCGCCAATGACGGGAAGAGGTGACGACCAGGCATGGACCCTCAAATCCTCCTCAGACGGATAGGGACTTGATCAGTGGGAGTTCGCGGATGCGTGTGCCCGTAAGCGCGAATATCGCATTCGCAATCGCCGGTGCGACAGGGGGGACGCCAGGTTCGCCGACTCCACCAGGGGCAGCGGTGCTCTCCACGAGATCGAGGGTGATGCGCCGGGGCGCCTCATTGATGCGGACGATGCGCCCCCCGCCACGGAAGTTATCCTGCTGGATCGCGCCTCGCTTCATGGTGATGCCGCCGTACATCGCGAGACTCATGCCGAAGATCACCGCACCCTCGAGTTGCGCGCGGACACGGTCGCTGTTGACGATGGTGCCGGCGTCGAACGACATCCACACGTCTTCCACGGCGAGCGTGCCGTTCGGCCGCTTCACGACGGACGCCACGACCGCGGTGTAGCTCAGGAAGCTGCGGTGCGCCGCGAGGCCGAGCGCGCGGCCTCGTTGCCGGCGCTGGTCCCAGCCGGCGGCACGCGTGACTCGTTCGATGACATTACGGAGGCGGCCGGCGTTGACCGGATGCTGTTCGAGCGGCTGACCGTAGTTGGGCAACCGCTCGATGCCGAGGTCGGACAACGACATCTTCCGGGCAGGCCCGATGATCTCGAGCCATACGTTCCGCGGATCTGCGCTTTTCGCGTGCGCGATCTCGTCCACGAAGGAGCCGATCGCGAATCCCTGAAAGATGTTGTAGACGGAGCGGAGCCAGCCGATTCGCGTGTGTGCTTCCGCCTCGCCGATCTCCGCCGTCACGTTCGGCACCGCAAGCGCGAGATCGAGCACGCCCTGCTGCAGATCGTCGTTGCCCGGCGTCGCCTTGCCGCCGAAGGTACTGGAGATGGACGGGAAGGCCGTCCGGTGACGCCACGCGACGACGCGCCCGTTCGCGTCCAGGCCCGCGGTCAGCCGGTTCGCGCTCACCGCATTGACGTAGTCGTGTCGCACGTCGTCTTCGCGGGTGAACTGGACGCGGACCGGGCCACCCAGACGGCGCGAGAGGAAGGCCGCTTCCGAGCAGAAGTCCGCCTTGGATTTCCGGCCGAACCCGCCGCCCAGAAAGGTGACGTGGACGCGGACCTTCTCCGGCGTGGTGCCGAGCACGCGCGCGACTTCCGTTTGCGCGGCCTGCGGGTTCTGCGTCGGCGCCCAGACCTCGCAGCGATCGCCGTCCACACGAGCGACCGCGACGACCGGCTCCATCTGCATGTGCGGCAGGTGCGGCACGTGATACTCCGCCTCGACGATCCGCGCCGCACTCTTCAGCGCCGACTCCGTGTCCCCGACCTTCCGGGCGACACGGCCTGGCGCAGACACAGCTTTCGCGAGGACCTGTCGATAAGTCTCGGAGTCGTACTCGGCGTTGGGCCCCTCGTCCCAGGTGACGTCGAGGGCGTCGCGGCCACGCATCGCCGCCCACGTGTTGTCCGCAACGACTGCGATGCCGCCCCAGGGCTGGAACCCGTACGGGGGCTTGGGCGCCGGTACCTCAATCACCTTGCGGACACCCGGCACGGCAAGCGCCCGGGTTCCGTCGAACCGCGCGACCTTCCCTCCGACAGCCGGCGGCCGGGCAATCACGGCGGTGAGCATGCCCGGCAGCCTGATATCGGCGCCGTAGGTCGCCTTGCCGCTCACATAGGCGGGTGCGTCGAGGAGCGGCAACGGCTTACCGAGGTGCGGCAGCTCGGAGACAGGTCGCAGCACCACCTCCTTTGCAGGCGGTACTTTCAGCTTGCCGGCCGCGACCGCCAGCTCACCGAACCCGAGCGTTCGACCGGTGGGCCGATGCGTCACGGTATGTTTCAGAGCGACGCACTCTTCGGCACGAACGCTCCACTGCTGTGCGGCAGCAGCGATCAACATGACCCGCGCGGTCGCGCCCACCCGGCGCATGTCCTCGTAGATGCCCCGAATGCTGTTCGATCCGTCGGTGTTCTGGTCGCCGTAGGCCTTGTCGCCGTCGCCCTGCACGATCTTCACGTGCGCCATGTCGGCGCCGAGTTCGTCGGCGATCAATACCGGCAGCGAGCTGCGGATCCCCTGGCCCATCTCTGAGCGATGGCACACGATGGTGACAGTGCCGTCCGGTCCCACGTGGATGAAGACATTCGGATTCAGTCCCGGTGCACTGGCTTCGACCGCCTGCGAGCCGGTCACGGGCTTGGGTGCCGCCGGCTTGCCGGGCTCATTGGTCGGCCGCTGCGCCTCCACCGGGAAGTAGTAGCCCAGTGCGATCCCCCCCACGGTGAGATTCAACGCGCGGAGGAAGGACCGGCGCGGGATGAGCAACGGGGTGGCGCTCACTGTGGCCCTCCCGCGGCTCTCTTGATGGCCTCGCGGATGCGCATATACGTGCCGCAGCGACAAAGATTGCCCGCCATCGACTGATCGATCTGCTCGTCAGTCGGGCGCGGGTGCTTCTTCAGCAGGGCGGCAGCGGTCATCAGCTGGCCGGCCTGACAGAAGCCACACTGCGGAACCCCGAGTTCCACCCACGCCTTCTGCAGCGGATGTTCCGCGTTGGGTGAGAGCCCCTCGATCGTGACGACCTCTGCGTTCGCCGCGCGGCGGACAGGCGTCACGCACGAGCGCACGACCTGGCCATTGAGATGTACGGTGCAGGCACCACACAGCGCTTCGCCACAGCCGTACTTCGTTCCGGTCAAACCGAGCACGTCACGGAGGGCCCACAGCAAGGGCATCTCGGGATCGACGTCGAGCTGTTGTGGTGTGCCGTTCACACGAATGGTGATGCTCACCGCCGCACCTCCTCACGCGGACATTCGGCGCCGGTCTGCACCCACGCCGCCACGATCGCGCCGAGTTGCTCCTGCGTACCGGGTGCTGGTTCGCGGTCGTGCCCCGGAGACCAGCCCCACGCGACGAGCGCCTTGTCGTGGGCGTTGTGCTCGACGATCGCCTCGAGCGACTTCCCGCCGTTCCGTTTCGGATCTTTCAGCTGCTCGCAGATCTGGTGCGGCGTCTTGCCGACCCACGCCATTTCTCTCGGTGCGAGATGCCAGTCCGGTGCGCCCGGCACCCGCGCCTGCACCAGGTTGCGATCCTGATGACAACCGGCGCACTCCATGCCGACGACGCCGTGGTTGTCAGGCCCCCGTGTGACCGGCGGCTGATGAGCGGTCATTTCCATGCCCTGGGCAGGCACGTCACCGTCCGGGTGGCAGTTGGCACAGCGCGGATGGAGAAACACCCGGCTGGCCTCCACGAACAGCGCCTGGGATCGCGCCTTCCGGTCGGCAATGACCGAGAAGTCAGCGACGGCGCGCAGTTGATTGTCGGGAACGGGCGCCAATGACGGTGGAACTCCGCGCGACCGGCACGAGCCCATCGCCAGGGTCATGGCGGTGAACACGCCAACACGAAACAGCGTCCTCATCGCGCGCTCTCATCGCGAAGATGGACATCGACGGGCTGCGTGTAGAAGGCCGATCCCGCTGGCGAGTTCGTGTGGTATCTCTCGTCCATCTAATTACGGTAGAACGCTTTTGTGCAGGCGACTGCCGTTAAGATCTGCAAGGGCTTTTGCACAGGAGCAACAATTGTGCGCGACGAGCTAAGCGTGCTGTCTGCATTCCTTACGGTGGCTGAACAACGAAGCTTCACGCGTGCATCGAAGCAGCTGAACATTTCGACGTCAGCGCTGAGTCGCTCGGTCCGGCAGCTGGAGGAGCAAATCGGCGTGCGCTTGTTGACGCGCTCAACGCGCAGTGTGTCGCCGACTCATGCAGGCGAGGAGCTCATCGCTCACCTCAGACCCGCCCTCGATGACATTCGGAGCACGTTGACGAATCTGTCCGAGCTCCAGAGCAGACCTGCGGGACGAGTACGGCTCCTATGCTGCCGGCTCGCCGTGAAGAACGTCCTGATACCGAGGCTCGGCCAGTTCGTGCAGCGGTACCCAGACGTGGAGCTGGACATCACGACGGACGACCAACGGGTAGACCTTGTGTCCGCCGGCTACGATGCGGGGATTCAGTTCGGCGAGTACATCGCGGACGACATGGTCAGGGTTCGCGTGTCGCCGGATCTCAGGCCCGCGGTTGTCGGCGCGCCGGCATACTTCGAAGGACACGCGAAGCCAACGTCACCGAGTGACCTCTCGACACATCGATGCATCCGTTTCCGCCACCGCGGGGACAGCGTCTACAAGTGGGAGCTCGATCAGGGTGACACGTCGCTGGCAGTTGCGGTCGACGGACCGCTGATCCTCGATGATTTGGATCTGGTTATTCAGGTCGTGCTCGAAGGCGCCGGTCTCGCGTGGCTTGCAGAAGACCGGGTGGCGGAGCACCTCGCGAGCGGAGCGCTGGTCCGCGTCCTTGAAGACTGGTGTCCACCTTTTGAGGGGTTCTTTTTGTATTACCCGAGTGTGCGACAACGACCCGCCGCGCTTGCCGCTGTCATTTCCACCCTCGAGTGGAAGCAGAACGCCGTTACGTCCGGAGCTTCAGAACGCTGTGCGGGCGACGCGGTCTGCCAGGACGTCGCCGATTACGTGAGCAAACATGAGTCACCAAGACGCAGCACCAACTCACGGATCTGACCGCGCAGGGTACTCGTACCCGAAGGATCTCGCGTCATTCGTGCGTGATCGTTGGAGTAGCGTGCCGGAACACTCCGCGGAGGGCGACGAACACCTGATTGATGCCACGAGCCTTGAGCACTTCTTCTCAGCCTGTTACCAGGCGAGCCTGCTGCGCGAGGAGGAGCGGGCGGTGACGTTCCGAGCCATTCTCGCTCCGCCCGCCATCTTCCCAGCGGACGGAATGCCACCAGAGAGTCTGCGGGCGCTTCCGTTCTCGCCTTCGTTCCCCTTCGACGCGAACGAACTCAGACGGCTCTCCGTCGCGACCGACACCCGGCGAACGTTGATCGGCGTGCGGCGGGACGATAAGGGCGATTTGCGAATCTGGGGCCTGGTCAATTCCGGAAGCCGATGGCTGAGGGCGGTACAGGGTGGCAGGCGGGCGGGGACGCCATTGCCACGCGCACCCGTGATTCACGTCGATGCCCCCGGAAGCATGGCGGCGTATAAGGGAGACGAACTCGTCGCACGGCTTGAACGAGGTCGGCTGTCAGGCTGGCGGGCGGATCCCTTTGCCTCAGAGTGGCTGCCCAAGGAGTTCACGCAGTTCAGTCACGACCTCATGGCGCGGCACGAGTCTGCCGGCGCACGTGCTCGCGATCAATCCGGTGACGCCTGGGCCGCACTCGAGCCATCGCTTCCGCGACGGATCTCGGAGCGCATGATGAAGCGCGTGATCGCCGTGCTTCGCGACGCACGGCACGGCGGCACGATCGTGTTCGTCCCCGTGGAAGACGCCGAAGATCTCTGCACGGACGACCCTTACCTCGACGTTAAGTACAAGTTTGAGAACGCACAGCCCCACCGCTCGTTTCCGGATCTTGTGGTCGACATCCTCAATCGACTGGCTCAGATTTATGGGCTCGGAACACGCCCGGGAGAACCCATCGGGTGGCGGGGTTTCGAGATGACGACCGACGACCAGCTTGTGACGCTCGATGAGGCGCTATTCGAAACCGCCCACTTGATTGGCGCGCTCGCGTCGGCCGACGGCGCCGTCGTCATCACCAAGCAGCACGACATCCTGGGATTCGGTGGGATGATCTCCGGCAGACTTCCGGCGGTCAGGACGGTGGCCAGGGCGCTGGATGTCGAGGGCGACCGCGTGGCGGAAGAGGGGAGGACAATGTGGGCGCGCGTCATCGGTCGGCGTATCGACTCGCCGCTGCGGTGCCGGGCGCCGTCGTGATCGTCATCTCGCAGGATGGCGGAGTCCGTTTCGTCGCGCAGAAGAGTGGCCGAGTCACGTACTGGGAACAGGAATGATTGCTGGTTCCGCAGTAGCTGAACACAACTGAGACGTAATGGCACGATCGGCGACGAGCACGACTGTCTGGGCTGCGGTCATCGGAAACGCCCTTGTTGCGATCACGAAGGTCGCGGCGGCGCTATGGTCCGGCTCGTCGGCGATGTTGTCGGAGGCGGTTCACAGCGTCGTCCATACCGGCAACGAGGGGTTGCTGCTGTATGGGATGCGGCGCTCACGCCAACGACCCGACGCCGAGCATCCGTTTGGATTTGGCCGGGAGCTCTATTTCTGGAGCTTCATCGTCGCATTGTTCTTGTTCGGTCTCGGCTGCGTCGCGTCTGTGCTCCAAGGTATCGACCACATCCGCCACCCCCACCCGGTGGAGCATCCAGGTGTCATCTACACGGTTCTGGCTCTGTCCGTGCTGTTCGAGGGCAGCACGTGGGTGATCGCCTTGAAAGGCTTCAAGCCATCGGTCGGTGCGGCCGGCATATGGACGCTATCAAACAGAGCAAGAATCCGCCGCAGTTTGTCGTCCTTCTCGAAGATACCGCCGCCCTTATCGGCATTGCCATCGCGTTCGTCGGTACGTGGGCCTCGATCCGTTGGGACGAGCCCAGAATAGACGGGGTGGCTTCTCTGGCTATTGGCGTGTTGCTCGGGCTGATCTCGATGTTGCTGGCGCGCGAGAGCAAGGGCCTGCTCATTGGTGAGCGCGCTGACACGAAACTCCAAGAGATCGTCTTTGACATCGCCCGGACCACTGATGGAGTGGTTCGAGCGAATGGGCTAGCGTCGGCTCAGCTCGCGCCAAACCAGGTGGTTGTCGCGCTGAGCGTACAGTTCGAGCCTCATCTGACAACCCGCGCGATCGAGCAAATTGTCGTGGACATCGAGGAGAAGATACGGCTGGCTCAGCCCCAGATCTACGTGCTGTATGTCAAACGCCGGTCCCCCGAAGCATTCGCTGCGACACAGATACGAATCCACGGACAAGCATTCAGGGGACGCCACCGGTGATCGCGCTGACTCTAGGCGGCGATGGGCGGCCCGGCGTTTTTGCTTGAGGACTTTGTCACGCTGCACTTCCCCAGCGGCGCACCCGTGCGGCTCCTCGAGGATTGACATTCGCCATTTGCGGGATTCTTGTCTCTATCGCGGCCGCCGGCAACGGCCCGCGGCTCTGTCGGCGCTGAGCGACATTCTTCGGTTGACGGATGATCGCCGTAAGTGATCGCAGCGGATTAGAAGGTCTGACACAATTCTCGCGAATCGTCGATGCTCCGTCGCTCGCAAGTTGCTGAATCGCGGCGGGTTCGTGGACCGTCAGGATTTGAAGGACGGTTTTGCGCTACACTGTTCCAGACCGCTCGCAAGTGCTTGATTCTAAACGGAGAGATGTCCGAGTGGTTGAAGGAGCACGCTTGGAAAGCGTGTGTAGGGGAAACTCTACCGTGGGTTCGAATCCCACTCTCTCCGCCAAAATAAATCTATAAACACTTGGCGCAAAGACTTACATGGTATCAACATAGCCGTATCCCACTCTTACTCCCACCTTTTCATGCCGCGCTGGTGGTCGACGAACGCCTCGTGGTCAGGTGGGCTCAATCAAGTCGAGCTCTGGTTTGCGAAGATCGAGCGCCAACTGCTCGCCCGCGGCGTCTTCACGTCCGTCGCTGACCTCGCCCGAAAGATTCGTCGCTACATTCGGCATTACAACAAGACGGCGAAACCGATCCGCTGGAGCTATCGAAACCCGGCGCATCGAATCGGTAGTACTTCAGCGAGTACAGGCCACTAGTGAGGCCCATGCTGCCGCTCGCTCCGAACGGTGCCGACACGGAACAGCCGGAGATCGAGAGATGAGGTGTGAGAGCTTCGCTCGAGGCCGGAACATCAATGGCGGCGTGCGCCTGCGGTTCTGAGATACGACACGCCGGGAGGCACGGAGCGAATTCGGTGAGATCGCGGTGGGAAAAGTACCGTGAAGCGTGACGATTACCGCCTTCCCTGGAGGCCTCTTGCGATGCGATCCATTTGGCTGATCGCCGTTGCAGCGGTGCTGGTGAGTTGCGGCGGCAACGGGGGCTCGGCGTCCTCAGCAGCCCCTCCAACGACGCCAACCCCGACGACCACCGTGACGTCCCTGCAAATCGCTGGATCCGCCGGCTCACTGATGCCGGCGGAGACGGCGCAGTTGACCGCCACGGCATCACTCTCGAACGGCTCGACGCAGGAAGTGACTGCCCAGACGGCGTGGCAGTCGACCGATGCCGCCATCGCGTCTGTTTCCGGCGGTGGACTCGTGACCGCTGTCGCCGCGGGGTCGACGGACATTCGAGCGTCATATCAGGCCGCGACCGCCAGCGTCAGGGTGGAGGTCAGGCCCCGCGCTGCGCAGAGGTTCACGATCTGCGGCACCGTGACTGACGCGGGAGGAGCGCCCGTTCGGCAGGCATTCATGGAGATTCGTGACGGCGTGAACGCGAGAAGAGAGGGCGAGACCGACGATCAGGGACGTTACTGTCTTCGCGACCTGGCTCCGGACAGCTTCACCATGCGAGCGGGCAAGAGGGGGTATGACGACGTGGACCGGGGCGTCACGTTGACCGCCGACGCAACTCTTGATTTTGTGCTCCGTTTGCAGCAGGGCACGCTCAACCTGTGCGGCGCAGTGGCCGAAGTGTCCGGTTCGCCCGTTTCTGGTGTCCTGCTGGAGATCCGCACCGGATCCAATGCGGGGCGCACTGCCACCTCGGACGGCGCGGGGCACTATTGTCTCGCGAACCTGCGGGCAGACAGCTTTTCCCTGCGAGCGTCCAGGGCAAGTTACGACCCGGCAGAGCGCGCCGTCCTGCTTTCGGGAGATGCCTCGCTCAACTTCACGCTGCTGGTCACCACTCCGACGGTGTCAATCCGGGCCGGCAGCGCGACTCCGCCGACGATCACCATTGCCGTCGGCCAGCGCGTGAGGTTCGTTAACGCGGGCTCGGGCGCGATCGATATGGAATCCGACCCGCATCCCTCCCATACGGATTGTCCGGAAATCAATGGCCCTCTGATCGCTGCCGGCGGGAGCAGGGACACCGCCGTGTTCACGCGGGCCAGGACCTGCGGATATCACGATCACCTGAGTGTCACGGCCTTCGGACAAATTATCGTTCGCTGAGCCCTGCGAACCAAGCCAGCATGGGGGGTGCGCCGTTCGCCGGCTCACGAGGCGTAACTCCGGCGCGAGCACCCGCTGGGGTGTTGTTGCGAGTCCGAGCCGAGACGCTGAATCGGTTGCTTTGGTGCCCGTGACGAGAGTTAGAGTGGTCGTACCGATTTGCGGTGCCGCATACCGAGTCCTACGATCATGCCGGTGAGCGGCAGCGGGAGCAAAGGCCCAATGCCATTGACGTGGGCCAGTAGGTACTCGACTGAACTCCCTTCCCACCAGAGGACGACGCCAAGGACGGGCACCGCCAGCGCAGCACCGAGCAGTACATTTACCACCCGCGACGTGCGCCGGCCGGTCATGTAGTCAATCAAAGTGGCTAGTGGCGCGAACACTCCGAACACGAGGACGGCCATGGGCGCTGCGTACGTGCTCGCGTAGGCGAGGAGGAGTTTATGAACACCCCTCATTTCGCCGATCATTCCGAGCATTCCACCGATTCCGATGTGCCACGGTAACACGGCGCGGGCGCTTGCCCACGCAACCAGAAAGACCCAGGCGAGCACCGCATATGGCCAGACGCGTTGCGGTGTGGAATCCACCGGACACTCTCTCCGCCAGCCCTTAACGCACGCAGTATCAATCACTTGCGAGGGTGATTTCATTTTAGAACTCTGTTGGCTGCGAAGGCGGGCGGTCAAACTGGATCGGCCGCGTACCAGAAACTGCATTTGTACGTCACGGATCAGGGCTGGCCGCAGTGGGGCTGACCCGGCGCAGCGCGTACGCGATTCTCGGCCCGCCGGGCGTGCCTCTGTTTTTCGGACGTGCGGTCGTGCTGTCCCTGTATCATCCACCGATGCGCCTGCGCTTCGCTAGCGTCGTGTTCGCGCTGATCGCCACGGCCGGCGCGCAATCGCCGCAGCGGGTGGTGTTCGCGCGCGTGTTCCCGCAGCCGCATCAGATCTCGGTGTTCGTCGCGAACGCGGACGGCACCAGCGAACATCTGCTGGTCGGCCCGACCGAAGCCGACTACGACCCGGTGTGGTCGCCCGATGGCGCATCGATCGTCTTCACATCCGAGCGGAACGGCTCGGCCGATCTGTACCGCGTCGGCGCGGACGGCACGGGCCTCGAGCGGCTGACCGACAGCCCGGCGTACGACGACCAGGCCGCGTTTTCGCCCGATGGAAGACGGCTGGTCTTCGTCACGACGCGGAACGGCGGAACCGCGGATCTCTGGACGCTCGATCTGCAGACAAAGCAGGCGCTCGCGCTGACGTCGGGCGCCGGTGGCGACTTCCGCCCCTCGTGGTCCCCGGACGGGCGCTGGATCGCGTTCTCGTCGGATCGCCTCAGCAACTTCCCGTTCGCGCACGGCCGGTGGGAACGCCTCCAGCTCGCGAACGTCTTCGTCATCCATCCCGACGGCACGGGCCTGAAGCACCTCACGGCGCACGGCGACTTCTGCGGCAGCCCGAAGTGGACCGCCGACAGCCGCCGTGTGATCGCGTACTGCATGGGCGCCGAGCAGACGCTCGACAACCGGCGATCCGTCCCCGAGCACCCGGAGGACACTCGGATCGTCGCGATCGACGTCGAGAGCGGGACCGCATCGGACATGCCCGCCGGACCCGGGGTGAAGTTCGATCCGTCGCCGCTGCCGCACGATCGCGTCGGCTTCATCCGCAAGGACGGCGAGCAGGGCATCTATTACTCCGACGGCACGCGCGGGCCGGCGGGACAAATCCGTGCGGCCTCGTGGTCGCCCGACGGCACGCGCGTGGTATTCCACAAGCGTGTGCCGTTCGATCGGAAGCCGTGGGTGAGGACGTTCAGCCGTCTCGGCGGCTACGAGCTGACGCTGACCGGCGGCGGCCCGTCGTTCAGCCCCGACGGCGAGCGGTACGCGTTCGTGGGACCGGCGCACGACGGCCGCGGCGCCGGCGTCGCGATCGCGCCCGTCGAAAGCGACACGGTGGATGTGATCTACCACGATGACTCGCGCAATATCCTCGGTCCACAGTGGTCGCCCGCCGGCGACCGCGTCATCTTCGGCGTGGGTTCGTTCCAGGCGTTCTTCAACGGTTTTCACAGCCTCTTTCTGAAGGCGGAGGACCGCGCCGAAGGCGGCGCGCAGATCGCGATCGTCGGCTCCGACGGCCGCGGGTTTCGCGAGCTGACGAAAGGACCCAACAACAACGGGTTCCCGTCGCTCTCACCCGACGGAAAACGCTTCGTGTACCGAACGTTCGGGTCCGAAGGCGAGGGGCTCCGCATCATGAACATCGAGACGGGCGCCGTGTCGACGCTGTCGACCGGCTACGACAACTTTCCGCTGTGGTCGCCGCGCGGCGACCAGATCATGTTCGCGCGGCTGGCGGACGGCTTCTACGAGATCTTCACGATGAAGCCGGACGGCACGGCCGCCAGGCAGCTGACGCACGGCGGCGGCAACGATGCGCACATGGCGTGGTCGCCAGACGGCAGCCAAATCGTGTTCGCCTCGTCGCGCATGGGATTCAAGGACGAGGTGACCTACACCGACGCGCCGCAGCCCTACGGCGAGATCTTCGTCATGCAGGCCGACGGCACCGGGATAGAGCAGCTTACTGACAACCAGTGGGAAGAGGGGACGCCGTCGTGGCGGCCGAATCCACGGGCCACGCGATAAGCATCGCGAAGTACGATACGCGGACCCTCGCGGCTGCGCGGGGTCGCCGTGAACCGGCTGATTCGCCGGTAGCTCCGCGCGCCTGCCGGAGCCGCACGGCCCCCTTCTTGTCGGACACACGGCAATGACCTAGCTTTATTGGCTCGCACTAGCCGTCTCGTGCATGCTGCTACCACGGGCTGGGCGACGTCCTCACCGCCTCGATCGGGCTTCCATCACGACGACGCTCACCCGAACGCCCCGGGTCGTACGATTCAACGCCCATAGCCGCCCCCCCGCGTCCGCCGCAAACGCCAGCGGCTTGGTCCAAACGGGCTCTATCGAAAGTGACCCGGCGGTCCTCATCCGGGCCCGACCTTGCGTCCGCGGCCGGACACTCCCGATAGAGGCCTCCGGTTTATGGGAGTGACATGCTGATGTCCGATACGCGGCGCTTCAGCCACAGCCCGGCTTCGAGTATCTAGGTTGCGCCGCGGGTTCTCAGGAAACCCGCGATGTCCGTAAGCGCGTTCTTGGTCGCCCACATGACGGGCGTCTCGCCGTGCGTGTTCTTCGGTGACGGATCGGCACCGAACTCCAACAGAATCGCCGCACACTCCGTCCGATGGTCCATCGTCCGGCCTCGACTGTCCTTGTGGCACAGCTCGTGGAGCAGCGTGACGCCATCAGCCGTCGGGTAATTCGGATCGAGGCCGCCGCGCGTCAACAACTCGCGCAGCATATCGGGCCGCTCGAGCAGATAGGAGTGACACCCGCCCGCCTGCGGATGGACCTTGAAACCGGCGTCGAGTAAGCGGCGCATCAGCTTGCGCCGGCCGCAGGTCACGACGGCGGTGAACACACCCCCGCACCCGGCGAGTGCCGTCTCGGGTCGCTCGGTCACGATCCGCATGACCTCGTCGTCCTCGCCCTTCCACACCAGGTCGTACGGATCTAGGAAACCGCCATGGGCCTCGAGCAGTCTGCGGATCTCCGGTGTCTTCGCGGCATAGACGGCGTTGCCGCTGGCGTTGACGAAGCCGTTGGGATCGGCGTGATGTTTCAGCAGCAGTTCGACCATCTCCCGGTCGCCCCGCCCCGCCGCGGCATGCAAGGCGGCGCCGCGCTCGGACGCATCGGCGTCGGGCCACGTCGGGTCGGCGCCGCGTTCCAGCAGCAGGCGGACGATGTCGAGATGGCCGAATTCGGCGGCAGCCGAGAGCGGGCGGCGATCGTCAGGGCGCTGCTCGGAGATGCGCGAGGGGGCGCCGTCGAGCATCGACCGCACCGCGGCCAGATCGTTCAACGCGGACGCGACCGTCAGATCGTACGTCGCCCCGCGGCCGATGAGCAGTCGAGCCAAAGGCACGTTGCCGCTGCCGGGCCACACGCGGCGGCCCGGTCGCCAGCGCCTCCACAGCAGCCACGTCAGGCCGTTGGCGTAGCAGCGCCATCTTGACAGCGGCGCCTGCCGCGGGCCGCCCCAGATCGCCAGGTCAATGGGCTGTTTATCCTGCGGTGCGTAACCCTCGAACGACCCGGTCCCGGCGCCGTGAATCGCGTGAATGTCGGCGCCACGATCGAGCAGCAGCGCCACCACGTCTGCCGATCCGCCGATGACCGCACGGTGCAGAGGATGACCGCCAGCGCGATTGATGTCGTGGACGAGCGATGGCTGCTGATCGAGGAATGCGCGTACGCGCGCCAGCTCGCCGGCTTCGGCGGCGTCATGGATCGGATGATCCTCGGGCGCGGTCGACGGCACGAGCCGTCGGGACGGATCAATCATGTGCGCGCAATCATATTGGCTGCCGCCATTTCACGAAGTCCAACTCTGCGGATGAGCCAGTTGCGGAAATCGTCCCAGACGGCCCGCCAACCTTCGCTCACGCTTGCCAGGGTCGTGAGCTACGGTTGGCAGGCCACGCGAAGCTTGTCCACCGTAGCGCAAGCGCGAAGGCGGACTCCACTCCATGCTCCTTGGCTCCCGGCTGGTTCAGCGCGAGCTACGGCGGGATGACTCGCTGACTTCGCAGGTGTTTCTCGCACTCAACGTCCAACTTCCAGGCATCATCAGAGCTCATTGGCGGCGGCTAACGGCGGTCCGACAGCCTCATGTTGACGCGCGCGACGCGTGTCGATCCCGTCGTTGCGCTTCGAACGGACTAAGACTACCGTCAAACGGCGCGAATCTCGGGCCAAGCGGCATGCGTCCCCCTACCGTCAGCTTCGCCATGTAAAGTTCTCTGCGACAGGTGTGCTGTGCACTAGTATCCAGGTTGTGCACGAACCCCCACCTCGCCTCATGAGCCGCCGGGCGGCGGCCGATCTCACCTATATCCGTTCTGCGATGGAGCGCTCGTCCGCCTTCACCGCCGTTCCGGGCGCCGGCGGCGTGGTCATGGGCGTCATCGGGCTGATCGCCGCGGTCGTGGGCGCTCGACAGCCGACTGGCGGACGCTGGCTTGCGACGTGGCTTGCCGCGGCGTGCATCGCCGTCGTCGTTGAGCTGGCTGCGATGACATGGAAGGCGCGGGGCGCCGGGATCGCGCTGACCGGCAGGAATGCGCGCAGGTTCGCAGTGGCGACGGCGGCCCCGCTTGTCGCGGGCGGAGCGATCACCTATGACCTGTGGGTGATGCGGGACTTCAGCGTCATGGCGCCGGCGTGGCTGCTGTTGTACGGCGTCGGGGTGCTTACGGGCGGGATGTTCACCGTGCCGGTGGTCCGCGTGCTCGGGGCATGCTTCGTGGCCGCCGGAATCGCCGCGTCGTTGACACCGCCCGAGTGGGGCAATGTCTGGCTCGCGATCGGGTTTGGCGGACTGCACGTTGGATTCGGCGCGTTCCTCGCGAGGTATCACGGTGGCTAAGTCCAGCGCGGCGCGCCAGGTCGGCACGAAGACTCAGCGAGAGGGCTCGACACGCGCATCGAGCACGGCCCCGGCCTCCGAGATCGCGACCTCGCTCGATCGCCTGCTCCACGATCGGATGCGGCTCGGCATCGTGAGCGCCCTGGCGGCCGCGGAGGACATGTCCTTGTCCTTCACGGAGTTGAAGTCCGCGTTGAGTGCGACGGACGGGAACCTGGGCGGTCATGTCCGCAAGCTCGAAGACGCCGGCTATGTCTCATGCGACAAGACGTTTGACGGCCGTACACCCCGGACCGATTACAGACTGACCGCTTCGGGCCGACGTGCGCTGGACAAGTATCTCAATCACCTGGATGCGATCATTCGGGCACATCGCAGCAGTTAGGCTCTCCAGCGGGTCCGGCGGCCTAAAGCCTTGCTTCTAGACGCAGAGGGCTTTTTGTTATAGAGTTGATGTCAGGCCGGCGTCCATGCCTCGCGAACGTTCGGTTGCCACGCCGGCTTTCGGAGTGCACACATGACACCCTCGGTGACGAAGCCCGTGAACGCGTTCGCCCTCGTGGCCGTGGGCCTGGCCATTGCCGGGATGGGCATTTACGTGGCCGACGCCGACGACAAGCCCGGCGCGGCGGTGGTCGGTTTCCTGCTGATGCTTGCCGCGGTCCTATTCGGCGTGAGGACCGCACGGAACCGGCTGCCGACCTGGGCCAGGCGCGCCGCAGTGGCGGTCGGCGTTCCCATTGCCGCGTGCGCCGCATTTCTTATCCATGCGGCGGCGATAGCAGCGCCTCTCTTCGCGCAACCGCCGGAGGTCCCGTCGGTCACCGGGTCCGCGCCCTCGCCACAATGGGCGGCAGCGGTCGCTCGCGCGCGGCCCATGGTCCGCGCAGCCATCGTGGAGCAGAACCTGCCAGGCGTCTCGATCGCCGTCGGCTTGGGCGCGGACATCGTCTGGGCCGAAGGGTTCGGATGGAGGGACGTCGTCACGCACACCCCCGTCACACCCGATACTCGATTCAACATCGGCACCGCGGCACCTGTGGTCGCCGCCGCGGTCGCGTCCCTGAGTATGCCGCACACGGGCACTGATTCGGCGGCCGACTGGAGCCCGGATCATATCGGAGAGCCGGAAGAGGACTTTCCAGGCTTCACGGCCGTCCACGACATCATCCTCAGGCCGATTGGGGTGAGCGCTCCCCGACAGCCGTTGCCCGGCGATCGCGCGACGTTCTACGTGCCGACAACGTTCTGGCGAGGCTTCAGCACAGATCCCCGTCGCGGACGACGGCTGATGTACATGCGGGACCTGGCGTGCTGCGCTGGGGGAATGGCGTTCTATTCCACCCCGTCCGATCTCGTCCGGTTCGCCCTGGCGACGAAAGCAGGCAGCCTCAACGGCCAGCTCGCAGGCGGAAGCGTGATGTCGCTGCTGACGCGCCGTGATGGCGGGATCGTCGTTGCGGTGGCGTCGAACGTCGCGCACGCCGACACCGCCGCTCTGGCAGTGACACTGGCTGACGTATTCGCCGAACGGAAGTAGACGGCCGCCGCGACAGAGAGCGGCCGTCAGCGGTGACGCGTCGCAGGGGCGGAGGCGGACAGACGATCCAGCCTCCGCCGCTGCGTGCACCCTACAGCGACTTCAGATACTCGACGAGATCGTTCATCTGCTGCGGCGTGAGATTCAGGCTCAACGTCTGGTTGTAGTGCTGCACGACCTGCAGCAGCGTGGCAAAGCGGCCGTCGTGGAAGAACCCGCCCTTCTGGTGGGCGAAGAGGCCCTTCAGCGGACTCGTCCTGTACTTGTGATCCGGCGCACGATCGGCTTGGAAGTTGTCGATGCCGATGTCGGCGCCCGCGTGCAGGTTCCATCCTGGCTCCGTGAAGAGCGGCTCCCGATGGCACGACCCGCACCTGCCCGCGCCGTTGAATATCTCGTCGCCGCGCGCGGCGGCGGCGGGATCGAAGCTCCCTGCGGGAGGCGTCGGCGCCGGAATGCTCAACTGATACGCGTGCAGCGCCGGCAGCTTCGGCGTGATCAGGTCCGCGTCCGGATTGCGGACGATGTTGCCGAAGCCGTTCCGCGCCGCGATCGGGAACTGCGCCGCGTCGTTGAGACGCGGGTCGAAGAAGTTGCCGATGCCGTGCATCTCGAGGTTCGCGACAAAGGCGTTCCAGTGCGGGATCGAGCCCCAGCCCGTCCAGGTGTGGAGATTGACACCCTGCAGCCCGTACGCGGGCGGGATGAGCGTGGCGGCGGGCACATTGGTGCCGGTCACGACCCCGTGCGACATCTGCTGCGGGTTGACGGCCTTGCCGTCGAGGATCAGCTCCGCGTCGAACTTGCCGGGCCCCCAGCTGCGCAGCACGCTCCGCACGGTCGGGTCGGGAACACCGAGCAGGTCGACGAGCGGCTGCAGATTCGGCGCGAAGGCGATAATCGCCCCGACGTTCAACTCACGGTTCGCCCATCCATCGAGCCTGTTGCCGATGCCCGGCGCGAACGAATCGTCCACTGTGGAATGGCAGAACGCGCACTGGATGCCCATCGAACGCACCGAGCCGCTGGCATTCACGAACGCTGTCACGCCGACGACCGCATTGGCTTTCAGCAGCGCGACCGTGTTCGCCGGATTGTTGAGATCGAGGGTCCCCGCGCGCAGCGCCGCTGCAACCGGAGCCGGCACCGCGTTCACGTCGACCTTGAGGCCGAGCGCCAGCGCCTGCGCCGGCGAGAGGCCGGGGCCGACGCCGCCATTCGCCGCGCCGGCGATCGCCTGATGCAGGCGGAGCGTGTCGCCCCAGAACGCCTCGTCGCCGAACGTATCGAACCGGAAGATCTGTTTTCCCTGCTCGAAGAGCGCGTCCTTGTTGGCGCTGATCACCTGATCGAACGCCGTAGCGCGGCGCGCCAGCGGATGATCGCGGGGCACCCATCCCTGGCAATCCTGCGTCGGCACGAACGCCGGTCCGGGAGAAGGTGCTGGGGGCGTTCCCGCTGGACAGCCAAACGAGCCAGGCGCAGCCGCGACCGGCGGGGCAGGCGGCGCTCCGCCCTTTCGCCTGGCCGACGGGTGATCGGCGGGTACCCAGCCCTGGCAGTCCTGACTCGGCACGAAGCCGGGTCCGGGGGACGGGGTTGCAGGCTGTCCCGCGGGACAGCCGAAGTCAGACGGGTTCTGCTCCATCGCGTGTGCCGGCACGGCAGCCATCAGCGGGAGAGCAGCAGAATCGGCGCGGCCGCGCGCCGTGAGAGTGGCCGAGACGACGAGGAGAACAGGAACAGCGACAGTTGCGGTTAGCCAACGCATCAACATCCTCCCGAGAGCAGGTCCCGGCGGCAGCGCCCTGCTCTTCGCGATGAATGGATGCTGCGACACGCGCCGGCGTTCCCGCTCCTCACAACTGCCTGACGATGCCGAACGGTTCTTCGGCTCTTGTGCGGCACGCGCGCCGATCGCGCGCTTCCGCTACGCGGCTCCCCTGCTCGTCAGATCGACCGTTGCGAAATTGCTTGCTATCCCGCATCCGGCGCCACAGACTGAGGCGCAACCAGCTCAACCTTTATCCACCGCATCACCCGAGTAAGGAGTACCTGTGACCACCAAACGTCTGCTGACCATCGCGGCACTCGTCGGCCTCACCTTCGCCACCGCGCTGGCAAAGGCTCCCGATCCATTGCTGGGCACCTGGAAGCTGAACCCCGCGAAATCCAAGTCTCCGTACACGAGCGGGACGAGCGTGTTCGAGGCAGCCGGCGACACCCTCAAAGGGACCGTCGATCTGGTCGGCGCCGACGGCGCCAAATACCACTGGACCTTCTCGGCCAAGTACGACGGCAAGGACCACGCGGCGACCGGGTCCTCTCCGTTCGGCGACACCCTCGCGCTCACCCGCGTCGACCCGAACACGGTCAGGATCGTATCCAAGCTCGCCGGCAAGCAGACGATCGTGCAAACCATCGTCGTTGCCGCCGATGGCAAGACACGGACGACGACCGCGAAGGGCACGGACGCCAAGGGCCAGCCGGTCGACAGCATGTCGTTTTACGAAAAGCAGTAGTTTCGCGGCAACAGGAAGGCGGACAACAGCGTTGTCCGCCTTCGCCGACGGACCCCACCTTGCTCGCCGGGGACCAACACCGGCTTCCGCGATCGTGGACAAGCCCCTGCCGGTCCTGACGCTCGACAATTTCTGCGCGCAGATTGCCGCGGAGCGCCACGGTCCAGATTGTCTATCGCACCGCGTGCCGCTGCGGACAACGAGGCGAGCGTCGGAGCGTTGACATCGAGGTGTCAGAGGAACGGGGAGGTGGTTCCCGTCACCCCGTTGACGTCACGCTGCGCGCCAGACGGACGCCTTCTTCGCCCACACGGAGTCCGCGTATCTGGTAGAGAAGGCCTGCGCCGTTTCGGCGAGAGCAGTCGCGTCGTTCTTCCCCTTGTATCTGGACACGCCCGCCCAATACAGCGCCTCGGGCGCCAGCTCAGACTGCGGATGCTCCGCCACCACCTCCCGGAACCGCCGCTCGGCGTCATCGAACGCACCACGCTGCAGCGAGGCCTTCGCCAGCCCGAGCTTCAGGTGCGCCAGCACATCGTCCACGGGAAGAAACCCTTCGAGGCGATACCGCTCGACACCGCTCTCGTCCAGGATGAGGACCGTCGGGGTCCAGTGCACGTTCAGTCGCTCGCTTACCCGGGCGTACACGCCCTCGGGATCACGCACGTGCACGCGAATGGGGAGGAACTCAGATGTGACGAGCCGCACGACCCGCTCGTCCGGGTACACCTCGGCTTCCAGCCGAGCACAGCCCGTTCACATGGGCGCGGCAGTGAAGTCGACCAGCGCCCGCTTGCCGTTGTGATTCGCTTCCTCGAGCGCCTTCTCGGCGTCCCGCCGCCAGGGAATTCCGTTGTCAGCCATCGCCGCCTCCAGACTCAGCCGTCATTCGAGCCGCAGTGCACTACCCCCGGAGGCACTTGCAATCGCTGCGCCCTAGCGGCGTTGCCGCGACCACGGCAGTCCGCCCGACCTCACGGTTCTGGCAGCTCTCTCTAATAGAAGAGAGCTGAGGTCTGATAGCTGATAGCCGAAAGCTGAAAACTGAGGTCTGACAGCTGAGAGCTGATGGCTGAGGTCTGACAGCTACATTTCCCACCTCGTCAGGCGAACAGCTTGCGATCCGAGCAGTGCAGGTCGTTCTCGTCGTAGTAGGGCGCCACCCACTTGTCGGACGTTCCGAGGAACCACCCGACGGCGGACGCAGCGGCCTTCGGCGATGCCGGAGGCATCTTGCTGCTCTTCGCATGCCCGGCGTAGCGGTCGAGAAAGTTGAAGTGATCGACAAGCCCCAGGGCCTCTATCGCAAACACCGTTGCGACGTCGCTGTCGTGAATCTCGAGCAGATTGTCGCCGTTCTTCTCCTCTCCCCCGTCGTTCAGGTTCGAGGATCCGCAATAGACGACGGCGTCTTCGCGGTTGAACCCGCAGATGACGAACTTGTGGTGCACCTGGTGGCTGATGCCAACCCCGGGCACCTGATCGAACGGGGGCGGCAGGATCGTTCCCGCCGGTTTGCCGGTCACCAGCACGCCCGTCTTCCTGCCGGGACGGTACAAACGAATGCCCTCCGTGCTGTCCGAGATGCCGAAGCTGAAGATCGACTCGTCCGCGTGCACGTTCGTGAGCGCCGTAAGTACAGGGCTGGTGCTGATGTCGAGCGCCATCACTGCAAACAGCACGTTGCCCTTCCGCTTCCCGCCTTCCTGCCCGATCCGCTTCGCGATCCCTCCGAGGATTTTCGCCACCGTCCCCGGTTCGTGCGGCGCGAACGTGATGGACGTCGATTGCGCCCCGAAGCTGAATACCCTGGTGGACCAGTGGGATTTCTGGAATTTCGCCTGCTTCACGTCGTCGTCCCACGCCTGCTGGAAAACCCCGGCGTACGTGCCGGCCACTGCCGCATCGTCGAACACCAGCACGTGGTTTGAGTTCACGTAGAACCCGGTCACCGAAAAATTTGTCGAGCCGGTGAGCACCTTGGTGGCCGCCCCGTTCGCCCGCACGATCAGGACCTTATCGTGCGCGAAGCTGCCGAACCTGCCGCGCTTGATTTCGGAATTGCCCTTGCTCGCCTTCGTGAACAGCCGTTCGAACTGGTCCTCAGGCTTGGGCGCTTTCGCGTTGTGGTGGAGACCCGCGTTATCCAGGATGATGCGCACCCGGCCTTGCTCCGCCAGTGTCAGCAAGCGCTCCATGAGGTCAGGCTCGTTCAAGTCGTACGCAAACACATCGAGCTCGAGCGACGGATCGTTCAGCACCTCGTCGAGGAGCGCGAAAATGCTGGCCCTCGCCGTGAAGCCAAGCCACTCGTACTCCTCGGCGAACGTGAACGTGTCGCCGGTCGCGTTGGCCCCTGACTGCACCGAGGTGTCGAACATCAGCTCCTTGCCCTTGGGCCGGATCAAGGCGTTTCTGCCGAAATGATGCACGAAGGCCTGCGACTGCGTGAAGCCGCGGGTGAAGCCGAGCGCGAGCGTGCCTTTGACGAACGGGCCGACGTCAATCGCCACTGAAACGCTCGACGAGCGATCGACCGGCAGCATCGATCCGTTCTTGTCGAAGTAGCGAGGCGTGACGATGTACTCGTAGCTGCCGGAGAAGGGCTTCAGACCCTGGTGCACGGACCCCGGAACGTGGATCCAGCGGAACTTGTGGATCGGTGCGTTGACGCTCGAGTTCGGCGGTTCCTTCGGATCCTGCGCGTGGTTGGCCGGCGTTCTGAACTGGAGCTGGTTGTGGATGTAGTACTTGTGGCCGTTGGCTTCGTATTGCAGCGTGAATCCCGCGAGGTTCTTCGACCGGCTCTTCGGAAGATTGAAGGCGAGCAGTGTCTTCCAATCACCACGATACGCTTTGACGGACAACCTTCCGTCGCTCTTCATCACGCTCGCCATGCGCCATTCCTCCTCGTCGAACGAGTGCCTGGACCGGCCGTCAGGATTACCTGTTCGGACTTTCGTCCTTCCCGGCGGTGTGACGTTGGGGGGCTGCGGTGCACGCACCATCAGCCAGACGACTGGGGGTAGATCCTACTCGCCGCGGAGCGCGTCGAGAGGATCCGTGCGTGCGGCGCGCCGTGCCGCAGGGAGGACAGCGGCTGCCCCTGCGATGACCAGGATTCCTATCGGAAGCGTCAGGCTCAGCAGGTCGAGATGCGCGGGCACCGAACCCAGGCTGCCAATCGCCCGCGCGGTCCAGATCGACAGGACACCTCCGACGGCAAGTCCGGACGCAAGCATCGCCGTGCCCTGGCGGAGAATCGCGCCCAGAATCCGCATCGGATCCGCTCCAAGCGCAATGCGCAGCGCGATCTCCGGACGCCGCGACGCCACGTCGTGGGCCATCACGCCGAAGAGGCCGATCGTGCCGAGCACCACCGCCAGCGCCGCAAAACCCGAGAACGTCGACGTCAGCACACGCCGCGTGAGCACCCCGGGCGAGTGCGCCAACACGTCTTCGGCGGATCGCACCCGGTACACGGGCAAGCTGCCATCGAGCTGTCCCACTTCCTCCCGCACTGCGGCAATCACGTCGGCCTCCGGACGCGCGCTCCGGACGACGACGATGTTCGAACGGGACGGCGATTGCATCACGGAGCGATACACAGTGGGCAGAACGGCTTCGTCCAGAGCACGGTGTGTGACGTCGCCGACGATGCCGATGATGTCAGCCATCTGCCCGGCGCTCGCCAGCCAGATCCCGTGCCCGATCGGCCGGGTCGACCCGAACAGTCTTTTCCCGAGCGACTCGCTGACCACCACCCGCGGCGGAGCGGATGCATCGTCGGCGGGAGCGAAAGACCGCCCCGCCAGAAGTGGTATTCGCATGACGCCGAAATACGCGGGTCCGGCTTCGCGCGGCACGGCTTCGACCGTGGCGGCACCCGGCGCGATGCCCACCAGGGTCGGACTCGCGCTGCCGTCGAGGGGGATTTCGTTCACGATCGCGATGGAGCCGGGCCCCAGTCGTTCTTCGACGCCACGCTGAAGCGCCGAATAGAACGAGACGACCTGTTCCATGTTGTAGCCGGCCGCCGGGACCGAGACCTGCAGCGCAAGCAGACCATGCGGATCGAACCCGGGATTGACCGTGACCAGGCGCACCAGGCTGCGCCCCAGGAGCGTCACGGAGACCAGCAGCACGAATGCCACCGCCACTTCGGCGACCACGAACGCGCGCCGCAGGTGCAGCTCTCGGGGCGCTGGCGTGGCGGCCCGTCGGAGCACGTCCGGTACGTTCCGGCGCGCCGCGATCAAACCCGGGACGAGTGCGCAGAGACACGCACCGATGGACGCTGCGGCCGCGACAGCAGCAATTACCTGCCATCGAACCGCCACCGCCCGGTGTGCCACGCCGCCGAACTGCTCGAGCGCAAGACGCGCGACGGCTGGCGTTGTCCAGAGGGCGAGCAGGACGCCGCCGGCAGTGCCGATCGTGACGAGTGCCTGCGCCTCGAGCAGCACCTGCTTCAGTATCTGGAAACGAGTCGCGCCGAGGGCACTCCTGACGGCGAGCTCGCGGCGACGGTCGATCCCGCGCACGATCAGCAGCCCGGCGAAGTTCACGAATGCGATCAGTATGGCGAGCACGGCACCGCCGGCGAGCACGCGGAGCATGGGAGCGGCATCAGCCGCTGTCGCCTTTGCCAGGGGAGTTACGACGGCGCGCGCCCGCGGCGAAGTGTCGCGCGTGACATCGTTCAGCAGAGCGCCGAGCGAGGCGGCGGAGCCGTTCGCACGAAGCCGACCGACGACTCTGACCCGATATCCCGAACGCACGGCCTCCAGAGGGGGGAGGGGAAGCGGCCGCCACACGTCACCCGGGCTCAGCTCGAACACGAACGTTGCCGGCAGGACGCCGACAACTGTGTGCGATTGGCCGCCCAGACGGATCTGGCGTCCTACGACGTCTGGGTCCGCGCCCAGAGTCCCACGCCAGAACGCATCGCCCAGAATGACGACTGGCTGACCCGCGTCGCCGGACGCGAACGTGCGGCCGAGCGCGGGGGCCGCGCCAAGCAGCTCGAGAAACCCGGGCGTCACGTCATTGGCGCTGAGGCGCTGCGGCGCACCGATGCCCGTTAACGTCAGGTTCGTCGAATCGACAGCCTCGAGCAGCGCCACCGGCTGGCTCCGCTCGCGCCACGCGGCGAACGTGGCGTAACCCACAGTGCGTGGAGCTGCCGAGGGCGCGTCAGTCGATGTCTCGCCTGCGAGGACGAGGGCTGCCGGATTGGTGAAGGGTGGCGGAACGAGGAGGACGTCGTACACCACGGCGAAGATCGAGGTTCCGGCGCCGAGCGTCAGTGACAGGGTCAGGACCGCCGCGATCGCGCTGGCAGGTGCTCGACGCAGGATCCGTAACAGATGGATACCGTCCCGAAGCATGGCCTCTCCCCACAAAAGGTCACGGACTGCCACTACGATACGCCACCGGCTCCGGCGCGACCAGTCGAGGGGCCATGCAGATGGCGTGATGCGCGTATATCATCCCGTACGCCTGCATCCTGCCGGACGGACGCCGTTCAACAGGAAGCCGGACAAGAGCTCTGACGCGCGCGGCGGAGATACGGAAGCACACAGAAACAGCAACGCACAGCAACGCAAAGACGCGAGGACATAACGATGAGTGACAAACACCAGCCAGATCGAGGGGCATGGACCCGGCGCGGGTGGTTATCGGCTGCGGGGACGGGACTGGTGGGCACGACACTCGGCAGCGGCCGCGCACGCGCGCAGGCCGGCGCGCAGGCAGGCCAGCAGCGCGCACCCTCGGCGGGCGGGAGCCTCCCGCTCACAGAGTTCCAGCCGAAGAGCATGTTGCACGTGCAGGAGACGCACGTCCCCCGGGCCCGCTTTCCCGTGATCGACTTCCACAGCCACGTCTCGCTGCGGCCCACCTCGAAGCGCCCGGGCGTGCCACCCGCCGAGCTCGTCAAGGTGATGGATGCGGTGAATCTGCACACGATGGTGAACCTGACCGGCGGATCCGGGCAGGACCTCGCGACCACCATCACGAACTTCGACCGCGCCTTTCCGCGCCGGTTCGTGACGATGACGGAACCCACGTGGACGCGGGCCAGCGAGAGCGGCTACGCGGCGTGGCAGGGGGAAGAGATCGGCAAGGCCAAGGCTGCCGGCGCCGTCGGCCTGAAAATCCTGAAGACGCTCGGGCTGTACCTGCGTGACGGCGGCCCGACGGGGAAGCTCGTGCGCATCGACGATCCGCGGTTCGATCCGATGTGGGACGCGTGTGGGCGCCTCAATCTGCCCGTCGCAATGCACGTCGGCGACCCCGAAGCATTTTTTCTCCCCATCGACCGCTTCAACGAGCGATACGAAGAGCTCAACGCGCATCCGGACTGGTCGTTCTACGGGAAGGACTTCCCGGCGTTCAACGAGATTCTCGACGCCCGCGACAGGGTATTCGCCAGGCATCCGCAGACGACGTTCGTGGCGCTGCACGTCGGCCATTGGGCCGAGAACCTCAAGGCTGTCGGGGAGATGCTCGACAAGTTCCCCAACGTGCACGTCGAAACCGCCGCGCGCATCGGCGAGCTCGGCCGGCAGCCGCGCACGTCTTCGCGCTTCTTCGACAAGTACCAGGATCGGATCCTCTTCGGGACCGACGCGATTCCGCTCGGGATCGAGACGCCGCAGCAGGTCTTCGGCGAGGATCTGTATCGGATCTACTACCGGTTCCTGGAGACCCAGGACGAGTACTTCGACTACGCGCCGGCGCCGGTGCCGCCGCAGGGACGATGGCGCATCTACGGTCTCGGGCTGTCCGACCAGATTCTCCGCAAGGTCTACCACCAGAACGCCGAGCGGGTGCTCGGCCTGCGTCTCGTCGGCGCGTAAAAGACCATCGTTCGCCACGAGTGCCGGTCCACGGGCACGTTGACCTCAGGAGGAGGCCGGCCCCCTTCGGGGCCGGCCGTGGCAGCACCACGTCCTACTTCGGAACAATCTGCACCGCATTCACCGGCGCGCGGAGCGTCGCGTTTGTCCCGCTGACCGCTTTGGCGGTGAGCGTAAACCCCGTCGCCGTGATGCTGAACCTGACGTAGTTGCCGTTGCTGTTCGCCGCCGGGGTGAACGTCCCCGCGAAGTTGACGTTCGCGGCGTCCGTCACGTTGCCGGTGGCGGTCGCGACCCCCGGAGCGCTCAGGGTGTACGCGGCGGTCCGCGTGTATTCGTGGTTGTCTCCGTCCACATACACGTACACGTCATACGATCCCTGCGCCAGGTTCGAGACTGTGACAGTCGTCGTACTCGTGCTGCTGGTGTCCAGATAGCCTTTCATCAGGCGGACGTTCCCCGGCTGATCGACGATTGGCGTCATCCAGGCGCCGTTTGCGGTCCACGTGACAGTCGCCTGCGTCGGAACACCCGCATCGTCCACAAGGGCGAGCGGCGCACTCCGCGTCGCGCCCGCGCCATTGTTCCAGTGGGTTTGCGCGACAACGCCGGCACTCTCCGCCGGATCCATGGGAGTGGCGCTGCCGCCGTTGAACTTGACCCCGATCGAAGCTGGCGGCGGAGCGACTGCGACCGGCACGATCTGGAGGCCGTTCACGGGCGCGCGGCGTGTGCCGCTCACGGGCAGCGTCGGCGTCGCGGTCAATGTGAAGCCTGACCCCGTGATCGTGAACTTCACGTAGTTGCCTGCGGAATTGTCTGCGCCGATGAATTTCCCCACGAAGTTGGTGCTCGCCAGATCGGTCACCGTGCTCGTCAGTGGCACTGCTCCGACACTGCTGATCGTGTAGGAGGTCGTGCGTTCGTACGCGCGGTTATCGCCGTCCATGTACACATAGACGTCGTACTTGCCATCGGCGAGGCCGGCGACCGCCACGGTCGTAGTCGACGTGCTGGACGAATCCAGGTACCCCTTCATCATGCGCGCGTCGCCAGGCTGATCCAGGATTGGCGTGGACCACGCGCCGTTGGCCGACCACGTCACAGTGGCGGCTGTCGCGGCGCCGGATCCGTCGATGAGCGGCAGCGGTGCGCTCCGCACCGCCCCCGGCGCGCTGTTCCAGTTGCTCTGCACCACAACACCCGCCGTCTCGCTGGACGCCATCGTCGTGAGGCTGTTGCCGACAAAGTCGATCCCGATCGCGCGCGGCGCCGGCGGGTTGATCAGGATGGGCGCGGCGGAATGGACGACGGCGCCACTCGCACCCGTCACGACAATGGAAACGGTGCCCGCGGGGGATGAGGACGGCAGCGTGACCGTCATCGTCGATGTCCCGCCACCGGAGATCGAGGCGGGAGAGAACGTCACGGAACTGTCCACGGGTTGACCGGCTGCGGTGAGGGCCACCATCCCGGCGAAGCCGCCGCGCGGCGTGACCGTCACGGAGAACGTGCCTGTTGCCCCCGGTGCCAGGACCTGGTTCGCTGGTCCAGCCGCGATGCCGAAATCAGGGGCCACGATCGGGAGCAGACCGTAGACACCCACGGTTCCGTCGTGGTTGGGCATGAAGACTTTGCCGTTGACTACGACCGGAGGCACGAACTTCATCAGCGTCCCGACGCGGTCACGTGCGGGGTTCTGTTCGCTGCTCCAGATTTCGCGCAGCGTCTCCGCGTCGAACGCGCGGAGGATGCCGGCCACCTTCCCGTGGATACCGTCCTGGCTCGTCGGCATCGACGCCCACACGATGCCGGTCCCCTGGGCGCTGCCGCTGGCCGAGATCGTGAGCGAACCGCCGGGATGCCCGGGCGACATCACCCCGCCTTGTGCGTAGGGCGTTTCGATCAGCCTGGTCCCGGTGAACTGGTACGACTTCAGCACGTCGTCTTCGGACCAGTTGTAGACGAATGTACTCGCAGGCGATGTCCAGGACACCGGCCCGCCCATCACATGTCCGCCCTGCACGGGGATTTTCTGCGCTTGAGGGTCGCCGGTCTGCAGATGCCCGAGCGGCGCGTTCGAATTGAGCAGGTAGAGCACGCCTTCCTTGCCGCCGCCGATCATCAGGTTCGTTCCGGCGACGAGCTCGGGCAGCATCGTAAAGCTCGAGCCACTCAAATCGTCGTCGTTCGCATTCAATGTGGCCTGGTTCGCAGGCGTGAAGTAGTCGACCAGCGACAACCCGGCGGCGCCGGCGGAGAACTTCAGCAGCGAATCCCCGTAGTTGCGCGTCCCGTTCCACCCGCCGTTTCCGGTGGCGAAATAGACGTAACCCGCCCTGTCGATCGTCGGCGCCCGGCCTCCCTGCCAGATGCCACCCGCGACTTCGTCCGGGGTGACACAGAAGATTCCCACCCGCGCCAGCGTCGTCTTGTCGAAGCCCATGATCCACCCGTGGTAAGGCTTGATGTCTTCGTGCCCGGCCCACGCGACAAGGACGACCCCGTTGACGAGCGCCAGCCCTGCGCGCTGCGACTGCATCTTCGGGTCGAATGTGATCACCGGACCGCTTGGATCGACGGTCGCGTCCATCCCGTTGCCGGACACGGATCCGGAGATGGTCACCGGACTGCCGGCCTGCGACAGTCCCGTGGCGACGTCGAGCGCGTGCAGCCGCTGCACGTACGCGCCGTTCTCCTTCGTTCGCGCGACGAGATACAGCGTCCGCTTCTCCCGGTCGATGACCGGCGTGCTCTGGATGCCGACGTTGCCGATGATGTTCAGGCCCGGCCCGGTGAGATCGGTGATCGGTATCGGGGTGACTGCCGGCGGGCTCGTGAAGTCCCTCACCCACAGGGGTGTTGCGGAGGCGCTGTCGGCGTCGAACGCATAGACCTTGTCGTTCATCGTCGCAACGTACAGGACATTTCGAGCCTGGTCGTTGATCGTGATGCCGGTCGCGTAAAGAGGCTGGGCGTAAACAGAT
>JBBWZJ010000202.1:0-3723 GCA_039648985.1 Acidobacteriota bacterium | reverse complement strand
CGGCATTGGAGCCGCCGGGCCCTTCGCCGGTGCCGGCGCCGGTGATGATCAGGTTCTTGTAGATGGTGGGAGACGAGAGCAGCGAGTAGGCGACATTCGTGCCGGTCTGCATGACCTCAGGCGTCTTCAGAGTGATGACGCCGGTCTCCCCGAACCACTCGTTGAGCGTGCCGTCGGCGGCCTTGAGCGAGTAGAGCTTGCCTGTCGTCGACCCGAAGATGATCGACGGCGGGAGCGGAAGATCGCCTCCGCCCGGCCAATAGGCCACGCCGCGCTTCGACGGCAGTTCACTGTCGGGAAGCTGAAATCGCCATTTCTCCGCGCCGGTCGTGGCGTCCAAGGCGATGACCGCGCCATAGGGCGAGCCGAGATACATCGTGTTGCCGATCACAATCGGGATGGCTTCATCTTCCCGCATCGGGCCGGTAAAGCCTGCGGGCTTGAGATGAAAGCTCCAGACCTGCTGAAGCGTGCCGACATTTTTCGCCGTGATCTGTGTCAGCGGGCTGTAGCGGTTGGCGGTCTGATCGTAGTTGGTGCTTGGCCAGTCGGTTGCAGCGGCCGTCCCGCCCGCGCTGCGCACCGCGGTGGTGGTCGCTGCAAGAGCGGCACAGGCCACACCGAAAGCGAGTCTCGAGACCAATCGCGTCATTGTGCGGTTCCCCTGCACTGCCACTTGGTAGCGGCGGCCCATCATCAACACTTCAGCGATCTTGAGTCGTGCGCCTGTCGTTCGCGGGCAGGCTGAATGCCAGGTACTCGCCCGAGTAATTGCCGCCGCTGATCGCGACGACAATGAACTGCCGGCCGTCCACCGCGTAGGTCATCGGCGAACCGCTCTGCGGCGCCGGCATCCACACGGCGCCGACCTGTTGTCCCGTCGCCTTGTCGTAGGCGCGCAGCATCGCGCCCCGCGGATGCTCCGGCGTCGTCGTGATCTGCGGATCGCCCAGGATGACGAGCGTCTTCGTCACCATCAGCCCGACGCTGCCCGGCTGACCGGTCTTCGGGATGTTCATCCCTTGAAGCTTCGGGTGATTGCGAACGTTGTCAGGCGTATCGCCGTGTGGCACCTGGAACATGAGCTCGCCGCGTTCGAGATTGATCGCGGAGAGCACACCGTACGGTGGTTTCACGATCGGCAGTCCTTCGACGGCGAGCGGCGGCGCCTGCGCGGCGGGCGGAGGCGGCGTGGGGGGCGCGGCGGGGCGCTTCGCGAGCGGCGAGTCGGCGGCGCTGCCGAACCCCGGCCCAAGCGCTTCCTGGAACTCGGTGCCCTCCCGGCCCGACACGTAGTTCATGTCCGAGAATCCGGCTGGCGGCTTCCTCAGCGAGAACGCGCTGACGCCCGAGTTCGCCGCCTGCGCGTAAACGATGCCGGTTTCCACGTCGAACGACGCGCCTGGCCAGTTCGTGCCGCCTCCCGCGTTTCCGATGTTGATCGAGCCAAGCAAGCCGGTGAGGCTGCCGACAATCGCAGGATTGAAGAGCGGTCCGTTCTTGTAGCGCTTCAGGATCTCGAGCGCCTGCGTCCGCATCTCCGGCGTGAAGTCGATGAGATCGTCGGGTACTTTCAGGTACTGACGTGCATACGCCGGCGGTTTCGTGACGTGGGGCTGCGTCGGAGATGTCTTTTCGCCCGGGACGTCGGACTGCGGGACCGGGCGTTCCTCGATCGGCCAGATCGGTTGCCCGGTGATGCGATCAAACACGTACAGCCACGCGACTTTGCTCGGGACGGCCACGAGCTTGCGCGGTCGGCCTTCCACGGTCGTGTCGATCAGCAGTGGCGCCGAGGACATGTCCATGTCCCAGATCGGGTGATGCACGAACTGGAAGTGCCACTTACGCACGCCCGTTTTGAGATCGACGGCGACGAGACTTTCGCCGAACAAGTTGTTGCCCGGGCGGTGGCCGCCATACAGATCAGAGGTCGGCGATTCCACGGGCAGATAGACCAGGCCCGCTTCCGGATCGACGGTGATCTGTGTCCACACGCCCGTATTGCCGTTCACGGCCCACGAATCGTTCTCCCACGTGTCGTTGCCGAACTCTCCGGGCCGCGGAATCGTGTTGAACGTCCACAGCAGCTTCCCGGTGCGTACGTCGAAGGCGCGTGCGAGCCCCTTGGTGTTGTTGTGCGTCGTGACGGTGAACCCTTCCTTGAACGACGATCCGACGATCACGACATCGTTGACGACGGTCGGCGTCGAGTGAATGCCGATCTCGCCGGTTTCCAGATCGATCGGCTGCCGGTTTCCGTAGACGACGCCTTCCTTCAGATCGAGGATCCCGTTCTTGCCGAAGGACGCGACCGGCTGTCCGGTCTTCGCGTTCAACTGCACCATGCGGTACCCCGTTGTGATGAAGATGACGCGGTCGTCGCCTCTGCCGTCGGTCCAGAAGGACACGCCGCGTCCGGAGAGTTGACGTGGCGCGAGCCCCGCGCGGTTGCCTTCACGCAGGCTGTAGGCCCACATCAGTTCGCCGGTCTTCGCGTCGAGCGCGACGACCGATCGACGGGTGCCCGCCGTTGTGTAGAGCACGCCTTTGACGACAACCGGCGTCCCTTCGAGCTTGTACTCAGGTCGTGGACCGAGGCTGTCGGTCTTGAACCGCCAGGCGACCTCGAGCTTGTTGAAGTTCTGCGCATTGATTTGATCAAGCGGCGAGTACTTGCTGCCTCTCAGGTCGCCCGTGTACATCGGCCACTCGCCGTTCTTCGTGCTCGGCAGAGCGCTGGTGCCTGCCTGGCCCGTCACGCGCGGTGCGATCCACGCCAGACCGACGAAGACCAATGCGGCCGCCGGAATCGTTCGTAACAGTGTTCTCGACATGCTCTACTCCCAACTTAGGGTGCCTGGTCGGATTAAACGTGGCCGGGATTATAGCGCCGTACAAAACAAAGGGCCTCGCCTTTCGGCTCGGCCCTTTTCCGGAGGGCTGAAGGCCGAGAGCTGAGGGCTTTTGGCTACAGTGTTACGCGGTGAAGCCCTCAGCCCTGCGTCGACCGTGTAGCCGTCAGTCCTACGTTTGACCGTGTACCCCTCAGCCCTACGTCGACCGTGTAGCCCTCAGCCCTGTGCTTTGACCGTGTAGCCCTCAGCCCTACAAGCTTCACTGTTGTTGTTGGCTCGTGGACCGGATCTCGTTCTGCGGCAAAGCAAACGCGATGTATTCGCCCGAGTAATTGCCGCCCGAGACTGCGACGATCATGTACTGGCGGCCATCAACCGAGTAGGTCATCGGCGACCCGCTCTGCGCCGCTGGTATCCACACGGCACCGACTTCCTGGCCGTTCTGCTTGTTGTACGCGCGGAGCATCGCACCGCGGGGCCGTCCTGGCGGCGATGTCACCTGCGGATCGCCAGCCACCACGAGCGTCTTGGTGACCATCAACCCGACGCTGCCGGTCTGGCCAGTCTTCGGGATGTTCAATCCTTTCAGCGCCGGGTGATTGCGGACATTGTCCGGTGTGTCGCCGTGCGGAACCGACCAGAGCGTGTTGCCGTTGTCGAGGCTGATCGCCGCAATCAATCCGTACGGTGGCTTGACAAGCGGGAGGCCCTGCGGATTCAGCGGGTTGCCGCCGCCGCCGGGTGCCGCAGCCGACGCCGGCGTCGCGCCGCCCGGTGCGGCCGGGTTCGGCTGCTGCGTTGCGGGAGCCGCTTCTGCGCCTCCGCGCCCGCCGCCCGCGGCCGGAGCTGCTCCGCGTGCGCCGCC
>JBBWZJ010000164.1:0-14944 GCA_039648985.1 Acidobacteriota bacterium | reverse complement strand
CGCCGCACGCTTCGGCGCTTTCGGCGTGGACAGTTCGAACAGATTGTCCGCGACGGTGGATCCCTGCCGCGGATCCTTGGCCAGGATCGTCGCGAGCTCGCTCAGACCGCGCTTCACCTGCAGAATCCGCTCGCGCGCGTCGCGCCCCAGCAGCGCCGACAATTCGTCGAGTCCCGCCGAATCCGCGGCGACAGCCTCCGCGGTGGGCGGCCGCTCCCCGACCAGCTTCCGGCGCGCCCCGGCGAGCGTCAGCCCCTCGACGAACAGCAGGTGCTTGATCCGGAGCACGAACTCCAGGTCCGCCCGCCGATACACCCGCGGGCCCCCCTCGGTCTTCGCAACGCCCAGGTCCGGGAACTCCGCTTCCCAGGAGCGCAGTACGTACGGCTGCACCTGGGCAATCTCACACACCTCAGGCTGCCGGAACAGCGATCGGTTCGGGATTTCTACGGTTGTCACACCGGGCATCAGGGGCGCGCCGCCAAGTATAGCAGAGAGATTGGGTCGATTCGCCGCTCCGTCCAATCATCCTCCTCGGGTCCATGCCGCCGCCTGCACACTCTACTCGAAGCAGGCATCCGAGACCTCAGCCGCTACTTCTCCCGCCGGCGGACCTGCAGCCGGATCGGCGTCCCCACCAGGTCGAACGTCTCCCGCAGCTGATTCACCAGATACCGCTCGTAGGAAAAGTGAAATTCCGTCGCGACGTTCGTGAACAGCACGAAGGTCGGCGGCGACGTGCCCTTCTGCGTCGCATAGAGAATACGCACCTGCCGCCGGCCCGGGCTCGCCGGCGGGTGGGTCGCCGTCACCCGCTGGATGAACCGATTCAGCTCGCCGGTCGGTATGCGCTTCGACCGCGCCGCGGCCACCTTGTCGATGGTCTCGAGAACTTTGAGCGTGCGCTCGCCGCTCGTCGCCGAGATGTGAAGTATCGGCGCGTAATCCAGGAACTTCATCTGCTGGCGCATCTTGTCGTCGAAGCCCTTCGAGAAGTCCGTGCCCCGCCCCTTCATCAGATCCCATTTGTTGGCGGCGACGATGATGCCGCATCCGGCCTTTTCCGCTTCCCCCGCAATCGTCGCGTCCTGGTCGGTCGCCCCTTCGACCGAGTCGATGAGCAGCACCGCGACGTCGGCCTTGCCGATCGCGCGACGCGCGAGAATGACGCTGAGCGACTCGAGCTGGCCGCTCCGCGCCACGCGCCCGGCCCGGCGGATCCCTGCGGTATCGACAATCCGGAACGTCCGGTGCTGCCACTTGAGCACCGCATCCACGGTATCCCTCGTCGTCCCCGGCATGTCGCTGACGATGGATCGCTCTTCCTTGAGTAACCGATTGAGCAGCGACGACTTGCCCACATTGGGCCGGCCGACGATTGCCACTGCGATTTCCTCCGGCGCCTCGACCTCGCCTTCGGGCTTGTCGGGGATGCGCTCGATGATCTCGTCCAGCAGATCGCCGACGCCTTCCCCGTGTTCGGCCGCCAGCTCGACCACCGGTTCGAAACCCAGCTGGTAGAACTCGACGGCCCGGCCGCGCGCACGCTTGTCGTCGGTCTTGTTGACCGCCATCAGCACAGGCACTTTGACCGCCCGCAGACGCGCCGCGATCTCGTGGTCCCCCGGCACCAGACCCTCGCGCCCGTCGACGACAAACACCACGATGTCCGCAGTTTCCAGCGCCCGCCGGCCCGCAATGACGACGAGCTCGTGGAGCGGATCTTCGTTGGCGCCGAACATCCCGCCTGTGTCCACGAGTGTGAACGTGACCCCCTGCCACTCGGCGGGCTGCGAGATGACGTCGCGGGTCGTCCCGGCAATTGCCGTGACGATCGACCGGCGGGAATTCGTGATGCGGTTGAACAACGTGGACTTGCCAACGTTCGGCCGCCCGACAAGCACGACATTGGGTCCGCGAGAGGAGAGTTTCGGTGGCATGCAGAAGTCTAGTTAGGACGAACCTTGACAGCGTAAGTGTCTATATCTATAGTATTTACAAAACCCGAGGAGCGCCTAAGCATGATCAAAGTTGACATCGTCAACGAGGTGTCCAAAATCGCCGATATCACCAAGGTCAAGGCCGAGGTGGCGGTGGACGCCGTGTTCGACGCGATGCGCCTCTCGATGCAGCGTGGCGAACGCATCGAGCTCCGCGGGTTCGGGGTGTTCCAGGTCAAGCCGCGCAAGCGGGGGATCGGCCGCAACCCCCGCACCGGCAAGGAAGTGCGGATTCCGCCAGGCCGGACGATCCGCTTCAAGCCTGGCAAAGACCTCCAGAATATCGGAGGGTAAGTGGCCTCCCCTCCCGACCAGGCCGGCTATCCGGCCGCCGCGTTCCCGCTCGAGCCGTTCGAGGCCTCGTTCGTCTTTCCCCCGAGGCCCCGCAAGTTTCAGAGCCGCCTGTGGTTGCACATCCTGCTGCTGGTGCTGACGATCGGCAGCACGACGGCCGCGGGGGCGCTGCACTACGCGTCGTTCGTGTCCGAGTTCTCCATGCGCCCGGTGACCCTCTCATGGGGTCTCCTCCTGCGGGGCTTCTGGTACAGCGGCACCCTGCTCGGGATCCTCGGCGCCCACGAGATGGGGCACTACGTGCTCTGCCGACGATACAACGTGGATGCGACGCTCCCCTACTTCATTCCGACGCCTCCCGTCCTCTTCCTGACGGGAACGCTGGGCGCGGTGATCAGGATTCGTGAGGCGTTTCCGACCCGGCGGGTGCTGTTCGACATCGGAGTCGCCGGGCCGATCGCCGGCTTCGTGCTGCTCGTGCCCGCGCTCTTCCTCGGCATGACCCTATCGAACGTGGTGCCGGCGCCGACACACGGCAGCGTCCTCTTTCTCGGCGAGCCGCTCCTCTTCAAGCTCGCGACGCACGTCGTCTTCGGCACGGTCCCGGACAGCTCGACGGTCAACATCCACCCGATGGTGTTCGCCGCGTGGTTCGGGATGCTGGCGACCGCGCTGAACCTGCTCCCGTTCGGTCAGCTCGATGGCGGCCACATCACCTATGCGACTCTCGGCCGATGGTCCACGCCGATCTCGTTCGCGACGGTCACGATTGCCGTGTGCATGACGTTCGTGTCGGTGAGCTGGCTCGTCATGACGATCATGATGCTGACCATGCTGGCGATGTTCGGACCGCGCCACCCGCGCGTCCTCTACGAACACGAGCCGCTCGGCGCGCCGCGCGTCGCCGTCGCGGTCTTCGCACTGGTGATGTTCATCCTCTGCTTCACGCCGGTCCCGATTCAGTTACAGGATCTCGTGGGGTCGCGATAGATCGGACCGCTCCCCACCGGGTTTTACGGTTTATGGGTTCTACGGGTTCTAAGGTCGGGTTCTTGGAACTACAACCCGACGCTAGAACCGTAGAACGTACAACCTGACCCTAAAACCCTAGAACCCCTAAAACCCTGGAACCCTAGATCCTCTGGAATCCGAGCCAGCGTGCTCAGAGCACCGATACAGGATCCACGTCGACAATCGTCCTCCTGCGGATCTCGGGGCGGGTCGAGAGAACGCTCTGCAGCGCCTGGCGCATCGTCGGGCGATGCGTGCCCTTGATGAAGAACTGGGCGCGGTGTTCTCCCTTCAGGCGATTGAGCGGCGCCGGCGCAGGGCCCAGGACCCGGTACGGCTCGCCGCCGAATCTCAGCGCCTCCACGAGCTCTCCGGCGTCGTCCATGGCCCCCTCGCGTGTCCGCGCCTTGACGACCGCGTTGATCATCGCCACGGCGGGCGGGTACCGCATGGCGCGCCGGAACGCGATCTCCTCGTCGTAGAACGCGGTGTAGTCCTGGCGGCATGCGTGGCGGATGCTGTAGTGGTTCGGATAGAGCGTCTGGACGATGGCCTCTCCGAGGATCGCGCCGCGGCCGGCGCGGCCCGCGACCTGTGTGAGCAGCTGGAAGGTCCGTTCAGCCGCTCGGAAGTCGGCCATCCCGAGCCCCACGTCCGCGGAAATCACGCCGACGAGCGTCACGCGCGGGAAATCGTGCCCCTTGGCGATCATTTGCGTGCCCACGAGCACGTCGATCTCGCCGGCTCCGAACCGCGTCAGGAGGGCCACAATGGCACCGCGTCTGCGGATGGTGTCGCGATCCACGCGCGCGACCCTCGCGCCGGGAAAGAGCGCAACGATCTCCGATTCGACGCGTTCGGTCCCGAAGCCGATCTGCTCGAGGTATGGCCCCGCGCAGTTGACGCAGACCTTCGGGATCGGCGTCGCGTGGTTGCAGTAGTGGCATCGCGCCCTTCCGGCCGCACGATGGACCGTCAGGGACACGCTGCAGTTGGGACACTCGAGCGTGGAGGCGCACTGCCGGCAGAAGATCGACGTCGCGAACCCTCGCCTGTTCAGCAGCACGATGGCCTGCTCGCGCCTTTCGAGCCTCAGCGTCAGCGCTTCGCAGAGGGCGGCGCTCAGGATCACGTCGGGGCCGGACTCCGCGTATTCCGCGCGCATGTCGACGATGCGGACGGCCGCCATCGGGCGATCGAGCACACGGCGTTCCAGCGTGATGAGCGAGTAGCGTCCGAGCTTCGCATTGTGGAAGCTCTCGAGGGAAGGCGTCGCCGATCCGAGCACGACCAGCGCCCCGGCCTGGCTGCCGCGGACGACGGCGACATCGCGGCCGTGGTACCGCGGACTCTCATCCTGCTTGTAGGACCCGTCGTGCTCCTCGTCCACGATGATGAGGCCCAGCGCGCGCAGCGGCGCGAACACCGCCGAGCGGGTACCGACGACGACGTCCACGTCGCCGCGCCGGATGCGCTGCCACTGGTCGTGACGCTCGCCGTCGGAGAGGCCGCTGTGCTGGATGGCGACGCGATCGCCGAACGTAGCGCGGAACACGGCCGCAACCGCGGGTGTCAACGCGATCTCGGGCACGAGCATCAACACCGCGCGTCCGCTCTTGTGCACGGACGCCGCGAGGCGGAGATACAGCTCGGTCTTGCCGCTGCCCGTGACTCCGTGGAGGACGACAGTCGTGAACGCGCGTGCCTCAGCGAGTGCGTGCAGGCGTTCGAAGGCGGCCGCCTGTTCCTGCGTGAACACGTGCGGCTCGCGCGGGAGCTCAGAGAGCAGCACGCCGTGATCCACCGGATCCCGCTCGACCCGCCGGCGCGAGATCCCGACGAGCCCGAGCGCGGTCAAACGCGCGATCGTCGCGGCGCCGATGCCCCGGTCGTGCAGCGACGTTGTCTCGATCCCGTCCGGGGCCGCCTGCAGCAGCGCAAGCGCCTCGCGCTGGCGGGCGCCCAGCTTGAATGGTGCGGCGTCCTGCGGAGTTGCTCCCTCGCGCCGCGCAGGTACGGCCGCGGCGTCATGCCCCTGTGCGGTGAGGCTGGCGATCCGTATCGTCCGCGACGCGTCGGCGGAACCCTTCAGGGGTTGCGTAATGCGGACGAGTCCGTCGCGCTCCAGCCCGAGGAGCACCGCATGGGAAGCGCCGGCCTTGTCGGCACCGAGAAGCGAATCCATCCGCGCCGGCTTTGCGCCGCTCAGCGCCTCGAGCACACGCCGGCGCGCCCCCCGTTCAGTGAGGAGACGCGCTTCGCCGAGATCCGTGATCTGGGCGTAGCGCTCGCTCTCGACCAAGGCGCGCGGCGGCATCGCGGTCGCCATTGCCTCCCCGGCGCCCGCGGCATAGTAGCTCGCCACCCAGGATGCCAGCCTGACGACGTCCGGCGGGAGGAAGGGGGTGTCGTCGAGGATGTCGATTAGGGGGCGTATCTCTGGTTCGGGGTTCGGGGTTCCGGGTTCGGGGTTCTGTTCGAGGTTCGAGGTTCCAGGTTCGCCCCCGGAGTTTCCGCCTGCAGGCGGAAGAAATTCCGGATCCGGCGCACGGCCTGGTGCCTCGGTGGTGGCGGCCTGCGGCTCCGGAATGTCCACCACGATGCCCGTGAGGGTGCGATTGCCGAGAGGCACGAGTACGCGGGCGCCGATGACAGGCATCGGGACGCCCTCGGGCACGCTGTACGTGAGTGCGTCGAGCGTTGGGACAGGAACCGCGACGGCAATGAGGCGCATGGGCGCCTAGTCGCCGGAGACGGACGACGACGGCGCGGGTACCGGGCGGCCGAGGAGCGCGAGGGCGGTCTTGAGATCGTCCCACGCCTCCCGCTTGTTGCCGGGACTGCGCAGCAGGTACGACGGATGGAACGTCGGGATCAGTTTCGCGCCCCGGTAGTCGAACACCCGGCCGCGCAGCCGGGAAATCGGGTCCTCAGTCTGGAGCAGCGTCCGGGCCGCAAAGGCCCCGAGCGCGATGACGACCTTCGGCTGGATCGACGCGAGCTGTCGGAAGAGAAACGGCTCGCAGGTCTGGATCTCGTCCGGTTCCGGATTGCGGTTGCCGGGGGGGCGGCACTTCAGCACGTTCGCGATGTAGACGTCCTCGCGCCGGAGCCCCATGGCGCCGATCATCTTGGTGAGGAGCTGCCCCGCGCGGCCGACGAAGGGTACGCCCTGTTCGTCTTCGTCCGCCCCCGGCGCCTCCCCGACGAACATGATCTCCGCTGTCATGCTCCCGGTGCCGAAGACGATCTGCCGGCGGCCGAGCGTGTGCAGCTTGCACCGCGTGCACTCGCCGATGTCGTCGCGGATGGCCGAGAGCGCCTCTGCCGCCGAACGTGCCAGCATCACGGGCACGGCGACAGAAACGGGCAGCGAAGGAGCGTCGGTTGCAGGCTCGGCCGCCGCTGCGGGACCGGCCGTAATCGCTGTCGTCTCGCGACGGCGCCAGCGCGCATCGCGGCTCACGCCGGTCACGCCGAGCTCCTGGTAGAAGCGAAGATGTTCTGCGAGTTGGCTCATCGAGACACAGCTGTCAGCTGAGAGCGCCTATTTCGCCGCCCTCGCAAGGAGCCGCTCGGCCCTGTCGAGAATGGCGGCAGCGATCCGCGACTTCGGCGCGAGCGGGAGCGCTTCGTCCCCCTCGCTGCTGATGATCGTGACGGCATTGTTGTCGGATTCGAATCCGGCCCCTTCCGCGGAGATGTCGTTCGCGACAATCAGATCCACCTGCTTGCGGCGGCGCTTGTCCCGTCCGCGCGGGACGGGATCCCCGCTCTCGGCGGCGAAGCCGACGAGCACCGGGCGGTCGGCGCCTCCCCGTGCCGCGCCGAGGTCGGCCAGGATGTCCACCGTCCTCACCAGCCGGAGGTCCATGGCTCCCCCGCTCTTCTCGATCTTGCCTGCCGCGCGTCCGCGCTCGGGCGTGTAGTCGGCCACGGCCGCCGCCATGACGACGATGTCGGCCTGTGCGGCATGGGGCAGGATCGCGCGGCGCATCTCCTCGGCGCTGCGGACGTTGATGACTTCCGCGCCCGCCGGAGCCTGCAGGTGCGACGGGCCGGACACGAGCACGACGCGGGCGCCGCGCTGCGCGGCTTCCGCCGCAATCGCATAGCCCATCTTGCCGCTCGACCGGTTGCCCACATAGCGGACCGCGTCGATGTCCTCGTACGTGGGCCCCGCGGACACGACGACCAGGCGTCCGAGGAGCGATCCCGACGGGCGAAGCAGCAGATCCGCGGCGGTCACGATGTCCTCGGGCTCCGCGAGCCGGCCTTTGCCGATCCATCCGCACGCGAGAAACCCCTGCCCCGGATCGACGAAGCGCACGCCGCTGGCGCCGAGCGTGTCGAGATTGCGCCGCACGGCCGCGTGCTCCAGCATGAGCGTGTTCATCGCGGGCGCCATGAGGACCGGTGCGCGCGTGGCAAGGTAGAGCGAGCTCAGGAAATCGTCCGCGATGCCGTTGGCAAACTTGCCGATGATGTTGGCGGTCGCGGGCGCGACGAGCAGCAGCGCGATGTCCGACGCGAGGGCGATGTGCTCGATGTTCGCGTTCGCCCCGCGCGCATACTGATCGGTGATGACGGGGCGCCGCGTAATCGCCTCCAATGTGACCTCGCCGATGAAGCGGCGCGCCGATCGCGTCATGATGGCCGCGACATCGTGGCCGCGCTTCTGCAGCCCGCGCGCGACCTCGACAGCCTTATAGGCGCCGATGCCGCCGGTAACGCCGAGTGCGATCAGGGACATGGAGGTTCACCAGCTCTCAGAACAGCTCGCACACTTCAGCTCTCAGCTTTCAGCTCTCAATCAGCTTCCAAGTCTCCCAACGCCGCAGCTGCGATGGGCTGACACCTGACGGCTGATCGCTGTCAGCTGGACTCACTCGTCCGCGTGAATGTCGCGACGATACTCTCGGCCGCCGCACGCGCCGACCGGAGACGCGCGCGTTCGGCCAGAACGATCGCCCGCATGCGGTCCACGCACGCCTCGAGCTCGTCGTTGACGACGAGGTAGTCGTACTCGGCGAAGGCGGCGACTTCGTCCCTCGCCGTCTGGAGCCGGCGCTGCATGGCCGCCTCGGTGTCCGCGCTGCGGCCGCGCAGCCGCTGTTCGAGAACCGCGTAGGACGGCGGCAGCACGAAAATGCCGACCGAGGCGGTCCGCTGCCGCCGGACCTGCCGCGCGCCCTGCACGTCGATCACGAGCACCAGATCGCGCCCGGCATTCAGATCGCGGTCCGTGTCCGGCGCACTCGTGCCGTACAGATTGCCGAAGACGTCCGCCCACTCGAGAAAGGCGTCCGCCGCGATCATCTCCTCGAAGCGGGCGCGGGTGATGAAATTATAGTCGACCCCGTCGGCTTCGCCCGCCCGGGCGGCCCTGGAGGTATAGGACCGCGACATCGACAGATCGGGCACGCAGTGGACCAGCCGCTCCACGACTGTCGTTTTTCCGGTTCCCGACGGCGCGGACACGACGAACAGCAGCCCGCGGCCGCCCTCGGCGTCCGAGCCCCGAGCCCCGAATCCCGAGTCCCGCCTGTCCGAGCCCCGCCTTTCCGAGTCCCGAACCCCGGATCCCGAGTCCCGCCGTTCCGAGCCCCGCGCCCCGGATCCCGAGCCCCGATCCCCGAGTCCCGAATCCCGGTTGTCTGCCGCGTCACTCAACGTTCTGCACCTGCTCGCGCATCTTCTCGAGCTCCGCCTTCAGCGACACGACGACCTCGGAGACGGCGGGCCCTTCCGCCTTCGAGCCGAGCGTGTTCACCTCGCGGTTCATCTCCTGGATGAGGAAGTCCAGCTTGCGGCCGCAGGGCTCGGGCGAGTCGGACAGCGCGCGCCAGTGTTCGAGGTGCCCCCGGAAGCGGACGACCTCCTCGGTGATGTCGGACCGGCCCACGAACTTGGCGATTTCCTGGGCGATGAGCGCTTCGTCCGCGAGCGCGTCCGCGCGCAGCTCACGAACCCGCTGTTCGAGCCTGACCTGCAGGCCTGACAGCCCGCCCTCAGCGGCGACGGCGGCACGCTCGAAGAGCTCGCCCAGGAGGACGCGCCGGGCATCCAGATCCTGGCGGAGATACCCCCCTTCTCTCATCCGCATCTCGTCGAGCCCGGTGAGCGCCTCGGCGACCGCCTGCTCGACGCGCGTGCCGACGAGATCGATCGCCCCGGAAGGCTCCTCCGCTGTCTCCCGGATCGACAGCGCCTGCGGGAACCGGAGCAAATCCCCGGGCGTCATGACGCCGACGATGAACCCGCGGTCCCGCGCCTGGTCCAGCGCGCCTCCCAACGCGGCAAGGAAGGCTTCGTTCAACTCCACTTCCAGCGACGGGACTCGTCGCTGCTGCACGTTGACCGAGACCTCCACCCGCCCGCGTCCGACGTGCCGCTGCACGATGGCGCGCAGGCGCGATTCGATCGGCGCGAGCGAGGGCGGAATCCGGAGCTGCAGGTCCAGGAATTTGTGATTGACGGACCGGACGGTCACCACGACCGTCCCCGTCTCGTCGTCTCTCGTCAGCGACGCGAATCCGGTCATGCTCTTGATCATGAGACTGATCGCTGCTGATCGGGCACGGGCGCGAGCACGGCGCTGCGCGGTTCTTCGAAAATTTGCAGCGAGTACAGCTTCGCGTACACACCGCCGGGCCGCGCGAGCAGATCTTCGTGCCGCCCGGTTTCCACGACGCGGCCGCGATCGAGCACGATGATCAGGTCGGCGCGCCTCACGGTGGACAGCCGATGGGCGATCACGAACGAGGTGCGGTTGCGCATCAGGTTCTGCAGCGCCTCCTGCACCTGCAGCTCCGATTCGGCATCGAGCGACGAGGTCGCCTCGTCGAGGATGAGAATCGGCGAATCCTTGAGGAGCGCCCGCGCAATCGCGAGCCGCTGCCGCTGGCCCCCCGACAACCGCTGTCCACGTTCACCAATCGGCGTATCGTAGCCGGACTGCAGCTTCACGATGAACTCGTGCGCGTGGGCGGCCCGCGCGGCAGCCTCGACGGCTTCAGCGCTTGCGCCGGCGGTGCCGTACGCGATGTTGCTCGCAATCGTCTCGTCGAAGAGGACGGTCTCCTGCGTCACAATGCCGACCTGCGCGCGCAGCGACGTGAGCGTCACATCGCGGATATCGATGCCGTCGATGACGATCGCGCCGCCGGTCACGTCGAAGAACCGCGGCACCAGGTTCACCAGCGTGGTCTTGCCGGCGCCGCTCAGCCCGACGATGGCGACGACCTGCCCGACTCCGACTTCGAACGAGACGTCGCGAAGGATGTGCTTGCCGGGACGATCGTCGTAGCAGAAATGGACGCCGCGGAATTCGATGCCGCGCGTCAGCTTCGGCAGCGCGAGCGCGCCCGGCCGCTCCTTCACCTCGGAGTGCGTGTCGAGCAGCTCGAAGATGCGCTCCGACGCCGCCATCGCCTGCTGAATCGTCGCATTGACGCGGCTCAACTTCTTGATCGGCCCGTACATCATGAAGGCGGCGGCGACGAACGAGGCGAAGTCCCCCTCGGAGAGCGATCCCTCGCGAATCTGCGTGCTGCCGTACCAGATGAGACCGACGACAGCGACGCCGCCGAGCAGTTCCATCAGCGGAGGCAGGATCGCCAGCGCGCGGGTCACGCGGAGGTTCGTGCGATAGAGGCGGTACGACGCCCGGCGGAAGCGCTTCTCCTCGTGCCCCTCGGCCCCGAACGCCTTGACAATCCGGTGCCCGGCGAATGCTTCTGCCGTGACGTGCGACAGATGCTCGAGCTCCTCCTGGCTCTTGCGCGTCGTACTCCGAATCCTGTTTCCGAACCGGACGAGCGGGTAGACGACCAGCGGCGCACCGGTCACCGCAACGAGCGCCAGCCGTGCGTCCTTATAAAAAAGGTAGCCCGCGAACCCGATGACCGAGAGCCCTTCGCGAAGCAGGTCCCCGATCGTTTCCGAGACGGCCTGCTGCACCTGGTTCACGTCGTTCGTGATCCGGGACATCAACTGCCCGGTCGTGCGGCGGCTGAAGAAGCTTGCCGACTGGTCGAGGATGTGGCGGAACAGCTGATCGCGCAGGTCGCGGACGACCCGCTGCCCGATGTCGGTCATCAGGTAGGTGGATGCATACGCGCCGGCCCCCTTGACGACATAGATGGCGAGCAGCCACGTGCACCAGGACGACAGCCCGGTCCCCTGCGGAAGGACGTTGTCGATGAGGGGCCGGATGAGAGCGGCCACCGCAGCTGTCGCGGCGGCATACAGCACCATCGCGACGGTTGCCGCGACGAAGCGCCCCCGATACGGCCGGGCGTAGCCTAGCAGGCGCGGAAGCGGATTCACTCGGTGAACCGGTATTTGAACAGCACCCAGAGCGCGACGAACCCGTCGCGCCAGGTAATCTTCTTCCCTTCGTCGTAGTTGCGGCCGTCGTACGTGATCGGCACTTCGTACACGCGGTAGTGCCGCTTGAAGATCTTCGCGGTGAGCTCCGGCTCGATCCCGAATCCGTCGGACTGCAGCGTCATCGATCGCAGCACTTCGGTGCGCATTACTTTGTAGCAGGTTTCCATGTCCGTCAGCATGGTGTTGTACAACACGTTGGTGACGAGCGTCAGCAACCGATTCCCCGCGTAGTGCGTGAACAGGAACACCCGGTGCCGGCCGAGGAATCGCGAGCCGTAGACAACATCCGCGCGCCCCTCGCAGATGAGCTCGATGAGCGCCGGCAGCTCTTCGGGGGAGTACTCGAGATCGGCGTCCTGGATGACGACGAGATCGCCTCTGACTTCTTGAAATCCCCGCCGCAGCGCCGCACCCTTGCCGCCGTTCGACGGCTGCAGCACGAGCGTGAACCCGAGCTCCGCGGCGAGGCGTGACAGGATCTCCCGGGTGCCGTCCGCCGACCCGTCGTCCACGACGACGAGCTGGGTGCGGATGGGGACGGCAAGCACACGCCTGATGATTTCTTCGATCGTGTCGCGCTCGTTGTACGCGGGCATGACGACCGACAGCAGGGGATCGGACAGCTGCCCCTTGAGGCGCGACATCAGCCGGTCGCCCTCTTGCCGTAGCCGCCCGGGTGGGACTCCCGCCAGCGCCACGCGGTTTCGACGATCACGTCGATGTCTTCGAAGCGCGGCTTCCATCCGAGCTCGCGCCGGATGCGATCGCTCGACGCGTACAGGATGCCGGGGTCGCCGGCCCGGCGCGGCCCCTTCGTATAGGGGACCTTGCGGCCGAGCACGCGCTCGATCGAATCGAGGACGTTCTTGACGGAGGTTGGCCGGCCGTTGCCCAGGTTGTACTTGGACGAGGCGGCCCCGCCCCGAAGCGCCTCGAGCGCGAGCAGGTGGGCTGCGGCGAGATCCGTCACGTGCACGTAGTCGCGGAGGCACGTGCCGTCGGGCGTGTCGTAGTCGTCGCCGAAGACCTGGAACGTGTCCCGCCCGAGGGCCGCATCGACAGCACGCGGGATCAGGTGCAGCTCGGGCGCGTGGTCCTCGCCGAGCTCTCCGTCAGGGTCGGCGCCCGCCGCGTTGAAATAGCGCAGCACCATCGACCGGATGCCATATGCGGTGTCGTAGTGCGGCAGCGCGTGCTCGACCGCGAGCTTCGTCTGTCCATACGCGTTGATTGGCTGGGTCGGGTGCGCCTCCGTAATCGGCGTTTCGACAGGATTGCCGAACACCGCCGCGGTCGACGAGAACACCAGGTGCGGCACCTTGGCCGCAACCATCGCGCCGAGAACGGAGAGTGCGCCGACCACGTTGTTGTCGTAATAGCCGGCCGGGTCGCGAACCGAGTCTCCGACCGACAGCCACGCAGCAAAGTGCATCACCGCGTCGACCCCGTGCTCCCGCATCGTCTGGCGGAGGCGCGCGGTGTCGTGAATGTCGCCGTCCACCACGGCCGACGCGTGGCGTGTCGCCTCGCGGTGCCCCGCCGACATGTTGTCGTACACGATGACCCGGGCCCCGGACGAGGCGAGCGCCTTGACGGCGTGACTCCCGATGTAGCCGGCGCCGCCTGTGACCAGCACACTGTTAATCGCCGTCATGGACGCCCTATCGACACGTACGTGAAGCCGTGCGCGCGGATCTGTTCGGGGTTGTACAGGTTCCGGCCGTCGAAGATGACGGGGGTCCGCAGCAGCTTGCGCATCCGCACGAAGTCCGGCTCGCGAAACTCGTTCCACTCCGTGACGATGACGAGCGCGTCCGCCCCGGTCAGTGCCGCGTAGCTGTTCTCGGAATAAGTGATTTTCGTGCCGAAGATCTTTCTCGCCACCGTCATCGCTTCGGGATCGTAGGCCTGCACCGACGCCCCCGCCTCGAGAATGCCGGTGATGAGCGGAACCGCCGGGGCCTCCCGCATGTCGTCGGTGCGCGGCTTGAACGCCAGCCCCCACACGGCGATACGCTTGCCCTTGAGCGACGTGAAGTGGCGGTTCAGTTTTCCGAGCAGCCGCAGCTTCTGTCTGTCGTTCACCGCCTCGACGGCCTGCAGAATCGCGAAGTCGTAGTCCTTCGCCGCGGCGAAGCTGAGCATCGCCTTGACGTCCTTCGGAAAGCAGCTGCCGCCATATCCCACGCCCGGGAACAGGAACGAAGGCCCGATGCGGCGGTCGGCTGCCACGGCGCGTCGCACCTGGTCGACGTCGGCGCCCACGGCCTCGCACACATTGGCGACCTCGTTCATGAAGGAGATGCGCGTCGCGAGCATCGCGTTCGCGGCGTACTTGCAGAGCTCCGCGCTCGCGCAGTCCATCAGCATGATCGGGGCGCCGGTGCGGGTGAAGGGGGCATAGAGCTCCTTCATGAGATCCGCAGCCCGGGGGTCTTCGGCGCCGATGACGACGCGATCCGGCTTCATGAAGTCGTCTATCGCCGCGCCCTGCTTGAGGAATTCCGGATTGCTCACCACGCTGAACGGATGGGTCGTTTCGCGCCGGATGACGTCCCGGACGCGGGCGGCCGTGCCGACCGGCACCGTGCTCTTGTTGACGATGACCTTGTAGCCGTTCATCGCGCGCGCGGTGTCGCGGGCGACGGCCAGCACGTGCTGCAGGTCCGCCGATCCGTCCTCGCCTGTGGGCGTGCCGACGGCGATGAAGATGATCTGGGCGGCCCGGACGCCGCGCTCGAGCGCTGTCGTGAACGTCAGCCGCTTTTCGGCGCGGTTCCGGCGGACGAGCTCTTCGAGCCCCGGTTCGTAGATGGGAATTTTGCCGCGCTGCAGGAACTTGACCTTCGCCGGGTCCTTGTCGATGCACACGACGTCGTTGCCGTTTTCAGCCAGGCATGCCCCGGCAACCAGCCCGACGTATCCACTCCCAACGACCGCGATTTTCATCCGACCAGCCTTCCTCCGGGATGCAAACCCCTAAACCTAGCACAGCCGAAAAAACGCTGTCAATCTATTGAACGACAAGGATTTGCCTCACTTTCCGTGTGCTACGATTCGCCGCGCGTGCGCATCCTGATGGACTATCGGCCCGCCTTGCGCCAACGGACGGGCGTCGGCGAGTACGTGCATCGGCTGGCCGGCGCGCTCCAGGCCCGGCTCTCCCCGCCCGACTCGCTCACCCTCTTTTCGAGCTCGTGGAAGGACCGGATGGATCCGGCGGCCGTCCGGGGTGCCAGGACCGT
>JBBWZJ010000152.1:0-25758 GCA_039648985.1 Acidobacteriota bacterium | reverse complement strand
GCGTGCGCGCTTGACCGCCGGCGCCTCCGCACCCGGCCCGAGCGACAGCGCCGCAATCGCCATCAGGTGATCGGCCCCGAGGCCGTGCAGGAATCCGAGCAGTAACGCCGAGGAGATGAGGATCAGGACACTACCTCGCGGGCGGCTCCAGGGCGACCGTCCAGGCGACAGGGACGGTGACCGGCACATAGCAGATCGCGTCGTCGCAGGCCTGGTACCGCAATGTTCCCGTGACCGTGACCGTTGCGCCGGGCGTGCGCGCGCGAGCGCGGAGCGCCGGCGTGGCCGCCAGCGTGACGTCCTGCACGATCCGGAACGGCGCGCTGTAAACCAGCTGGTTCTCGCCGAGAACATCCCGCAGCTCGGGCTTCGGGAACTGGACCTGGCCGATCGCGATGGCGGGATCCGCGTCGATCTTCAAGGACACCGGGATCAACCCTTCAGGGACTCCGCGCGTCGCCGTGTTTCGGGCTGGCGGCCGCTTCGGGGCATAGACATGCATCGTCCGTTTCGGCGTAACGTCGAGCGCCAGTGTCACACGCGCGCCCGGCGCGACCGGGGCGCCCGGGGGCGCTGCGGCGACCGTCAGGTGCTTGGTTTCGATCGGCACGGCGGCGCCCGTCACCGCGGCGACCGTGAGTACGAAACCGACGCCGAAAGCATGGACATTCCTGATCATCGTGCCAGCTGATTGTGACACAAGACCGCGGCGCGAACGCGGAAGTGGACGACGCAGATCGGCTCGAGACACGACAGTGCCCGGAGTATGTGGCACACGAAAAAGGGCAGAGCCATCACGGCCCTGCCCTTCTCGGTTCCCGAGCGCTCCGGCGGTCAGTTGCGCCGGCGCGTCACCTGGTCCCACAGCGTGGCACCGCCACCACCCAGGACCGCACCGATGAGCGCCCCCTTCTTGCCGCCGATCGCCGCGCCGACCCCCGCGCCCGCGCCCGCCGACGATCCGATGATCACGGCACTCTTCGTTGCCGAGCGGACCGGCGCGCGCCGGACCGGGCGATCGTAGACGACCTCCTGCGTGCGCACGGGGCCCGCAGCCGTCCTCGCGGGATACGAGCTCACCGGAATCACCCGCGTGTCGGCGAGCTCGCCGTTGTCGTCCGCGTTACGTGCCGCCTGCACGATGCGCGCTGGCGCGGACCGGTACCGGACGGGAGCGGCGACAGGCTGTTCCAGCGGCACCGGCCGCGCGGCCGCAGAGTCCTGCACCGTCGAGACGCACTCCACCTGCGACACGGCCGCGCCGTTCACGAGCGCCGGACGGACGAGCGTGCGCTGGCCGGGTTCGCAGGTCACGACAACGGGCGCACCCGCCTGAGACGCCGCCGCTTCCTGTGCGAACGCCGTGCGGCTCGCGATTTGAGAACCGCCACATCCGTAACTGAAAATCAGCGCGCCGAGTCCGCCCACGCCGGCGACGCGTCCGATTGCCGATGTCATCTGGTAACCTCTCATTTGCTCACCTCCAGCTATCCTCGTTGTGGGTATGTTCCAAGCGGGATGCCATCGGAAGTGTGGCAAAACACTGCGGAATACCGGTGTTTCTCCCGCGGATGCGCGTCATGACACGATGAAGTGTCCTCAATGGGAGTCAGCTGTGCCCCTCAGCGGGATGCGGCCCGAGACGTCGCGAGGCGAATAAGCGGCCGGCCCTGCGGCCACCCGAACAGCAGCTTTTCGAATGCCACGAATTCTCGTCGTCGAAGACGACATCGACATCGCGGCGCTGATCGCCCTTTACCTGGAGAAGGCGGGGCACGTCGTTGACCGGCTCTCGTCGGGCTCGAGGGTGATGCCGCGGCTGCGCGCGCAGCCCGCGGACCTCGTGATCCTGGACCTGATGCTGCCGGGCGCCAGCGGCCTGGTCGTGTGCGAGGCCATGCGCGCGGATCCCGCAACGGCGGCGATTCCGGTCATCATGCTGACCGCGCGTGGAGAGGAAGGCGATCGGATAGCGGGCCTCGAGATCGGCGCAGACGACTACGTGACGAAGCCGTTCAGTCCCAAGGAACTGGTCGCACGCGTCGCCGCGCGGCTCCGGCGCGTTGCGCCCGCGGCCGCCGCCGCGCTGGGAGGAAAGCCGCAGGCGGCGGTCGCCCGCTATCGAAACATTGTCATCGACGCCGATCGTCACGTCGTGACGCTGGACGGAGCAGACGTGCGGCTCACTGCGAAGGAGTTCCTCCTGCTGCAGTACCTGGTGCAGCACCGCGGGCGCGTCCTGTCGCGCGACCTGCTGCTCACCGATGTCTGGGGATATCAATATACGGGCGGGACGCGGACGGTGGACGTCCACATTCGACGCCTGCGCGAGAAGCTGCCCGTCCTCAACGGCGCGATCGAGACGGTCAAGCAGTTCGGGTACAAGTTGCAGAGTTGAGTGCCGTGAGCCCGAAGCCGACTGCTCGCCGATGACGTTCCGGACGCGCCTCTTCCTGACGTCGCTCCTCGCCGCGGCTGTGACGGTGATCGTTGCGACGACCCTCGTATCGTGGTCCGTGCGGCGGACGCTCAGTGAGCGGATCGAGCGCGGGTTGATCAACGAAACGCGGCTCGCTGCCGAGACGCTGTCGCATCGCCAGGCTGCGACGCCGATCGAGCTCGACGCGGAAGCGGATTCGATCGGGCGCCTCGTGTCGGCGCGCGTCACGTTCATCGCGCCGGACGGCACCGTCGTCGGCGACTCGGAACTGACGCCCGACGAGCTGCGCACCCTCGAGAATCACGCGGCCCGCCCGGAGGTGCAGCAGGCGCGCGCGGCCGGCCTCGGGATTGCGCGCCGGCACAGCACGACCCTCAAAGCCGACCTGCTGTACGTCGCCGTGCCCGTTCAGAGTGCGGCGGCACCCGGACTCGCGGTCGTGCGGCTGGCGCTGCCGTTGACCGACATTCGTGAACAGCTCTCAGCCGTCCGCCGGTACGCGCTTGTCGGAATGGCGGCCGGGCTCCTGGCGGCGCTCGCGTTGTCGTGGACCGGCTCGGCACTCGTCAGCCGGCGCGTGCGCGCGATTGCCGCCGCGGCGGAGCGGTACGCCAGGGGCGACGTCTCGCAGCCGGCGCGCGACTACGGGACCGACGAGCTCGGCACGGTCGCGCGCGTCCTCGACGATTCGATCCGCGAGATCGTCGACCGCGCCGCCCAGCGCGACGCGGAAGGGGCCCGGATGGAAGCGATCCTCAGCGGGATGATCGAAGGCGTCCAGGTCGTCAACGAACACGGGCGCCTGCAACTCGTCAACGCGGCCGCGCGTCGCATGCTGAAGCTGCAGGGCCCGCCGGAAGGCCGCCACTACCTCGAGATCGTGCGGTATCCGGATATCGCCAGCCAGATCGGGTCCGCGCTCGCGGGCGAGACGAGCGGAGGCCTGGAGCTCACGCTGGCGCGGCAGCCTGGAATGACGTTCCTGGCGCGCTCGGCGCCCGTGCACTCCCCGGCGGCCCGCGGTGCGGTCCTGGTGCTCCACGACATCACCCCGCTGCGGCAGGCGGATCAGATGCGGCGCGACTTCGTCGCGAATGTCTCGCACGAGCTGCGCACGCCGCTGACGGCCGTGCGCGGGTATGTGGAGGCGCTGCTCGACGGTCCGGATCCGGCCGACGCGCAGCGGTTCCTCGAGATCATCGCGCGGCACACCGCCCGCATGGAGCGGCTGGTCCAGCACCTGCTGCGGCTCGCGCGCCTCGACGCAGGGCAGGACTCCGTCACCCTGCTGCCGTGCTCGGTCGAATCGCTCTTCGCTGGTGTCGCCGCCGACCTCTCTGCTCCCACCGGAGAACGTCGCCAGCAGGTCGTTCCCCGCATCGCGCCCGACGCGGCGACGATCCTCGCGGACCCGGCGAAAGTGCACGATGCGCTGCGGAACCTGCTCGAGAACGCCACGAACTACGCCCCGGAGGGAAGCACGATCGGGATGACGGCGGATCGGCGCGACGGCTCGATCGTGCTGGCGGTCGAGGACTCCGGACCCGGCATTCCGGAACTGGATCTGCCCCGCGTGTTCGAGCGTTTCTACCGCGTTGACAAGGCCCGCGCGCGCACCCGCGACCCTGGCGGCACAGGCCTGGGGCTGGCTATTGCGAAACACCTGATTGAGCTGCAAGGGGGGCACATCAGCGCAGCGAACAGACCGGCCGGCGGAGCGAGATTCGCGATCGAGCTTCCGGCGGCGTGACGCCCGTGCTACCGGACGCCGGTCAGCCCGAAGAGGTAGTAGAGGGCGGCGCCGATGGCCGCGGCCGCCGGGATCGTCAGGAGCCAGGCCCACACAATCTGGCCCGCCACCCCCCATCGCACGGCCGACAGCCGCCGCGTGGCGCCCACGCCGACAATGGCGCCCGTGATGGTGTGGGTCGTGCTGATCCCGACGCCGAAGTGGGTTGCGGTGAAGATCGCCACCGCCGCGCCGGTCTCGGCGGCAAACCCGCCCATCGGCGTCAGCTTCGTGATCTTCGTGCCCATGGTGTGGATGATTCGCCAGCCGCCGGTCAAGGTGCCCGCGGCAATGGCGGTATACGCGGCCATTTCGACCCAGAACGGAATCTGCAGCTGCCCGTGCTGCATCGGGATGTACCCGCCGGTGAAGAGCGCGCCGGCAATGATCCCCATGGTCTTCTGCGCGTCGTTCGCGCCGTGCATCAGGCTGAACCCCGCGGCCGACAGCAGCTGGAACCTGCGGAACCACTTATCGACCCTGCCGGGCGACATCCGGCGGAAGCCCCAGAAGATCGCGGTCATGAGCGCGAGCCCGACCAGCAGGCCGATGAGCGGCGACAGGACGATGAAGATGAGGGTCTTGGTCCAGCCCGAGACAATGATGGACGACCATCCGGCCTTCGCGACCGCCGCCCCCGCATACCCGCCGAAGAGCGCATGCGAGGAACTGGTCGGCAGACCGTAATACCACGTGATCAGGTCCCAGATGATCGCGCCGAGCAGCCCCGCGTAGATGACGGTGAAGGAGACGACAGACAAATCGATCATCCCGGAGCCGACGGTCTTCGCCACGGCGGTCCCGGCCAGGAAGGCCGCCGCAAAGTTGAAGAATGCCGCCCAGATGACCGCTTTGCCGGGCGACAGCACGCGGGTCGACACGACCGTCGCGATCGAGTTGGCGGAATCGTGGAACCCGTTGATGTAGTCGAACGTGAGCGCGACGAGGATGAGGCCGATGATCGGCAGGAGGTGGGTGTCCATCCGATCAGGCGTGCTTGACGACGACGCCTTCGAGAACGTTCGCAACGTCCTCGCACCGATCGGTTGCGTCCTCCAGGAAGTCGAGAATCTCCTTCCACTTCATGATCTGGATTGGATCGCGCTCCTGTTCGAACAGGCTGCGGACGGCGGACTGATGCGCGCGGTCCGCCTCGTTCTCGAGGCGGTTGATCTCGACGGCCGGCTCCGCCACGCCCTTCTTGCGCTCGAGCGCCTTGAGCGCCTTTACGAGCTGTTCGGCGCACGCCATGATGATGCGCGCCAGGTCGCGCGCATCCTGGCGGACGACGGCGATCTGATACAGCCGGACGAGGGCCGCCGTCGCGTCGATCGCATCCATCACGTCGTCCAGGGAGCGCGCAAGCGCAAAAATGTCTTCCCGATCGAGCGGCGTGACGAACGTACGGTGCAGACGCTGGATGATTTCGTGCGTGAGAAAGTCGCACTTGTGCTCGACTTCCTTGATCTCGTCCGCCTTGTCCCACTGCGGGCGTTCGGCCGAGAGCATGTCTTCCAGAAGAGAGGCGCCGTGCCGGATCTCTTCCGCCATGGCGACGAAATCGTCGTAGAACCGCTCTTCCTTCGGTATCAGTCTGAACGCCACGTGATCCCTCGCCGGAATCTTAGCAGATTCCGCTCAGCTCCACGGCCGGCGCCGGCGACGCGCACTATGCCACCCTGCGCCGCAGATCGCCCCGGCCTTGTAGAGTTAGAGGGCGCAAAACCGGTGATTGCCGCAATGAACGTGCGGGGGGAGACGGGCAGAGTGAAGCGGATGCTGCGGTGGTGGATGCGGAGTGTCGTGCTGGGCGCCGTGTTGCTGCGGACCATGCCGTGCGCCGCGCAAGCCGGGGGTGCCGGGTCGACGTCGCCTGCGCCACCTGCGGCCCCCGACGACACACCGGCCGTGAAAATCGGCGGGACCCTGTTCACCGACTACACGGTGATCGCCGCGCCGGCGGCGAAGGATGCGGACGCGAATACGATCGTCCCGAATGCGTTCAACGTCGGTCGCACGTACATCAACGTCACCGGCCGGATTTCCCACCTCGTCAGCTTCCGCATCACGCCCGATATCTTCAGGGAGTCGGGTGCGGGGAGCTCACTGAGCGGCAGTTATTCGTTCCGGCTCAAGTATGCCTACGCCCAGTTCACCCTGGGTCAATCGTCCGCAGCCGCGAGTGGCACGTGGGTTCGCCTCGGACTGCAGCAGACGCCGTGGGTCGATTTCATCGAACCGATATATCGCTACCGCTTCCAGGGGATGACGTTCGAGGACCGCGAAGGCTTCTCGTCCTCGTCGGACGCGGGTCTTGGCTTCCACACGAACCTGCCTGGCGATCGAGGTGATGTCGAGGCTGGCATTTACAACGGCGAGACGTATGCGAGACCGGAAGTGAACGATCAGAAGGCGCTGATGGTGCGCGGCACGCTGCGGCCGCTCACGGGCGTACCGGCGCTTCGAGGCCTCCGCCTCTCCGCGTTCTACGACAAGGACGCCTACGTGCGAAACGCCGACCGAATCCGTGCGATCGTGGCGGTCACGTTCGAACACAAGCACCTCAATGCGGCCTTCGATCACCTGGCCGCGCGGGATCGGACGTCGAGCAGCGTCCGGGCGATCGACGCTCGGGGGTACTCGGTGTGGGCGACTCCGCGGGTGGCGCATGGATGGGAAGGGCTCATCAGGTTCGATCACCTGCAACCCGACGCGGTCGCGCCGGCGACACGCAATCGCACGCTCGGCGGAATGGCCTACTGGTTTCCGCACCAGGGCGCCGTCGGCGCCGCCCTGCTGCTCGACGCCGAAGTGCTCCGCTTCAGGAGGTTCGTGATGAACCCGCCGACGCAACGCCGCTTCGCCCTGCATGCGCTCGTGAACTTCTGACCGGCCGTACCCGCCCCCCGATCGCGTGAGCCGCCTGACCGCCCATTTGTTAACGCGCACGTAACCCTGCCGTTACGCGGCCGTCGCTTCTCTCTCCTACTCTCGTAGCCGAAAGTCGAATGACGGCGCCCCTTGCGCTGTTAACGCGTCTGAAACACCGCCGTGACGCCGCGGAAACGTAGAGGCACTATCGTGACGAAGGAGAGCAGATTGAATCGACGATTGACGATGTTTCGCGCCGCGCTGCTGCTCGGTGCAATGGCCCCCCTGCCCTGCGCCGCGCAAGTGACACCGGCTGCCGGCTATACGCCGCCCGACGACTCTCCCTCGGTGAAAATCGGCGCGACGCTGTTCACGGACTACACCGTCGTCGACAACCCGAAAATCAAGGACGCCGACGGCAACGAGGTCACCGCGAATGCCTTCAACGTCGGCCGTGCCTATATCAATATCACCGGCAATATCTCGCACCTGGTCGCTTTCCGCATCACACCGGACGTCACGCGCGAAACCGGCGGCAGCTCGCTGAACGGCAGCTACACGTTCCGTCTCAAATACGCCTACGCGCAGATCAACCTGGACGACTGGATCAACCCGGGGCGGACCGGAACGTGGACACGACTTGGAATGCAACAGACGCCCTGGGTGGATTTCCTCGAGGGCATCTATCGCTACCGGTTCCAGGGCACGATTTTCGAGGAGCGCGAAGGATTCCTGTCGTCGTCGGACGTCGGCGCCTCCTTCCATACGACGCTGCCCGGCAATTACGGTGACATCCACGGCGGCGTCTACAACGGCGAGACCTACTCCAGATCCGAAGTGAACGATCAAAAGGGGTTCATGGTCCGCGGCACCGTGCGGCCGCTGCGCATGCACCCGGTCTTGCGCGGGCTGAGGCTCTCGGGGTTCTACGACAAGGATGCGTATCTGAGGAACGCGGAGCGGAAGCGTGCCATCGCCGCGGTGACGTTCGAGCACAAGTATCTGAATGCGGCGTTTCAGTACCTCGACACGCGCGACCAGACCTCGGCGACCAAGACTCCGGTTGACGCACGCGGGTACTCAGTGTGGGCGACACCGCGGACGACGAATGGCTGGGAAGGGCTCGTGCGGTTCGACCATCTCGAGCCGAACCGGACCGCCAGCGGCACGCGCGATCGCGTCATCGGCGGCATCGCTTACTGGTTCCCGCACCAAGGCACGGTGTCCGGCGCGCTCCTGCTGGATGTCGACCAGGCCACGTTCCACGACTTTACCGCCGCGCAACCGACGCAGACCCGCATCGGCCTCCATGCGCTGGTGAATTTCTAGCGCAGTGATTGCGGCACAAACTGCCAGACTCAAGACGACAAGGAAAACCGCACATATGAAGCTTCAGTGGAAACAGCTCACCGCCGCGGTCATCATCGCAATCACCGGCGTGACCGTCGCAGCGCAGAACACGCCGATCAACGGCGCCGGCGCCACGTTCCCGTATCCGATCTACTCGAAATGGTTCTCCGAGTACAACAAGCTGCATCCAACCGTGCAGATCAACTACCAGTCGATCGGTTCGGGTGGCGGCATCCGGCAGGTGACGAACCGGACCGTGTTTTTCGGCGCGACGGATGGGCCGATGACGCAGGAGCAGCTGCTCGCCGCGCCCGGAAAGATTCTGCACTTCCCGACCGTGCTCGGCGCCGACGTGCCCGTCTACAACCTTCCGGGCGTCTCGGCCGAGCTGAAGTTCACCGGCCCGCTGCTCGCTGACGTGTTCCTCGGCAAGATCACGAAGTGGAATGACCCGCAGATTGCCAAGAACAATGCGGGGGTCAGCCTGCCGGCGACCGACATTACCGTCGTACATCGCTCGGATGGCTCGGGCACCACTTATATCTGGGTGGATTACCTGTCCAAGGTCTCCCCCGAGTGGAAATCCAAGGTCGGCGTCGCGACGTCCGTGAACTGGCCGGTGGGCGTCGGGGGCAAAGGCAACGAGGGGGTCGCCGGATTGGTCCAGCAGACCCCCGGCTCGATCGGCTATGTCGAATTGATCTATGCGCTGCAGAACAAGATCAGCTACGGCTCGGTACAGAATGCGGCCGGCGAGTTCGTCAAGGCGAGTGAAGCCGGCGTGACCAAGGCCGCGGAGATCGCCGCGTCGAAGATGCCCGCGGACTTACGGGTCTCCATTACCAATGCGCCGGGCGCCGGCGTCTATCCGATTTCGTCGTTCACCTGGCTGCTGCTCTACGAGAGCCCCCAGGACAAGGCGCAGGGCAAAATCATGGTCGACTTCATGAAGTGGGCGCTCACCGACGGCCAGGCGTTCGCCTCCCAGCTCGGCTACGCACGGCTGCCGAAGAACGTGGTCGAGATGGAGATGCAGGCGCTCGCGAAAATCAAGCTCTGAGAATTGGTTCGGACCTGCAGGACACAATGACGAATCCGCGCCAGCGCACCTGCAGCGACGACCTCTGGTTCCGCATCGGGACGGGTGCGTGTGCTCTCGCGCTCGTCCTGATCGTCGTTGGTATCGGCGTCGAACTGCTGCGCCAGTCGCACCTCTCGATTGCACGCTTTGGGTGGCAGTTCTGGCAGACCGATACCTGGGATCCGGTGTCGGCGGAATTCGGGGCGCGCCCCTTCATCTGGGGCACGCTGTACTCCTCGGCCCTCGCGTTGATCATCTCGACGCCGATTGCGCTCGGGATCGCGGTCTTCACGTCGGAGATCGCGCCCGAGTGGATGCGCCGGCCGCTCGTCTTCCTGACAGAGCTTCTCGCTGCCATCCCTTCGATCGTTTACGGGCTCTGGGGCGTATTCGTGCTCGTGCCACTGGTCAGGCAGTTCGAGGTGAACACGCCGGCGTGGCTCAAGTGGGTGCCGCTCTTCACCGGTCCGCCGCTTGGCGTCGGAATGCTCTCTGCCGCACTGATCCTGTCGATCATGGTCATCCCGTTCACGTCATCGGTCGCCCGCGAAGTGTTGAAGACCGTCCCGCAGGCGCAGCGCGAGGGAGCCTACGCGCTTGGCGCGACCCGGTGGGAGGCGATCCGCATGGCGCTCTTTTATGCGCGGACGGGCATTGTCGGCGCGATCATGCTGGGGTTCGGCCGCGCGCTCGGGGAAACGATGGCAGTGACGATGGTCATCGGCAATAATCCGCAGATCACGACGTCACTCTTCGCCCCGCAGTACACGATGGCGGCGGTGATCGCCAACGAATTCACCGAAGCGACCGACGACATCTATCTGAGCGCGCTCGTCGAGATCGGCTTGGTACTGTTTGTGATGACGCTGATCATCAACGTCTTGTCACGGTTGCTCATCTGGACAATGACGCGGTCGAAGCATCCGAAGAGAATCCCGCGGGTCGGGCTCAGGGCGGCGGCGTGATGCGCGATACGTGGCGACTGTGGCTGTCGCACACGATCGTCGTCCTCTCCGGCGTGTCGGTCGTTATCGCGCTGGTGCCGCTCGCCTTCGTCCTCTTCTACGTCGTTACGCAGGGCATCTCGGCGCTCAACCTCAACTTCTTCACGCATATGCCCGCGCCCGTCGGCGAACCGGGCGGCGGCATGGCCAATGCGATGTTCGGGTCGTTGATGGTGACGGCAATCGGGGCGCTGTTCGCGATCCCGATCGGGGTGGTCAGCGGCGTCTACGCGTCGGAGTACCGCGGGTCGCGCTTCGCGGCTGCGGTTCGTTTCGCCGCTGACACGCTCAACGGCGTCCCCTCCATCGTGATTGGCGTCTTTATCTACGGCATCGCCGTCCTGCCATTCCGGCAGTTCTCGGCGCTGGCGGGAGGGCTCGCGCTGGGCGTGATGATGCTTCCGCTGATCATGAGAACGACGGAGGAACTGCTGCTGCTCGTCCCCTCGAGTCTGCGGGAGGGGGCGCTGGCGCTCGGGGCCACCCGCGCGCGCGCCGTGTTCACGGTGGTCGTTCCAGCGGCGCTGCCGGGGATCATGACGGGCATCCTGCTGGCGCTGGCACGCATCGCCGGCGAAACCGCTCCGCTGCTCTTCACCTCCTTCAACAATCGGTTCTGGTCGCACGATCTCCGGCAGCCGATTGCCACACTGACCGTCCAGATTTTCACGTATGCGATCGCGCCCTATCAGGATTGGCACCGCCAGGCGTGGGCGGGCGCCCTCGTCCTCGTCACCGTCGTGCTGGTCTGTTCGCTCGTCGCCCGCATCGCCACCGCCAGGCTCGAACGGCTGCAGCGAGGCGCCTAGGCCGGCGCCGGGGCTCACCTGACGAGGTCCGCCGGATGCGCTCGCGGACACACACACACGTGCCGGGCAGACGGTGCATCCGCAAGGCTAGAATGGACGGATGAACGACGTCGTCACCCTGATCCTCGGCGGCGGCCGCGGCACCCGGCTGTTTCCGTTGACGCATATGCGCTCGAAGCCGGCGGTCCCGATCGGCGGCAAATACCGGCTGATCGATATCCCCATCAGCAACTGCCTCCACGCGGGCCTCAAGCGGATGTTCGTGCTCACGCAGTTCAACTCGGCCTCGCTCAACCGCCACGTCGCGCAGACCTATCGGCTGGATGTGTTCTCCGACGGGTTCGTGGAAGTCCTGGCCGCGGAGCAGACCCCCGAGAGCAACGACTGGTTCCAGGGAACCGCTGACGCCGTCCGGCAGGCGGCCCGGCATTTCGCCGGGTACGACGCGGAGTACTACCTGATTCTCGCGGGCGATCATCTGTACCGGATGGACTTCTGCGAAATGATCGAAGCGCACGTCGAGAGCCGCGCCGACATCACCATCGCGGCGCAGCCGGTGACACCGGCCGACGCGACCGAAATGGGCATTTTCCGGTTCGACGACCGGGGACAGATCGTCGGCTTCGAAGAGAAGCCGGACGAGGCGCGGCTTGCGGCGATTGGTGGCAGCATCCCACGCGGTTCGACCGCGGGCGGCGTGACGCCGGACAAGCCGTTCGTCGCCTCCATGGGGATCTACGTGTTCTCGCGCGAGGTGCTGCTCGAAATCCTGGAGCAGCCAGGCGTCGATTTCGGGCGGGAGATCATTCCGAACGCGCTCGGGAACCACCACGTCAATCCGTACATCTTCCGGGGCTACTGGGCTGATGTGGGAACGATTGAAGCGTTCTACGACGCGAACATCCAGCTCACGAGACGCGGGGCGCCCTTCAACTTCTTCCACCCGCGCTGGCCGATTTACACGCACCCGCGCTTCATTCCAGGTACGCGGGCCTACGACTGCCGCATCGACGCATCGATCATCGCCGAGGGCAGCTATCTCGATCAGTGCACGATTGCCGAATCGGTCGTCGGCATCCGCACCCACGTCAACGCTGGCGCGCGCATCACGAGGTCGGTGCTCCTCGGCGCGGACACGTACGAAGAAGAGATCGGCAACACCGTGCCTCTCGGGATCGGCCGCGATGTCGTCCTCGACGGGGTGATCGTCGACAAGAACGCGCGCATTGCCGACGGCGTGCGTCTGGTGAACGAGGCCCGAGTCGAAGAGGCCGATGGCGAGGGCTACTACATCCGCAACGGGATCATCATCGTGCCGAAGGGGGCGATCGTGAGGGCCGGCGTCTCGATCTGACGCCGACGCGCGCGCTGGTCCGTCCCGGCACTCATCACTGGTCCCGCCACTCGTCCACGCGGCGGTCACCGGGTTCATCACCAATCCCGACGCTGGTCCGCACCACTGTCCCCCGGTTCATCCCTGAACTGTCGCGGGCATTCCATGTCCGCACAACTCTAAACCTGTCAGCAGACTACGCCGTCTAAGCTCCCCGAGTTGCCGGTGCACACCGGCGCTCGCCGCCACTGACGAGCGGCCGCTCCTTCACGGAGGCCGAGATGCGCAGCCTGACTGTTCCGATCCTCACGGCGACAATGTTCGCTGTCGCATGCGCCGCGACGCCCGCCCGCGCCGCGACTCCGCTCGACAAGGCCGACGTCCGCGCCATGATGACCTCCGATCACCGGCACCTCCGCGCGGTGGACAAACGCGTGAGCGATGCGATCGCCGACGGCCTCCGGCGATCCGCGACGTTCGCCAGTCTCGTCGTCGCGCTCGACGCGTCCGACGTCATCGTTTACATCGAGACGGCGCGTGCGATGCCGTCTACTCTGGCCGGACGGATGTTGATCGCGGCGGGTCCCGCCAGCCAGCGGTATCTCCGGATTCAAATCGCCGCGCCGACTCGCGGCGACGAGCTCATCGCGCTCATCGGCCACGAGCTGCAGCACGCGCTCGAAGTCGCCGGATCGCCGGGAGTGCGCGACGAGAAGTCGCTCATCGGCCTCTACGAAGCAATCGGAAGCCGCGGGCATGGAGAGCATCGATACGACACGATGGCCGCGCAGAACGCGGGGCGGCAGGTGCGGACGGAACTGATTGGTTGAGAGCGGCTGACGCTCAGCGGACCGAGCGCAGCATGCGGGGCGGAACGAACCAGCGGAGCTGACCCGTGCCTTTCGGCGGGAACACGTCGAAGTCGATCCGGCAGATGCCCCCCTTCTTGAACTCGAGCGGTACACGCGCACCGATCAAACGGGCGGCCAGCTCGCCGATGTTCGGCTCGTGGCCGACAAGCGCGATGCGCCCCTTGCGCATATGCCGTCCCAGCTCCTGAATGACCGCGGCAGGCGTACCGGCGGGCGCGAGCGAGTCGCTGGTCGAGACCGTGGGCTTCGACTTGAGGCAGTCGGCCAGCACGTCGGCGGTTTGCTTCGTGCGCAGCAGCGGGCTCGCGATGATGTGTTCGAATTCCACGTCGAGCGCGTCGAGCGCACGCGCCTCCTGCTGAAGCCGCTTGATGCCCGCACCCGTCAGCGGCCGCTTCGAATCGTCTGGGTATTCGTCGCCGCGGTCCGCCGCAATGCCGTGCCGAATGAGGTAGAGCTCCAGGGTGGCCATGCGTCAGCGCCCGTTCCGGCCGGCAGCCGCCGGGCTGCCCTTCGCGCGCACGCCGCCCCGTACCCCTCGCGCGGCCGTCCCCCTGGGCAGCGCCATCTTCACCAGCCGTCGCGATCTCGGCAGCTGGACGAGCTGGGGGACGACCCCCTTCCGGACGGCCGCAGGCACCTCGCGCAGCGCTGTCGAGGACTGCAGATATTTCGCATGGAGATGGCGGCACTGCGCTTCGACATGGGCGGCGAGTACTTCGAGCGCCGCGCGCGGCTCCGGCCGCGCCGACTCCCCTGTGATCTGCGCCGCCGCGATGTGCGTCTGCAGCACCTGGAGATCGTGCAGCTTGCCCAGCGCGTCCTGGACGCGCTTGATCGTACGAACATGCGCGGCCGCGAGCGTCACGCCACTGTCGGAGGCGAGCTCGAGCCCGTACCGGAGTTTCTTGGCGGCGATTCGCACCTCGTGCAGCCGCTCCGGCGAATACATCTGGCCTGCGGCGTCCATCGCGCCGAGCAGCCGCTTCGACCGTTGCAGGAGCCGCCTCCCGAGCGCGCGGCGCCACGGTTCAGCCGTGGCGGTTTCGAGCGCGGTTCCAACCGAGCCGAGCCTCCGCCCGATCTTGTCCGCGTCCACTCGCGCCAGACGCTTGAGCATGATTCCTCGACGCGCCTCGCGCTCCCGGACGACGCACGCGCGCACATCTTCGACAGCAGTGCGCGGCACGTCGGGGGCGGAGGCGAGCTCATCAAGGAGGGACAGCGTCACGTCGAGCTCGCGGACCGTGCCGAGCGCCCGCGTCAGCCGCCGGATCTTCCGGGTCGCCTTTCCCGCCTTGCTCCCTTTCAAACCGATCGAGAGCACTGGCACCGCTTCCCGCAGCCGCCGCGATGTCACGCGCGCCTGGTGCACGCCCGTGTTCTCGCCCGCAATGGCGGCCGGAAGATGGCGGCGGAGCGCCCGCGACAGGCGCGCCAGCAGCCGCGCGGTTGGACGGGGGGTGCGCGTGTTCATGGTAGGATGGCGACCGTTCTGACCTCTCGTCCGGGGCGGCGACGTGTGAGTCCGCAAGTATATATCCGCAGTGTAGTGTGCAAGAGTCAGTCCGGCTGAGCTCCCCCCTGAATGCGCATCGCTGCCATTGACATCGGCACCAACTCCATCCACATGATCGTCGTCCAGGTCAGGCCGGACCTGTCCTTCGAAGTCGTTGACCGCGAGAAGGATATGGTCCGACTTGGCGCCGGCGGGCTCGACGGACGGAACCTCACCCCGTCCGCGATGGCGACGGCGCTGCAAACGCTGACGAAGTTCCGCCGGCTGGCGGAATCCCACAAAGTGGATGAGATAGTGGCGGCGGCGACCAGTGCGACCCGGGAGGCTGAGAACGGCGGCGACTTCATTGCAGAGGTAGCGCGCCAGACAGGAATCCGGATCCGCGTCATTTCGGGCACCGAAGAAGCGCGGCTGATTCACCTGGCCGCGTGCTACGGGGTCGATGTCGGTCCAAGCACAGCCGTAGTGGTCGACATCGGCGGGGGTAGCGTGGAAGTCACCCACGGCACGGCGACGAAGATTGTGCATGGACGCAGCTTCAAGGTCGGCGTGATCCGGCTGACGGAGCGGTTCGTCAAGTCGGATCCTCTGGCACGTCGAGACGAAGGACGCCTGGTCAAGCATCTCAACCGCGAGATGGGCAGTTACCTCGACCAGCTCGCCGCATTGGGATTCGACAGGGTCATCGGTACGTCGGGCACGATTCTCAGCCTCGGCGCCTTGACGATCGCCGACACGGCCGGCGCCACGACAGAGCTGCGGAATCAGCGCGTCAGCGCGAAGGCGCTGCGCAAGACGCGCAAGCGGCTGGTCGCCGCCGACATCTCCGAGCGGCTGCAGATGCCGGGGCTGGATCCGCGCCGCGCGGACCTGAGCGTCGCCGGCTCGGTCCTCCTCGACACGATTCTGCGCCGCCTCGGCGCGGACGATCTGACGCTCTGCGACCTCGCGCTCCGCGAGGGGCTGGTGCTCGACTACATTCATCGGAACAGCGCGCGCATTCGCAAGATCGAGCGCTACCCGGACGTCCGCCGCCGGAGCGTCATCGAGCTTGCCGAGCGATGCGGCTACTGGGCCGAACACGCGCAGCAGGTCGCGCGACTCGCGCTGAGCATCTTCGATCAGACCCGCAGCGTTCACGGCCTGGCCGAGCGTGAGCGCGAGTGGCTCGAATATGGGGCGCTCCTCCACGATATCGGGGTTCACATCAGCTACGACCGCCATCACCGTCACTCGTACTACCTGATCAAGAATGGGGACCTGCGGGGGTTCGAGCCGCAGGAAATCGAGACGATCGCGCTCGTCGCCCGCTACCATCGACAGGGCACGCCGAAGAAGTCGCACGAAGGCTACGGCGAGCTCGGCGGGACCGCCCGCGCGACCGTTCGCGTGCTGTCCGCCATTGTCCGGCTCGCCGAGGGGCTCGATCGCAGCCACGCGCAGGCGCTCGCCGGCATCGATCTCTTCCCCCGCGGCGAGGATTATCTCGCCCGCCTGCGAACGCGTGGGGACGTGGAGCTGGAACTGTGGGCCGCGCATCGTCACGTCGCGCCGCTCGAACGCGAGTTGGAGGCCCCCATCCGCTTCGAGGTGGCAGGGGGCGATCAGAAGGAACCACCGCCGCATGCCGAACAACCTGACGACGCCGCACGAGTACCCAGGAAAGCTGTTCGTGGTCGAAGGAATCGACGGGTCGGGGAAGACCACACAGCTGGCGCTCCTCGCAAAATGGCTTAGCGCTGCCGGGCACCCCGTGTTCGTCACGGAGTGGAACTCCTCGGCCCTGGTGAAGGCCGCGACCAAAGCGGGCAAGAAGAAGAACGCGCTCACGCCGATGACGTTCAGCCTGCTTCATGCGACGGACTTCGCCGATCGTCTCCTGTACAACATCGTGCCGCCGCTCAAGGCCGGCATGATCGTGCTCGCGGATCGATACGCCTATACCGCCTTCGCACGCGACGCCGCCCGCGGCGTGGATCGCCGCTGGGTGAGAGAGCTCTACAGCTTTGCCGTGCAGCCCGACATGGCCGTGTACTTCCGCGTGCCCATCGAGGTGTCGGTGGACCGCCTGCTGGCGCGGCGCGTCAAGCTGAAATTCTACGAGGCGGGCCTTGACATGGGATGGAGCTCGAACGCGATCGAGAGCTTCCGCATGTTCCAGGGCAAAGTCCTGGACGAGTACGACCGGCTCGTCGAAGAGTTCGGCCTGAGCGTCGTGAACGCAACCGGCAGCATTACCGATCAACAGCGGACGTTCCGCAAGCTCGTGTCACAGCACCTGGAGATTGAGGATGACGACGACCAGCTCGACGAGCAGCTTGGCTGACGGAGGCGGCGCGCGGCCGGGGAGCTATTACGGCAACGGCATCCCCTACCTGCCGATAGACGGCTACCCGGGCAAGATCATCGCGATCGAGGGGACGGACGGCGTCGGCCGATCCACACAGATCTCACTGCTCCGCGAATGGCTCGAGGTGCAGGGCTACGGCGTGATCGAAACAGGATGGACGCGCTCCGAGCTGATGAAGCCGACGATCGAGCTTGCGAAGGCCAGCAACACGCTCAACAAGCTCACGTTCGTGCTGCTCTACGCGACCGATTTCGCCGACCGCCTCGAGAAGGAGATCATCCCGGCGCTCAAGGCCGGCTTCATCGTCCTCTCGGACCGCTACATCTTCACGGCCCTTGCCCGCGCGGGCGTCCGCGGCGTCGATCGGACGTGGATGCGAAGCCTGTACGGGTTCGCGATCGCGCCGCACCAGGTCTTCTACCTGAAAATCGACGAGAAGACGCTGATCCGCCGGGTGCTCCAGTCGCGCGGCATGGACTACTGGGAGTCGGGCATGGACATGAAGCTCGGAGACGACATCTACGAGAGCTTCCGGGCCTATCAACGTTCACTGCTGCGGGAGTACGCGTCGATGGCGGACGAGTTCGGGTTCCGCGTCCTCGACGCCCGCCGCAAGGTCGACGTGATCCAAGACGAGCTGCGGCGCCAGATCGGCGCGTTTCTCGCCGAATCCGAGGCTCCGCCGGCCAGACCGGAGGACCTCCGGGTGGTGTAGGCGTGTTTACACCGAATTTACCGGCGGGAAACGACGGAGAAACGGACAACCGCTACTCTATGGTCGTCGAATGGCGCCCGTGCAGCTGTTATCCCCGCAACCCACGCCTGCCGAGGTCCCCGCGCCCGCCGCGGCCGCCCCGCCGCGCGCTCCCATCATCGACGTCCGGGATCTGAACTTCTACTACGGGCAAAAACGCGCCCTCGAATCGATCACCATCGGCATCCGGCCGAACGTCGTCACGGCGTTCATCGGGCCCTCGGGGTGCGGGAAGAGCACATTCCTGCGGACCTTGAACCGCATGAACGACATCATCCCCGGCACCCGCGTCGAGGGACAGATCCTCATCGATGGTGACGACATCTATGGCAGCGGCAGCGACGTCGTGCGTCTCCGCCGGCGCGTCGGCATGGTGTTCCAGAAGTCCAATCCGTTCCCGAAGTCGATCTTCGAGAACGTGGCATACGGCCTCCGCATCAACGGCCTGGCGCCGGATCGCTCCGCGCTCCACGCGCGGGTCGAGGACAGCCTCAGGGCAGCCGCCATCTGGGACGAAGTCAAGGATCGGCTGCACGAGTCGGCGCTCGCGCTCTCCGGCGGCCAGCAGCAGCGGCTCTGTATTGCGCGCGCGCTCGCCATCAAGCCCGAGATTCTGCTGATGGACGAGCCCGCTTCGGCGCTCGATCCCATCGCGACACAGCGCATCGAGGAGCTGGTGTATCAGCTCAAGGCGCACTACACGATCGTCATCGTGACCCACAACATGCAGCAGGCAGCGCGCGTCTCGGACCAGACTGCGTTCTTCTGGCTCGGGCGGCTCGTGGAATACGCCCCGACGGACCAGATCTTCACGAACCCCGCGGAAAAGCTGACCGAAGACTACGTGACTGGAAGGTTCGGGTAACCGTGAGCGACACGATCGTTCGTCACTTCCAGGAGGAGCTCGAACAGCTCAAGACCCGGCTGCTCGAGATGGGCGGGCTCGCGGAGGACCGCGTCCGGGCCGCCGTCCACGGGCTCGTGCGGCGCGATGCCGAAGTCGTCGCGGGCGTGCTCGACGGCGACCGCCCGATCAATCAGCTCCACATCGAAATCGACAATCGCTGCTTCAAGCTGCTCGCGCTGCACCAGCCGATGGCGGTCGACCTGCGCGCGATTGTATCGGCCGTCAAGATCAACACCGACCTGGAGCGGGTCGGGGATCTGGCGATCAACATCGCGGAGGCGGCGCGCCGGTACATGCGCCACCCGCCGATCAAGGATCTCATCGACATCCCGCGGATGGCGACGATCGCCCAGGCGATGCTGCGCGATGCGCTCGATGCCTACGTGCGGCGCGACACCGCGCTCGCGCAGGCGGTCCTCAATGCCGACGACGCGCTGGATGCGCTGAAGACACAGATCTTCCGCGAGTTGCTGACCTATATGCTGCAGGATCCGTCCACGATCGAGCCCGCGCTCGACCTGATCCTGATCTCGCGCCACCTCGAACGGATTGGCGACCACGCGACGAATGTCGCCGAGGATGTCATCTTCATGGTTCTCGCCAAGGACGTGCGGCACCACGCCGGCGAGCCCGGCTGAGCGCGGCCGCGCGCCGGTCGTCCCCTCCCCGTCCTCTGCAGGGCATCAGATAGAATAGAAAGGTTGCACATGGTGCAGCCTGATCTTCCATGCGCGTACTGCGGGCGCCGTCCGGTCGATCCGGCGTGGCGGCCCTTCTGCTCCGAGCGGTGCAAGCTTGCCGATCTCGGGCGCTGGCTGTCGGAGGACTACCGCATTCCCGGGGCGCCGATTCCCCCAGACGAGGAAGACGCTGAGTAGACATGGCCGACGACACGCTCACCGTGACTGACAATCGGACCGGGAAGACCTACGAGCTGCGAATCCAGAACGGCACGATCCGGGCCATGGACCTGCGGCAGGTGAGGGTGTCGCCCGACGATTTCGGGATGATGACGTACGACCCGGCGTTCACGAACACGGCGGCCTGCCGGAGCGGCATCACCTACATCGACGGGGATCGCGGCATCCTGATGTACCGCGGGTACCCGATCGAGCAGCTCGCGGAGCACAGCGACTATCTCGAGACCGCATACCTGATCCTGTTCGGCGAACTTCCGTCAGCTGGTGAGCTCGACACGTGGGTGGACGACATCAACCACCACACGATGCTGCACGAGAACCTCAAGAAATTCCTGGAGGGGTTCCGCTACGACGCGCACCCGATGGGCATGTTCCTGAGCACCGTCGGGGCGCTGTCGACGTTCTACCCGGACGCGAAGAACATCTTCGATGCCCGGTCACGCCGGCTGCAGACGATCCGGCTCATCGCGAAGGTCCCGAGCATCGCCGCGTACGCCTATCGCCACACGATTGGCCGGCCCTACGTGCTGCCCGACAACGACCTCAGCTTTTCCGGCAACTTCCTGAACATGCTGTTCAAGATGACCGAGCCGCGCTACAAGCCGCATCCGGTCCTCGAGCGTGCGCTCGACGTGCTGTTCATCCTGCATGTCGATCACGAGCAGAACTGCAGCACGCATGCGATGCGCGGCATCGGCAGCTCGCACGCCGATCCGTACTCCTCGCTCGCCGGCGCAGCCGCGGCGCTGTACGGGCCGCTGCACGGCGGCGCCAACGAGGCCGTCCTGAAGATGCTGACGGAGATCGGGTCGATCGAGCATGTGCCCGCGTTCGTGAAGCGGGTCAAGGCTGGAGAAGGCCGGTTGATGGGCTTCGGCCACCGCGTCTACAAATCGTACGACCCGCGGGCGACGATCATCAAGCGGATCGCCGACCTCGTGTTCGAGGTGACCGGCCGGAATCCGCTGCTGAACATCGCGCTGGAGCTCGAACGCATCGCCCTCTCGGACGATTACTTCATCAGCCGCAAGCTCTATCCGAACGTGGACTTCTACTCCGGCCTGATTTATCAGGCGATGGGCTTCCCCGTCGAGATGTTCCCTGTGCTGTTCGCCATCCCGCGCACCGCCGGCTGGATCGCGCAGTGGGAGGAGATGCTCACCGACGCGGAGCAGAAGATCGCACGGCCGCGCCAGGTGTATATCGGCCCCGCAAAGCGCGACTACGTCAGCCGGGACAAACGGCGCTAGCGGTTACACCAGCCATGGCTAAACGCTCCACCGCCCTCCTCTTCGTGCTGGCGGCCGGCTGCCTCGCCCTCGTTCCGACGGCACCTGCGGGCTTCTCAGGTGCGCGGGCGTACGAGGACCTTCGCCAGCTTGTCGCGATCGGGCCGCGGCCGGCCGGATCCGCTGGGGCGGAACGCACCCGCGCCTATATCCGGCAGCAGCTCCGGGCGGCGGGCCTGAAGCCGGCGGACCAGTCCTTCGTCGCTCAGACGCCCATCGGTGCGGTGTCGATGACGAATCTGCGCGTCACGATTCCCGGCGCGGGCCCCGGGCGGCTCGTCATGGGGGGACATTACGACACGAAGCTGTTCCGCGACTTTGCGTTCGTTGGCGCCAACGACGGCGGATCGAGTACCGCGTTCCTCCTCGAGCTCGGCCGCGTGCTCAAGGCGCGAAGGAACGCGCGGACGATCGAACTGCTGTTCCTCGACGGCGAAGAATCCACAGGCGAGTGGGAGGGGAACGACCATACGTACGGGAGCCGGTATTACGTGGATGCCGCCCGCAAAGCAGGCGCGCTGCGCGACATCCGCGCCTTCATCCTCGTGGACATGATCGGCGACCGCGATCTCCACATCAAACGCGAGTCCCGCTCGACGCCGTGGCTCACGAATGCCATCTGGGGGGCGGCGAAACGGCTGAAGCGCCCGGAATTCTCGGACGAGTCCACCCCCATCGAGGACGATCATCTGAGCTTCCTCGACGCCGGCGTCCCCGCTGTCGACCTGATCGACCTCGAGTACTACACCCGGTCCGGGGCCGTCGCGTGGCACACACGCGAGGACACGCTCGAGAACGTCAGCGCGCGGTCGCTCGAAGCCGTTGCCGACGTGCTGCTGACGGCGCTGCCGGAGATCGAACGAAAGCTCGCCCGCTGACCCCGGGCGTTACGGCGTCCCGAGCGCGTCCAGAATCTCCTGCTCGGTGAGCACTGCCGCCGAGGCCTTCGCTCTGGCGAACACCCGGTCCACTTGCGCGTCCGTCACCGTCAGACCCCGCTTCTCCAGCCAGAACAGGACGTTCGATCGCCCCGACATCGGCCCGACTTCGATCGTCTGCTCGCGCCCGACCATCGACGCCGGCACCCCCGAATAGACCGCATCCACGAGTACGTGATCCTGTTTGCGGTACGCCTTGATGACCGCCGCGGCGTGCACCCCGGTCGCGGTGCGGAAGGCGTCGCGGCCGACGACGGGATAATTCGGCGGGATCGGCACGGCGGTCGCCTCCGAGACCGTCTCGCAGTATTCGACGAGCGCTGACAAATCCCTCTCGATGTAGCCCATGAGCACGAGGTTGACGAGCAGGGTGTCCATCGGCGTGTTCCCGACGCGCTCCCCGAGGCCAATCGCGGCACCGTGCAGGCGCGTGGCCCCGGCCTCGAGCGCCGCCAGCGAATTGACCACGGCAAAATCCCTGTCGCGGTGGCCATGCCAGTCGATGCCGATGCCGCCGCCGCATTCCTCGATCACCTCCGCCACGAATCGCACGACCGCGGCCGCACCCGCCGGCGTCGCATGGCCGGCCGTATCGGCAACGCAGACGCGCGACGCGCCGGCATGGATCGCCGCCGAATACAGGGTGCGAAGCGTCGCGGGGTCGGCCCGCGTCGTGTCCTCGGTGACATACATGACGGGCAGGCCTTCGCCGACGGCGAACCGGATCGCCTCGTCCGTGAGACGCAGCAGTTGATCGAGCGTCCAGCCCTCCGCGAACTGCCGCAGCGGACTGGAGCCGATGAAGGTGCAGCACTCGATCGGGATTCCGGCGCGCTGCGAAATCTGCGCGATCGGGGCGATGTCGGCGACGACGGTGCGGGCCGCGCAGTTCGCCTTGACGGAGAGGCGCGCGGACGCAATCTCGCGCGCAAGACGGTCCACGTCGCGGACCACCTGGGGACCCGCGCCCGGGAGGCCGATGTTCGCGGTGTCGATCCCGAGCCTGTCGATCAGGTGCAGAATCCGGATCTTCTGGTCAATGGTCGGACAGCGGACGGAGGGGGACTGGAGGCCGTCGCGGAGTGTTTCGTCATTCAGCATCACCGCGCGCGGTGTCTGCTCGGACGCCCGGTTCCAGTCGTGGATGAGAGGATGCATAGTGAATCGTCAGCCCCGCGGCCACCCACACGACGGCCGTCCAGACGCTCGCCACCCACCAGGCGTGGTGGATGGCGGGATCCATCACCTCGGGGATCGCCGTGCGCGGCCCGCGGCCTGCGGCCGAGAGCTCGGCACGGAGCAGGTAGTCCTTCACGCCGCGGACCACCATCATTTCGAAGAGCGCGTTCCAGAGCCCGATGCCCACCAGCGCCCAGCCGGCGATGAGGAGCCGGAGCGTGCGCGTGGAACGCCGCAGCCTAACCCCCGTACCGGAGCACCATCGCGGTGATGTCGTCGCTCTGTGCGGCGCCGCGGGTGAAGTCGCGCACGTCGGCGAAGAGCGCCTCGAGCAGCCGCCGCGGGTCGAGCGCCAGGTTCTTCTCGACGCACTTGACGATCCGCTCCTCTTCGTACTCCTCGGCGGTGAGCGACATGGCTTCCGAGACGCCGTCGCTGAAGACGATCAGCCAGTCGCCGTTCGAGAGCGTCACGGTCTCCTCCGCGTAGGCCGCGGCCTCGAACAGCCCCACGATGGGGCCGCCGCACTCGAGCCGCCGGACCGACAGGTTGCCCGGGCGTCCCGAGATCACCAGCGGCGGATTGTGCCCGGCATTGCAGTACGTCAGCCGGCCGTCGGGACGGAGCGCGCCGTACATCAGCGTGACGAACCGGGACTCGATCCCGCGGCGATAGAGGGCGATGTTCACTCGCGCGATCGTCTGGGACGGCGAATCGGTCGTGGCCGCCTGCGCGGCGAACATCCCCTGCATCATCGCGCTCAGGAGTGCGGCCGGCGGCCCCTTCCCTGCCACGTCACCGAGCGCGAATCCCAGGGCGCCGGTCGGGAGATCCACGTAGTCGTAGAAGTCGCCCCCGATCGAGCGGCACGGCAGGGATGCCGCCGCGGCGCTGAAAAACGAACCGGCCCGGGCCATCTTCGGCAGGAGTGCCTGCTGGATCTCGGCGGCGATCCGCATCTCCTGCTCCATCCGCGCCTTTTCCATGGTCTCGCGGTACAGGCGCGCGTTCTCGATTGCGACCGCCGCCTCCGTCGCGAGCGTCTCGAGCGCCGCACGCGTCGAGTGCGACATCAGGATGCCTTTTTCCCGGCTATCCAGATAGAGCACACCGATGCGCCGCTCCTCGCCGACCGCCTCGGCCTTGTCGAGGTACCGCACGAGGCGCAGCGGCACGCACAGCACGTTGCGGATGCCGAGCGCGACGGTCCCCATGTGAACGCTGGCCAGCTCACCGTCGAGCAGATCGGCGACGAGGCGCGGCTCGCCGGTCCGAAACACTTCGTCCGGGATCTTCCGGCTGGTCGCGAAACTACTGCCCGGCAGCGTCGTACTGTTGCGGCCGCGCGCCATCTTGAACTCCAGGTCCCCGTCCGCCGGCGCGAGCATGATGAACCCGCGTTCCGCCCCGCTCACCTCGATCGCCGAATCGAGCACCATCGACAGCACGTCGTCGAGCACGCGGCCCGTGCCGAGCGCGCGCAGGCCTTCGAGGAGAGTGGCAATCTGCCGCAGGTCGCCAACGGCAGTCGTCGTCGCGTTGCGCTCCGGGACGGTGTCGGACTCGCCGGTGAGGAAGATCATCTCCGCGCCGCCGCTCCGGCCCAGGCGGATTCGGTCGCCGTGGACGAGCGTGCGCTCGGTCACCTGCTCGCCGTTGACGTAGGTGCCGTAGCGCGAGGTGCGGTCCTTGAGGACGTAACCGTTCTCGACCTTGACGATTTCGGCGTGATCCCGCGACACCTCGCTGCCCGCAAGGCGCAGATCGTTCGTCTCCCGGCGGCCGATTTCGAACGGCGCCTTGACGATCGGCACCACACGGCGGCCGAGCACGTCGTCCACTTGCAGGCGGGCCTCGGGCATGAAGGGAGTGTAACTCAGCGACGACGGAGGAGGCGAGTGACGAGGAGCAGCACGCCGCCGGCGCCGGACGCCTCCGCCCCTATCGTCAACGCCTCGGCGTGCGAGGATGAATGCGCCAGAACGAGAAGGACGAGCGCGAGGAGCAGCGGGGCGACAGCCGCCGCGAGCGGCGGACCGGGCCTGCGCCGTGCCTGGATTGGAACCGGGCTGCGAACCGGCTCTGTCGTCGCTGTCCCGCAGCGATAGCAGACGATGGCTTTGTCGGCGATCTCCGTTCCGCAGTTCCGGCATTGCATGACCGCCGATTATGCCGCACCGATCGGGCATTGTTCCAGCGGAACGTGCCCGCGGCCAGCGTGGCTCGTGTCGCGTGCTCCGGAGCAGAGGCGCCGGGCAGCTATACTTCGCAGATGTTCCCGGTCAGCGACGTCATCCCGTCGAAGACGACTCCGTATGTGACCGTCGGGATCATCGCGCTGAACGTCGTCGCC
>JBBWZJ010000115.1:0-2508 GCA_039648985.1 Acidobacteriota bacterium | reverse complement strand
GGGATCGCTCGCCGATGACGTCCTGCGTTGCGCCGGGGACGCGGCGACCGCGGACCCGCGCTTTCCACGTGTGGCGCCCGCGGAGCTGCCCGAGCTCTCCGTCGAGGTGTCCGTGCTCGGCCCGCTGGAGCCTGTCGATCCGATGGATCCGGCGGCGATCGCGGTCGGGCGCCACGGGCTCGTGGCGGAGCAGGGCCATCGACGCGGCCTGCTCCTGCCGCAGGTCGCCAGCGAACGAGGCTGGACCGTCGAGCAGTTCCTGCAGCAGACGTGCATCAAGGCGGGCCTCGCGGCGGACGCCTGGCGGCGCGGAGCCCGCATCTGGCGCTTCGACGCTGAAGTGTTCGGCGAGTGATCGCGCCGGGAGGTTCGTCTCGCATCCGTCAGCCGGGACCCGGGGCCTCATGCCGCGGTTAGGCGCGCATCTGTCGATTGCCGGCGGACTGCCGCGCGCCGTCGACCGCGCGGCTGCGTCGAAGTGTGAGGCGCTGCAGATCTTCACGAAGTCGGCCGGCCAGTGGCGCGCGCGGATGCTGCCGGACGATGAGGTCGCGCTGTTCCGCCGTCGCGTCGTCGAAACCGGCATTCGCCCGGTCGTCGCCCACAACAGTTACCTGATCAACCTGGCCGCCGCGTCGGCGGATCTCAGGGCCACCTCGTTCGAGGCGCTGCGCGATGAATTCGACCGCGCGGAAACACTGGGCCTCGACGCGCTTGTCATGCATCCCGGCTCCTACACGTCCGGAACGGAGGAGCAAGGGCTGCGCTTCATCGGCGACGCGATCGGTGCGCTCCTTGCCGAGAGGCCCGCGGTGAAGACGATGATTCTCCTCGAGCACACGGCGGGTCAGGGCACCAACCTCGGCCACCGGTTCGAACACCTGGCGGCCATCCTGGATCGGGTCGGGCGATCGGCGCGCGTCGGCGTATGCCTCGACACCTGCCATCTGCTGACGGCCGGGTATGACCTGAGCTCCGAAGAAGGCTACGAGGAGACGTTCAGGCAGTTCACGCGGATCGTGGGGCTCGAGCGTCTTCACCTGTTCCACCTGAACGACTCGAAGAAGCCATGTGGAAGCCGTGTCGATCGTCACGAGCACATCGGAAAAGGATGCCTGGGTCTCGAACCCTTCAGGCGCCTGCTGAACGATCCCCGTTTCGCCGATCTTGCGATGGTGCTGGAGACGCCCAAGCTCGAAAGCGCCCACAGCCGGCGGCGCGATGTCGACGCATGGGACGCGCGGAACCTGCGGACGCTGCGCAAACTGATCGGGACGCTATAGTAAGCGAATGGCGAGATCCTGGCTGGTGGTGCTGTCGCTGTTCGTGATCGCTGCGGTACCGCGGCCCGCCGCCGCGTGGGGATTCGAGGCGCACAAGTACGTCACGACCCGGGCGATCGCGCTGCTCCCACCCGAGATCCGGCCCTTTTTCGAGAAATACAAGGTTTCGATCGTCGAGCACGCCGTCGATCCGGATTTGTGGCGGACAGCCGGCTGGCTGGAGGAGCCGCCCCGACACTTCGTCGACATGGATGCCTACGGGCCGTCGCCCTTCACGGCCCTGCCGCACGCGTACGACGAGGCGGTCAAACGATACGGCATCGATTTCGTCCTGAAGAACGGCACGTTGCCGTGGCGAGCCGACGAGTTCTTCGGGAAGCTGGTCGAAGCCTTTACGCAGAAGACCCCGTACGCGCGCGAAAACATTCAGTTCTTTTCATCCGTCCTGGCCCACTACGCGGCCGACGCGCACGTGCCCTTCCACGCCACGCTCAATTACGACGGCCAGCTGACAGGGCAGTGGGGCATCCATGCACGGTTCGAGACCGAGCTCTTCGAGCGGTACCAGTCGAAGCTGACGGTGGCGTCCCGGCCGGCGGCTCCCGTCACGAGCGCGCGCGAGCTGATTTTCGAAAGCCTGACGGCGAGCTTCGCCTACGTCCAGCCGGTGCTCGATGCGGACAAGGCCGCCGTTGCCGGGCGCGAGACCTACGACGATGCCTACTTCGCCGCACTGTTTGCGAGGGTCGGGCCAGTGCTGGAAAAGCGGCTTGGCGATTCGATCACTGACACGGCGTCCCTGATTGCGGCGGCGTGGGTCGCTGCGGGGCGCCCGTCTCTGCCTCTCGACGCGCCGCGGGCGCCGCGGAAGGTACGTCGCGACGGGTGATGGCACCCCGATTGCACAGATGAGCCCGGCCGCAATCTGGCGGCGGGAGGATACGCATGCTTTGGACAATCGTCGTCCTGTTGTTGATTCTGTGGCTGCTTGGATTTTCGATGCACGTCGCCGGCGGGCTGATCCACCTGCTGCTCGTCATCGCCCTCATCGTGATCGTGTTCCGCCTGTTGAGCGGACGCCGCGTCTAATCGCCTGTCGTCGCGAGGTACGAACGTGAGGGACGCCGGCCGATGGCGCATATCGCGCAAGACCGCCGGCCGGCGGCCCGTCACGGTGCGTGCGTTGCCGATTGCGTGAACTCGCCCATGGACGTCTACCTTGTAC
>JBBWZJ010000102.1:0-8727 GCA_039648985.1 Acidobacteriota bacterium | reverse complement strand
CAGCGGCTCCGGCCGTCATCTTCAGGCGGGCGAGTACCGCTTCGACCGGGCCATGACCGTCCACGAGGTGATTGCCCGGCTTGCGCGCGGGGATGTCTACCTGATTCCGATCACGTTTCGCGAAGGGCTCACGATCAAGCAGATGAGCGAGCTCTTCGAGGCGAAGGGTTTCGGTCCGGCCGCGGACTTCGTGGCCGCCGCGCGCAACGCCGCGCTCGTCGCCTCGTTCGATCCTGCGGCGCACGACCTCGAGGGTTATCTCTTTCCCGATACGTATGCGCTGCCGCGCCACGCGACGGCCGCGCAGCTGGTCGGCCGGATGGTTGCCGGATTCGAGAAAGTACTGACCCCGGAGCTCCGCGCGCGGGCGGCCGGACGCGGGCTTACCGTGCGCGGGCTCGTCACGCTGGCGTCAATCGTCGAGAAGGAAACAGGGAAGGCCGAAGAGCGGCCGCTCGTGGCCGCGGTGTACTCCAACCGGCTGAAGACCGGCATGGGACTGCAGTGCGATCCCACCGTCATCTTCGCGCTCGAGAAGGCGGGACGCTACAACGGGAATCTCACGCGGGAGGACCTGCACTTCGATTCGCCGTACAACACGTACCGCTATGCGGGCCTGCCCCCGGGCCCGATTGCGTCGCCGGGCCGTGCATCGCTCGAAGCGGCAGCCAATCCGGCCGATGCCCCCTACGTCTATTTCGTCAGCCGCAACGACGGCACGCACGCCTTCGCGTCAACGCTCGCCGAACACAATCACAACGTGTTCGAGTTCCAGGTGAAGCCCTTCAGGAAGTAGGGCCAGCGCTCAGCTTGCAGCTCTCAGCCCGGTTTGCAGCTCCCGCTTCCCGCTTCCCGCTTGCCGCTGGCTGTCCTCGGTCGCGCTTGCGAATCCCGAATCCCGAGTCCCGGCCCTCAACGCTCGCTCCACTTCAACTTCTGCCTGAGGACGTCGAAGTAGGTCCGGCTCGAGGCGCGAATGAGCCGGAGGGGCCGATCCGCGCTGCTCACGAGGATGACGTCGCCGTCCTCCAGCGCATGCCCGGACTGGCCGTCGAAGGTGACGAACACTTCGTCGTTCGCGCCGTTCATCGCCGACTGGATGCGCACTTCGGACGCCCCGGGCAGCACGATCGGCCGGTTCGTCAGCATGTGGGGCGCAATCGGGGTCAACAGCATGGCGTCCACTTCCGGATGGAGGATCGGGCCCCCTGCGGCAAGGTTGTACGCCGTCGAGCCGGTCGGGCTCGCGATGATCAGGCCGTCGGCGCGCACCCGCATCACGGGCTGGTCGCCGATCGCGACGGCGAGATCGATGATCCGGGAGAGCGCGCCTTTCGTGATTACCACGTCGTTCAGCGCGAGGCGTTCGGCGAATGGCTCCCCGTCGCGCAGCGTCCGCGCGCGCAGCATCATGCGCTCTTCGATGATCGCGGTGCCGTCGATCACCGACTCGAGCGACTCATACAGCTCTTCGAGCGTGATCTCGGTGAGGAACCCCAGGTTCCCGAAGTTGACCCCGACGATCGGCACGTCCACACCGGCCTCGGCGATGCGCCCAGCCATCCCGATGAGCGATCCGTCGCCGCCGAGGACGACAATCAGATCGCACTCGCGTGGAAGCTCGTCGCGCGAGACGGTTGCCCGGCCGGGAGGGAGCCCGGCAAGCAGCGCCGTTTCCGTCTCGAACACCGGCCGGACGTTCCGTGCCTCGAGCCAGCCCGCCAGGTCCGCCAGAACGCTTGCCGCCGCCTCGACCCCGGTCTTGGCGACGAGACCTACGCGTGTGATTGACATGAAGCGGTCCGTGTCCTGGTGCTCATGGAGCCTGCCGCAGATGCAGCAGGAACTCGAGGTTGCCTTCCATTCCGGCGATTGGCGAGTCGGCCAGCCCGAAGCGCACCAATCCTAGCGCATCCGCTGCGGAGACGATGTCCCGGACGACGCGTTCGTGGACGGCGGAGTCGCGGACGATTCCGCCCTTGCCGACCTCGGCGCGCCCGGCTTCGAACTGCGGCTTGACGAGGGCGACCACGTCGGCGCCGGGGCGGAGCAGCGGTGGGACGACGGGAAGGATGTGACGGAGTGAGATGAAGGCGACGTCGATCGTCACGATGTCGAACACGGTCACGGATCCCGGCAGCATCGCGGGTGTGAGGCTGCGCGCATTCACCCGTTCGACCACCTCGACGCGCGGATCGCTCCGGAGCTTCCAATCGAGCTGACCGTGTCCGACGTCAAGGGCTACGACACGGTCCGCGCCCCGCTGCAGCAGCACGTCGGTGAACCCGCCGGTGGACGCGCCGACGTCGAGCGCCACCCGTCCTTCGACGCCGATGCCGAACACGTCGAGCGCGTGCGCGAGCTTCAGCCCGCCGCGGCCGACGTATGGATGATCGGGCACCGCGACGCTGACCTCGGCGTCCCGGCGGACCGCGGTGCCGGCCTTGGTGACCGGCTGGCCGTTCACCCGAACGTCCCCCGCGAGAATGAGCGCGCGTGCGCGCTCGCGGGAGATCGCGAGGCCTCTCTCGACCAGCAGCATGTCCAGCCGGAGACCGTTCTTCAATTGGAGCGGCCGACGACCCACCGCGCGATCGACGGGAGCTGGCCCGCGAGGCCGGCCTCGTCGAGTGCTGCCACCGCGCGGGTCACGCACTCGGCGGCGAGCCGCTTCGATTCCTCGAGGCCGTACAGGGCCGGATATGTCGGCTTGCCCGCGGCCGCATCTTTGCCGGGGGTCTTGCCGATCTCCGCTTCGACCCCCTCGACGTCGAGGATGTCGTCCACGATCTGAAACGCAAGCCCCACCTGGAGCGCATAGCGCCCCACAGCTTCCATCTGCTCCGGGGTCGCCCCACCCATCACGGCGCCGGCGAGCGCCGAGGCGATGATGAGTGCGCCGGTCTTGCGCATGTGCATTTCGCGCAGCCCGCCGCCGTCGAGCGGCGCCGCGTCCGGTCGGACCGCCAGGAGATCGAGCGTCTGGCCCCCGACCATTCCTGCGGCCCCGGCGGCTTCCGCGACAATCGCGACAGCTTCGAGCTTGCGTCGTCCCAGGTCGTCGGCCGCGACGATGGACGAGTGCGCGGGCTCGCGCGCGAGCAGGGAGAAGGCGTCGGTCAGCAGGGCGTCACCCGCGAGGATGGCAATGCCTTCGCCGAACACGATGTGCGCCGTGGGACGACCCCGGCGCATGGTGTCGTTGTCCATCGCGGGGAGATCGTCATGCACCAGGGAATACGTGTGGATGAACTCGAGCGCACAGGCGGCCGGGAGGGCGAGCTCCGTCGCCTCTTCAACCGCGCCTCCGAGGCGCTCCGCCACGGCCTCGGCCGCGCCCAGCGCGAGCAGGGGCCGCAGACGCTTCCCGCCGGCGAGAAGGCTGTAGCGCATCGCCTCCACGATGATCGAAGGCGCGCGGCGGTCCGCGGGTGCGGCCCGCGGGGCGGGGACGTACCGCTCGAGCGCCGCCTCGACGGCGCGGCGCCGGGACTCGATCCACCGGACCAGCGTGGCGTCGGATCCGTCCGTGATCACCGGTTCTTGTCGCCGTCGTCGATATCGGAGACGAGCGATGCGGGGGCGGGGCGGACGTCGCCGCGCTCGTTCAGGATTTCGACGCGCCGTTCCGCTTCCTCGAGCTTCGAATGGCAGAAGCGCGAGAGCTGCACGCCGCGCTCGAAAAGCTCCAGTGACTTCTCGAGCGCGAGGTCGCCGTCCTCGAGTTTCTTGACGAGCGATTCGAGCTCGGCAATCGCCGATTCAAAGTCCTTGATGGTGGGGTCAGTCACGTTTCACTCGGCTTGCAGCTTCGCAGGTCCCAGGCTATCAGCTCTCAGCTGTCAGCTCTCAGTTTCCACTTTCCAGTTTCCAGTTCCCAGTTTGCGCACCCCGAATCCCCACTCCCGGATCCCGGATCCCTGATCCCGGATCCCGGATCCCTGATCCCTGATCCCTACTCCCTACTCCCCAGTCCTCGGACCTCGCAGTGGAGCTCGCCCTCGTGCAGCGTGACATGCACGCGGTCACCCGGCGCAACGGCGGCGGTCGAGCGGATGATGGCGGTTCGATCGTCGTTCCAGCACACCGCGTACCCCCGCGCCAAAACCGCGAGCGGGCTCAGATTGCCGAGCCGGCCGGCGAGTGAGGATAGACGAGATTCCGCCCGGTGGCGAGACGTCCCGGATGCCGCGCGCAAGCCGCCCTGCGCGGAGGCGAGGCGGCTCCTGATCGCGGCGAGGCGCCGACGCAAGTCACGCGACTCCAGGCGACTCCGCAGGTCCCTGTATCCCCGCTCGCGTCGCGACAGACCTGCCGCGGCGGCGCGCCGCAGCTGATGGGTGAGCTCCGCCGCGTGCCTGCCGCGCATCGCCAGCCGCGTCTGCCAGCCGGCGAGTCCGCGGCGGCTCGTGAGTCCGTGCACAGCCGCGCGGCGGCACTGGAGGCCGGCCGACGCCGTCGTGTGCAGCCGATGCGAGAGCCTGTCGATGCGCGAGCAGAAATCATCCTTGGCCGAGACGACCATCTCCGCGGCCGCGGACGGGGTCGGGGCACGCAGGTCCGCAACGAAGTCCGCGATGGTTACATCGCTCTCGTGGCCGACCGCCGAAATGATCGGTACGGGAGAAGCCGCGATGGCGCGCGCGACAGCTTCGTGGTTGAACGCCTGAAGGTCTTCGATCGATCCACCGCCGCGGCCCACGATCACGACGTCCACGCGGTCCACTCTCACGATGGCCCGAATCGCCCGCGCGACATCCTCGCCCGCGCCCTCGCCCTGGACGCGGGTGGGGCGGATCAGCAGGTGCGCATTCGGGTGGCGCCGCTTGAGGACCTTGATGATGTCGCGAATCGCCGCACCGTCGAGGGACGTGACGATGCCGATGCGGCGGGGGAGGGCGGGGAGCGGCCGCTTGCGGGCCTGGTCGAAGAGCCCCTCGGCGTGCAGCTTCCGCTTCAACTGGTCGAACGCGAGCTGCAGCGCGCCCAGGCCGTGCGGTTCCAGGTGCTCGCACGCGAGCTGGTATTCCCCTTTGGGCCCGTACACACCGAGTCGTCCCCGCGCGATGACGTGCAGGCCGTCTTCGGGGTTGAACTTCAGGTACCGAACGGCCGAGCGGAACATGACGGCCTTGATCTGCGCGCCGCCGTCCTTCAGCGTGAAATAGATGTGGCCGGTATTCCAGAGGCGGCAGTTGGAGATCTCGCCCTCCACCCAGATGTCACCGAAGCCGGTTTCGAGCAGATCCCGGATCGCCGCGGTCAGCTCAGACACCGTGACCACGCGGCGCTGCGGCGGCGGGGTCGCCGGCTTGCGCTCTTCTTCGAACGGCAGCGAGAACAGGTCCGACATGATGTCAGCGCGCCGTCGCGAGTGTGTCCACGTCCTGCGCCGAGAGGTTCAGCCGTTCGATCGCGGTCGCTTTTCCGCTCGCCAGATCGGCCGTGACAATCACGGCGTTGAGGCGGCCTGGCCCGGTTGCCGACTCGAAGCGCGAGGGCATCCCGTTCACGAAACGGCTGAGAGCGGCCTCCACGGTCACGCCGATGATCGAATCGTGGGGACCGGTCATGCCGGTGTCCGTCAGGCACGCGGTGCCCTTCGGGAGGATGCGCTCGTCCGCCGTCTGCACGTGCGTATGCGTGCCGAAGACCGCGGTCACGCGGCCGTCGAGGTGCCACCCCATCGCAATCTTCTCCGACGTCGCCTCGCCGTGGAAATCCACGATGATGACGCGGGCCCTGGCCCGCAGCTGCTCGATCTCGCGCAGCGCGGCAGCAAATGGATCGTCGAGCGGCGCCATGAAGATGCGGCCCATCAGGTTGAGGACGCCGACCGGTTCCCCCGTGCGGGTCCGACCCACGTAACTGCCGCGGCCCGGCACGCCGGCGGGGAAGTTGGCCGGACGGAGCAGCTTCGGCTGCCGGGGCAGGTAGTCGAGCACTTCCTTCTTGTCCCAGACGTGATTGCCTGTCGTCATGACATCGACGCCGTAACTGAGGATCGTGTCGGCAATGTCGCCCGTCACGCCGAAGCCGGCTGCGGAGTTCTCTACGTTCGCAATCACGAAGTCAATGGCGCGATGTTCGATGAGCGCGGGCACGGCGCGCCGCGCGATTTCACGCCCCGGTTTTCCGAAGATGTCGCCGACGAAGAGAATCCGCACGGTCAGTCGGCTCGCACGGGGATCCGGATCTCGGCGCCCCGGCGTTCCTCGATGCGGGGCAGCATCACGCGCAACTCGCCGGCCCGGAGGGTGGCGTCGGCGCGGGCGGCGTCGAACGCCCCCGCGACCCGGACCGCGCGGGCAAAGCGCCCGAAGGTGCGCTCGGCCAGGTGGAACGCGGCGCCCGCGTGTTCGCAGGCACCCGGCAGTTTCCGCCCCGTGATGACCAGCGTGTTGCGCACGAAGAGGATCGAGAGATCGGCAACCCTGACGCCGGGGAGATCCATCACCACGTCGATGCCGGCGGCCGTCTCGAGCACATCGAGCGGCAGGGTGCAGTCGGCGTTCAGATCCGGCAGATCCGCGGCGGCGCCGAGGCGCTCGAACACCCGCCGCACCTCCTCATCCGGAGGGAGCCGATCGCCGCGGTCCACGAAGATGCGCGCCACTCCTGCGTATTCTAGCAAGGGCGATCGCAGCCCGGGGCGGAATCGTCCCGACAGCTATCAGCTGACAGCTATCAGCTATCAGCTGTCAGCTTCCGCTTCCCGCTTCCCGCTTCCAGCTTCCGGCTCGTAATAGATCGAACCCGGAACCCCGAACCCGGAACCCGGAACCCCGAACCCCGAACCCCGAACCACCGAGTCCCGATCCAGATATGCCTACAGACCACTCATGTAACATGCTTGACAGACACTCACTGCGCTCCTATACTGGGAATCGAAAGGAGCGCCCCGCAGGGGCTCACACAAGGAGGTTAGGCAATGGCTCTGGTTCGTTGGGATCCGGCTCGCGAGCTTGCGTCCATGGAAGTGGATCGGCTCAACAACATGTTCAGCAATTTCTATGGCGAGGGGTTCTCCCGCAGCTGGGTGCCGGCGGTCGATATCTACGAAACGGCCCAGCATGAAGTGGTCATCAAGGCCGAGCTGCCCGAGATGAAGCGGGAAGACATCGGACTCACATTCGAGAATAACGTGCTCACCCTCTCCGGCGAGCGCAAGCTCGATGAGCAGATCGCCCGCGATCGCTTCCAGCGGATGGAACGGTTCTACGGCAGCTTCAGCCGCTCCTTCACCCTCCCGGCCACGGTCGACGCGGCGCAGATTACGGCGTCCTACAAGGACGGCGTGCTGACCGTCCGCCTCCCGCAGCGGGAAGAGGCGAAGCCCAAGCAGATCACCGTCGGCGAATAAGACCGAGCAGCACATGCATCTCCGGAATGGCCTGGCGCCCGGCGCGCCGGCCGTTCCGGGTTTTCTGGAGGACACGCACATGAGACCCGGAAGCACTCCCGCGCCGTCCACGCCTTGGAATGTCATGCGGGAGCTCGCGACGATGCAGGAACGGATGAACCGGATTCTGGGCGTCCCGTACAGCCGCGAGCACGAGGACACCACCCATCGCGGCGCCTGGGCGCCTGTCGTCGACATCTACGAGAACGCCGCGCGCGAGCTCGTCATCAAGGCGGACGTCCCCGGCTTGAAGCGCGAGGACATCGACCTCACGTTCGACAGCAATGTGCTCACGGTCCGCGGCGACCGCCGCCCGGACGAGGGCGTCAAGGACGAGTCGTACCACCGGCTGGAACGCGCGTATGGCCCGTTTTCCCGGTCGTTCACGCTGCCGGCCACCGTCGACGCCGCGCGCGTCCGTGCCGAGTACCGGGACGGCGTCCTCACGGTCACGCTGCCGATGCGGGAAGAAAGCCGGCCCCGGCAGATTCAGGTGGACGGCGGCGAGTAGTGCTGGGAAACCGGCCCGATTTCAGGTAGTCTAGGGGGTCATGGCCAATCACGATTCCCAGGACGATGCTGCGGACGCTCTCGGCACAGGGCTGGCGCAGCCGATCACGAGCCGGTTTCTGTTTGTGGACGTCGCGGCGCAGCGCGCCAAGCAGCTGCGGCGTGGGGCGTTGCCGCGCCTCGAACGCGGCACGGTGACTTCCGGGCACCACAAGCTCGAACGCGTGGCGATGGAAGAGGTCCGGACCGGCGTCATCCATTACACCCTGCCGACCAATTACGAGGGCGTCACGCGCAGCGGCACGAAGGAATAGCACCCGGAACTTCTCGACCCCTCCCGGCGTAAATTCGCTCAGGCGCGCCTGTTTCCGGCGGGCCGGGAGCGAACGATGATCGAGCTGGCTGCGCTCACCTTGCTGCTCTTCGCGGTATTCGCGGTGGCGACCCTCGCTGTGGGCCTCCTCAAAGTGGTGCTCTGGGTGATCCTCCTGCCCTTCCGCCTGTTGCTGGGCTTGTTGCTGCTTCCGCTGCTCATCCTCAAAGCCGTATTCACCGGCGTTCTTCTGTTCGTCGTGGGACCGATTGTGGCGATCGCCCTCCTCGGAGCCCTGCTCGCCGCGACGGTGGCGATCGCGGCGCCGCTGCTCCCATTCCTGTTCCTCGCGTTCATCATCTGGATCGTCATGCGCGCGAGCAGGCCCGCTGCGCTGGCGCGCTGAGGACGGCGGACCGCGCAGTTAGGCACCGGGCTACCTCCGGCCCCACCCCGGAGCTAAAGCTCCGGGCTACGTACGTCGTACGTAGCCCGGAGCTTC
>JBBWZJ010000068.1:0-4208 GCA_039648985.1 Acidobacteriota bacterium | reverse complement strand
TGAACCACCGGTTGCCGACGTCGTCCACTGCACCATTGGACAGGCTGACGATCTCGTTCTTGTTCGCCGAGAAGCTGACGTCGTTCGTCCAGCGCATGCCATGCCAGCCGTCGAACGTCACGGCACTCAGCGCGAGCTCGACGCCGGTGTTGCGCGTGGCGCCGATGTTCTGCGTGACCGACGAGAAGCCGGTGCTCGTTGGGAGCTGCCGGTTCATCAGGAGCTGATCGGTGTTGGCCCGATAGACGTCGAGCGAGCCGCTGATCCGGCTGCCCAGGAACGCGAAGTCGGCGCCGCCGTCGACCTGCGAGGTCGTCTCCCACGCCAGATCGGGATTGGCCAGACTCCCCGGCCGGAATCCGTATGCCCCCGTCGAGCTATTCCACGCGTAGGCAGTACGATTCAGACCGCCGAGCGTCTGATACGGATCGACCGCCGTGTTGCCTGTCTTGCCGTAGCTTGCGCGCAGCTTGAGGCTGTTGAGCGGACCGAGGGGCTGCCCGAATGATTCGTCGATCACGCGCCAGCCGAGCGCGACGGAGGGGAAGAAATTGTACTTGTGGCCCTCGGCAAGACGCGACGAGCCGTCCATGCGGCCGGTCAGCGTGAGCAGGTAGCGGTCGCGGAAGGTGTAGTTGAGGCGCCCCATGTACGACTGGAGCACCCACGCCGAGAGCTGGCTGGCGACAGCGCTCACCGTGCCGGCCGAGCCGAGGTTGTAGAAGCGCTGCGTCTCGTACGGCAGGTTGGCCACCTTGATGCTGTCGTACTCGAAGGTGTTCTTCTCGACGCTGTACAGGGCGGTCACGTCGATCTTGTGATCCGCGCCGAGCGCGCGCCGGTACGTCAGGATGTTGTCGAGCGTGTAGTCGAAGGTGCGCTCGTTCTTGATCTGCGCGTCGGCGGGGCTTCCCTGCTGCTGGTTCGTCTCCGCGCCATGGAACAGGCCCAGACGCGCGTAGGTGATGTCGGGGCCGAAGTTCACGCGGAAGTCGAGGCCGTCCGCGAGCGTGGCCGTCGCGCTCAACGTGCCGAACAGGCGGGTGCGCACGCGCTCGTCGACCCAGTTGGCGACGTCGCTCAGCGGGTTGTCGCGCTGCGGATCGGGGGTCGGCTTGAAGAGGACCTTCCCCGTCGTCGAGTCGTACGCAACGGACAGCGGACTGTCCGCGAGCGCCTCGCTGTACAGCGCGTCCCCGCGACCTTGGTTCTGCGTGCTGCGGACGACCATGGCCGAGCCGCCGAGGCGCAGCCGCGGCACCGCCTGCGACTCGACATTCACGCGCAGCGACTTGCGGTCGTAGTCCTGGCCCATGACGATGCCGGTCTGGCGCGTCAGGTTCCCGCTCGCCGAGTAGTTCGTGGTGCCGTTGCCGCCGGCGACGGCGAGCTGGTGGCTGACCTGATTCCCATTGCGGCGGACGAGATCCTGCCAGTCGGTATTGACGCCCGCCTGGATGGCCGCGAGCTCCTGGGAGTACAACATCCCGCTCGCCGCCGCGTCCGCAGCCGGACAGGACGGGACGCCGGCCCCGCAGGGGGCGGCATTGTACAGGCCTGCCGTGCGCCACGCCTCCCGCTTGTACTCGAGGAAGGCGGGGCCGTCGAACACGGTGATCTTCTTCGTCGCCTGCTGCACCGCTGCGTACGTGTCGTAGGTGACGCGCGTTCTGCCCGTGCTGTTCCCCTTCTTGGTCGTGACGAGCACCACGCCGTTCGCGCCGCGTGAGCCGTAGATCGCCGTGGCGCTCGCGTCCTTCAGGATCTCGATCGACTCGATGTCGCTGGGGTTGATATCGCCGATGCTGCCCGCCATGGGGACGCCGTCGAGCACGTACAGCGGATCATTCGACGCCTTGAGCGAGCGGGTGCCGCGGATGCGGATCTGGATGCCGTCGCCCGGCTTGTAGCCGGTGGAGATGATGTCGACGCCCGGCACCTTGCCCTTGATCGCCTCGACGACGTTGGTCGTGGGCTGCTGCGCGATCTGCTCGGCCGAGACCGAGCCGACAGCACCGGTGACGTCGCGCTTGGCCTGCGTGCCGTACCCGACGACGACGACCTTCTCGAGCTCGACGGTCTGGCGCTTGAGCTGGAAGTTCGCCGTCGCGGGCTGATTCGCCGTGACGGGGACGCTGTCCATCAGCGTGGGCGTGTAGCCGATGGCCGAGACGCGAAGGCGATACGTGCCCGGCGCGATGCTCAGGGTATAACGGCCCTGTGAATTCGTCTCGGCGCTCAGACGGGAGCCGACGACGAAGACGCGTGCGCCGGTGACGGGAGTCCCGCCATCGATGGCGGTGACGGTGCCGGTGATGCGGCCGGTCTCAGCCTGCGCGGCGGCGCGGGTGGCGGGCAGGATGAGGGCGAGGAGACCTACGGTGGCGAGCCAACGCTTCATGAGTCGCGATGCTCCGGAACGGGGGGAATCCGGGGAAACGGCGGGGAACGACGGAGGAGCGAGTGCACGGAACGGACGGGCAGCGTCTCGAACAGCGGGCATTGTTCGAGATACGTACAAATCAACGACGGTCAGGGGGCCCACTATAGCGTTTAACCAACGGGCGTCAAGTACGCCCCTATTACCGGAATTGCGGGGGGCCAGCGCTTTCGAGCCCGCGTACTGGTGATTTTGCCCGTCGCGCGAACATTATTGGCGCCGCTGGCGGCCGCCAGACGATTCCGTTCGACCCGGACCCATCCAACTCAAGAATGGCCACATCTGCCGTCGAGCGCGAGAACCAAGCGATGCGCCCCGCCCAGCTTCAGGTGGCGGCGACCTCCTTCATGTCGCTGTTCGCCATCGTCGGCCTGGCCCTCTACGGCCTGCCCTTCTTCTACGATTTCATGGTGCGCGACTTCGGCTGGTCCCGCGCCCAGGTCACCTCCGGCAACGCGCTCAGCAAGCTCGTCGTCGGCCCGCTCTTCGGGTTTGCCGCCGGCTGGATCGTGGATCGCTTCGGCCCGAAGCGATTGATGATCGCCGGCATCCTCATGGCGGGCACCGCGCTCGTCGGCCTCGGCTCCATCCATTCGCTGGCGGGCTTCTACTTCTTCTATCTGTTCAACGCCGTGGGCTACGTGTGCGGCGGCCCGCTGCCGAACCAGGTGCTGCTCTCACGCTGGTTCACCGCGGCGCGCGGACGCGCCATGGGCTTCGCGTATCTGGGCATCGGCGTCGGCGGCGCGCTCGTCCCACTGCTCGCCGTGCGGTTGGTGCAGGCGTTCGGCTGGCAGGGCGCGCTGCGCGTGCTTGGCGTGCTCATCGTTCTGATCGCGCTACCGCTCGCGCTGCTCGTGAAGGAGGCGCCGCCGCAGACGCAGGCGTCGAGGGAGCTGCACCGGACGGGCGCCGCGCCCGCACCATTGCGCGACGTCTTCCGCCGCCCGGCGTTCTATCTGCTCATGTTCGGCAGCATGTGCTCCATCGCCGCCGTGGGCGGCGCGAACCAGCATCTCAAGCTCTATCTCAGCATCGACCACGGGTACACCCAGGGCGACGCCGCGGCGGTCGCGTCGCTCACGCTCGCCGCGAGCCTGATCGGACGACTGGCCATGGGATGGCTCGCCGACCACTGGCCCAAGAAGTACGTGATGCTGCTCATCTACATGCTCGTCGCCTCATCGATCCCGCTCCTCCTCGTCGCGACGACGCGCGGCACCATCATGCTCTTCGCCGTAGTCTTCGGCATCGGGCTGGGGGGCGAGTACATGGTGATCCCGCTGATGGCCGCGGAGCTGTTCGGCGTGCGCGTGCTGGGCCGCGCGCTCGGCGTGGTGCTGACCGCGGACGGCGTCGCCGAGGCGCTGGCGCCGGTGATGGTGGGCCGGCTGCGCGACGTGACCGGCAGCTACGCGAGCGGATTCGCCATGCTGATCGGGTTCGCGCTCGCGGGCGCGGTTGCGATTGCGTTTCTTCCACGTGTCGGACAGACGAGCGTGCGCGCGATCTCCGCGGAACCGGATCTCGCGTGACGCCGTTCGGATCGCACCGCCAACAACTCGAGGCTTGACCATGGGCACACGCCCCATCGGCATCATCATGAACGGCGTTACGGGACGCATGGGACTCAACCAGCATCTCGTGCGCTCCATTGTCGCCATCCGGAAGCAGGGCGGCGTGGCGCTGCCGAACGGCGATCGCCTCATGCCCGATCCCATTCTCGTCGGGCGCAACGCGGAGAAGCTGCGTGCGCTGGCGGACGCGC
>JBBWZJ010000047.1:0-19053 GCA_039648985.1 Acidobacteriota bacterium | reverse complement strand
CCGGTCGCGACGGGGCCGCAGCAGGAGAGAGATAGAACGCGCCATCGAACAGCCGCCTCGACCACGCGTTTCCTATCGCAATCGTATTCTGGGGATCATCCAGCTCAGTGGCATACGGGGGAAGTCGCGCGGTCGTTGCCATTCGTGTCTTCCGTTCGATCAATCTCTCAAATTGTTCCACCCAATCGCGCTGCGATGACGTCATGGCTGGTGGTCCGCAATGCTCGAGCCTGTATGGACGCGGTGCAAACGCGTGAGTTCTGCAGCGCGCATGTCAACGATCAGGACCCCTCCCGGTCCGAAGCTTCGGTAGCCGATCGCCTGCTCGCGGACGGGCACCCAGTGCGAACTACAGGCTACGAGAGCAGCCTTGCAATGTCGTCGTGCCCGCGCTTGACGGCCCATGCGAGCGGCGTGGCCCACGCCGGATCGTCGGGCAGGCGCTTCGGTGCGCCACGTCCCAGAAGGAACTTGACCATCTCGAGCTGACCGTACTTCGCCGCCCAGGCAAGCGGCGTCGAACGGAGGTGCTCATCCCGCGCGGTCAGGTCGGCGCCAGACTCGAGCAGTTGCTTCGCCTCACGCACGTCGCCCTTGCGTGCCGCCTCGTGCAGGGGCGAGATACGCAGCCAGTTGTGCGCGCGCGTTGGCCAGTCCTCTTCCCGGCGTTCCTGCGTCGGCGTCGCTCCGTACGAAAGGAGCAGCTGCTCCATGCGCTTGTCGGGCCGCCATTCCCGCGAAACCCACAGCGCGTCGCCAGAGCTTTCGACAGGCGGATTCGGAAAGGCGCCGCGCTCGAGGAGGAGCTTCGCGATCTCGTAGTGTCCGTGGTACACCGCCGAGTAGAGCGCCCTGCCCATGGGCGCGTATTGCTCTTCGGGCAGGTTCGGGTCCGCGCCGTGATCGAGCAGCAGCTGCACGATGTCCATGCGCCCGACAGCAGCGGCATTTGACAGCGGTGCGCCGGCGCCGAGGTAGTAGCCCTCGTGCTCTCCAGTTCTGTTTGCCAGCGAGGGATCCTGCCGGAGCAATTCGCGCACGCGGTCGATATCGCCAGTGTGACACGCGGTCGGCAGATCGATGACCGCGCCGCGCGCCTTCAGGTGGGCCATGACTTGAGCCCCCGTAACCGGCCAGTTGCGCGGCACATCGCGCCAGCCGCGGTAGAAGTAGTCGCCGGTGGTCAGGTGAATCGGGCGAGCGCCGTCAATCCTCTGAGCGTTGATGGCCGCGCCGCGCCGCAGCAGCTCGTCGATGGCGTCGAGCTGCCGCGTCATCGTGGCCCAGTGGATCGGCTGATTGGATCGCTTGTCGCCCTTGCCGACGAGCGCCGGCTGCGCGTCGAGCAGCTCGCGCATCTGTTTCAGGTCGTGTTCCCGCAGCGCCAGCGCGACCGGTTCGCCCTGCGACGATGCGTTGAACTTCGTGTCGAGCGTGCGCGTGAGCAGCTGCTCCAGCTCCGTGTAGCCGCGATCGCGTGCGATCTCGATCGGATCGTCGTCGACCCAGAGATCCAGCGGGTTGCGATCGTGCTCGAGCAGGAAGCGAACGACGCCGATGCGGTTCTCGCGCACCGCGAAGTAGAGCGGTTTGCGGTAGTCGTAATGCGCGCGCGCCAGCGACGGATCTCGTGCGATCAGCGCTCGTACCGTGTCGAGATCGCCCGACGCACAGGCCTGAATGAGCGCCCACACATCGATGCCACGTCCGGGCGACCACATGAGCTTTCGATCGGATTTCAGCTCGGCTGGTTGCAGCATGACGGTTACCGGCTGCATGGATTCGACGTGATGTACCAGCTTCGGCCAACTCTCGAAACCGTACTCGCGCGCGAGCGCGTGTTGGGCCGCCGTTAGATTCACCGCGGGATCGGTGACGCGCAGCGTCGCGAGATGTTCCCTGGCTTGCTTGCGCAGCTGCTCGAGGGACGGGCGCTCCGGCAGACGACGAGGGGGAACGGACACGACGATCTCCTTTCGAGTATCGCCCGCGTCCGCCTGACGGGCTGAAAGAAGATCGCAGAGTGTGACAAAGCCTGGCAGGTGGGCTCAGCCCTTCCCGCGGACGGGGTGCGTCCTGTCACGCCGATCAAATTGTACGTACGTTGCGATGGTGCGGCAAATTCAATGCTGCTGGCGGTGGGCGAGGGCTCGGTCGCGGTTGGATCGGTGCACCAGCATCTCGCACGAAGTGAGCCGATCGCGGATCGCCGGTGAGGCGGCGCCAGTCTGCCGTTACCGAGAGTGCGGGCCGCGGAGCTCGAGTCCACGGCCCAGGAGCCCTCACCGACGAAGGTGCTCACGTGGGGGCCGTCAGCGGGCGACGGGACCGAGGTAGCGATCGAGCCACGCCAGGATCAGGCTCTCGACGTCCGCACTCGGCAGGGCATGGCCGCTTTCGAGTGAGACGAGGCGCTTGTCCGCGTCACGGACACCCAGCAGCTCGAACAACGGCCGCTGCGAGGTCTCGAAGGGCGATCCGAAGTCATACCGGCCGTTCAGCATCAACGTGGGGATGTGGACGCGAGGCGCGTAGTTGCGCACGTCGATCTCCGGCGGCTCGTCCTCCTCACTGAGTCCGGTCGCCTGCAGCACGCCCGCTTTCAGGCGCGGCTCGAGTGCGGTCAGCAGCACGCCGGCGGTGGCGCCGTCGCTGATGCCGTAGAACGCCAGCCGCGCCGCGTCGATGTCGCTGCGCGTTTCGATGTAGTCGAGCGCGCGTCCGAGATCCCTCGTCCAGGCGATGCGCAGCTCGCGATCGGCATTGACGCCCCGCTCGGCCCGCGCGCGTTCGTAGGTGCCGGCATAAATCGGGTAAAGGAACGCGCGGCCGCTGCGCACCAGGAATTCCAGGTTGCGCAGCGGGATGTCACGGGTGGAGGGAAGACGGAACGCGTCCCCCGCCGGGAAGAACACGACCGTCTGGTACGGAGCCGATCCGCTGACCGGCAGCAACAGGAGCGCGCGCATGCGTTCGCCGGCGTACGCCGCGTCGAACGCGACAGTGATTTTCCGCCACGTGTCGGTCACCTCGGTGGCTTCAATGGCCGCGTTCAGCGGCGTGCGATCGTAGGCGTGCTGCCGGCGGTAGACCTCGAACACTTCGTCGCTGACGGGTTTGCGCGGCGGGATCGGTCGGTCGAGACCGGCGAAATCGACGGCCGCCGTCAGCGCTTGCGGCAGTGGCGTGTCGTATTTCGCGAGCCGGAACCCGTATCCGGATGCGCGCGCGAACGGGTCCTTCGCGTCGTAATCGCCGAACATGTAGCGCGGCTCGTCCCACGCGCCGCCGAGCGTGAACCGCCGCCCATCCCCTTCGTTCCAGCACCACTCCTTGACGTTCCCCGCCATGTCGTAGGTCCCGTACGGGCCGAGCCCGCGATACGCACCAACCGGGGCCGGGCCGCCGCCGTTGAAGTTACTGACCGTCAGGATGTCGGCGAAGCGCCCGAGTCCGGCCGCCGCGAACCAGTGATAGATCGTCGGCAGGCTCTTGCCCGCGAACTGTGCGTAGGCCGCCGCCTCGTACCAGCTCACGCCGCCGACGGGGAAATCGGCCTGTCCCTTTGGATACGTGCCACCCGTCCACGTAGCCGGCCCGGGCTGGCCGCTCGTGTCGCGAAACCTGCCGACCGCTCGTTCCCATGGGATCGCGTGGCCACGATCGATGAACGGCTCGCGCCAGTAACGCCGATCGCGATAGCCGCCGGCATCGACGAAGTCTTTGTACGCCCGGTTGGTGATCTCGAACCGATCGATCCAGTAGCTGGTGAGGACGCTCCCGGATCCGAATCTGGCGGGATCAACGTCGTCAGGCACCCGGACCATCCCTGCGGGCACGGCGCCGACGGCATCCAGTCGGAAATGCAGGGGAAGACCGGCCGAGCCCGCGCCCTCGATCGGCGCAAAGCCCGGCTTGGCAATTCGCAGCCGGTTCATGCCACGTGGAATCCGCACATCGCGGAGCGGCGTGCGTCCGATTGGAAACCATCGCGGTTCTCCCGTCGTCCGGTAGGTGGCGAACGCCACTTCGGCGCCGGCAGGCTCGGTGATGACGTTTACCAGCCCGGTGATGGACAGATACAACTGCGGCAATTGCGGATCGTCGGGAACCGCAGCCCGTGCCTCGTGCAGCAGCGCAAATGCTTCGCCGTACATCCCATGCGCCACCAGCCTCTGGATCTCCGGAATCGCCGTGGCACGCGCCCACCGGGCGCGCTCCGCCGTGCTGCGAACCCGCCAGCCTCCCGCGCCGATCGCCACGAGGACGACGACGATGGCGACAATCGAGGCGGGACTGTGAACGATGGCGCGCCCGACCGCCGACGGTGATCGCCCTCGCGCGCGCCGGACGGATTCCAGTGCGGCAATCAACTCGTCAGCGCTTGCGAATCGCCTTGCCGGCACAGGGTGGATGCAGCGGCGTACGATCGCTGCCACCCCACGCGGCAAGGGCGCCATCAGCGGATCGACAACGGGAGCGGCCCGCCTGCCCGAGACCATTTCGTAGAGCACCGCGCCGAGTGCGAAGACGTCCGCACGCGCGTCGATCGGCTCGCCGCGCGCCTGTTCCGGCGCCATGTAGCCAGCGGTCCCGCCGGGTAGCTCGCGCACGCCGAACGCCGATGCGCCATGCAGTGTCGCAAGCCCGAAATCGAGGATCTTCACGCGTCCGCCGCGCACCAGGAAGATGTTCTCCGGCTTGAGGTCGCGGTGGACGATGCCGAGCGCATGAGCGGCGCTGAGGCCCCGCGACGCCTGCAGCGCGACGTCGAGCGCCTCGTCGACGGGGACCACGCCGCGCGACAGGCGCCCGCGCAGCGATTCTCCTTCGAGACACTCCGTGACCAGGTACGGCGCGCTGCGATGCTCGCCGGCGTCGTGGACCGTCAGGACGTTGGGGTGATTGAGGGCGCCGACCGCGCGCGCTTCCCGCTCGAATGCCTGCAGCCGCGCCGCGACATTCGACCCGTGGGGGAGCAGCAGCTTGATCGCGACGTCCCGCCCGAGCCGCTCGTCGCGCGCGCGCCACACTTCGCCCATGCCGCCCGCGCCGAGCCGCTCGGTCACGTCGAAGGCGCCGATACGATCGCCGCGGCTGACCCCCCACCCGTGTTCCGAAATCTGCCGCGCGAACACGTCCAGCGCGGGAGCTGCCAGGAATTCCGGCGACTGCTCCGCGGCTCGGACGAGTGACGCGACCTCGTCGCGCAAGCTGATGTCCGCGCCGCAGTGCGCCGCGATGAACGGCTCGCGGCCGCCGGCCGGCTGCTCGAGCGCAGCGGCGAAGAGCGACTCGATCTGTTCCCAGCGTTCAATGGACATCGGGGCCGCTGAGCGTGCGATACAGCCAGGCGCGCGCGAACGCCCAGTCGGTGTGGACGGTCCGCGGTGACACGCCGAGCGCCGCCGCAGTTTCGTCAATCGAGAGACCGCCGAAGAAGCGGAGCTCGACCACCTGCGCCTTGCGCGCGTCCACGTGCGACAGCAGGTCGAGCGCCGCATCGACGGCCAGCAGGTCCGCGCCGGGCTCCGGCGCCGCCACGTCCACGGAATCGAGCGGAACGCGGACGGCCGCGGGCCCGCCGCGGCGATCCGCCCGCCGCCGCCGCGCGATGTCGACCAGGACGCGCCGCATCATCCGGGCGGAGACGCCGAAGAAGTGCGAGCGGTTCTGCCAGGTGACGGGATCCCATCCGAGCAGGCGGATGCAGAGCTCATTGACCAGCGCGGTCGGCTGGACGCTGATGGCTGCGCGTTCACCGGCGAGGTGGCGCGCCGCCATGCGGTGCAGTTGGTCGTAGACCAGCGGCAGCACCCGTTCGAACGCGTCGGCGTCGCCGCGACTCCACCCCTGGAGCAGTTCTGTAATCTCGCCGCGATCGCGACCATTCTCGGCCCGCTCCATGATCCCCAGGGAGTGTAGCGCGAGCATCCATTGAGAAAGGCGCAGATCACGGGGAAATCTGCAGCCCCGGCAAGGGCTGCAGGTTCCACGCGGCAATTGCGCCTTTAGTGACAAGGAGCAAAACCCCGTGAGATTGACATCCCTGCTTGTGGCCTGCAGCCTCGTGCTGTTCTCGACCGTGCTGATGCGCGCCGGCGGCCAGGGCCGCCGCCCCGATCCGCTGGCCGCCGCGCGTGGCTTCAAAGCTTTCACCGACCAGCACGTGGAGGAGCTTGGCGGCAACGGCCGCGCCTGCTCCGATTGCCACATGCCCACCGACCAGTTCCAGCTGTCTCCGGAGAGCGTCGAGAACCGCTACCAGCTGCTCCAGTTGCGGCGGCAGGAGGATCCGAGCGCGGACGATCCGTTGTTCCGCGCCATCGACGCGGACGACTTCCGCGTCAACGGCGACAACGCGAGCGACTTCGGCAACCTGCGTGAGAACGGGCTGATCAGGATCACTTTCCCGCTGCCGCCAAACATCCGCCTGATCGATCCCCTGACGAACGCTCCGTCGGCGGAGACATTCGTCGACGTGTGGCGGAGCGTTCCGACGATCAACGACGTGGCGCTCACAGGACCCGACGTCACCAATCCCTGGTTCCGCGGTCCGAATGCTCTCGGCGGCTACCAGTTGGACGGGCGTGCGGCGACCCTGCAGGAGCAGGCGCTCGGCGCGTTCATCAACCATGCCAAGGTCCAGATCACGCCGCCGCAGCAGATGCTCGACGATCTCGCCGCGTTCGAAAAGGTGCAGTTCACCAATCCGCGCGTCCGCGCACTGTCGGAAGCGGTCGCCGAGGGCGCAGACACGCTGCCCGATCCAGACCTGCCGCTCACGGACCTGCAGCAGCAAGGGAAAGACGTCTTCATCCGTGCCTGCTCGCAGTGCCACGGCGGCGCGTCACAGTCGAACGCGGCGCAGCCGCGGGTTCGCTTCCACGACATCAGGAGCGAGTGTCCCCGCCCGGTGGATCCGCAGGGACGCTACTCGTTCGCCGCGTGCGAGCCGGGCCTCGCGCGCAACGAGCGGACCTACCAGATCAGGCTGGCCAACGGCACGACGGTGCGGCGGACCAGTTCGGATCCGGGTCGTGCGCTGCTGACAGGGTTTGCCGGCGGACCGGCCGGGACGGACGACTGGAACAAGTTCGACGTGCCGGGGCTGCGCGGCATCAGCAAGAGGGCGCCGTACTTCGTCAACAACAGCGCCGCGACGCTCGAGGACGTGGTCGATCACTACATCGCCTTCTTCAAGCTGGTCGAGCTGGCCTTCCCGCCGCCGGCGCTCCCGCCGCCACTTGCGACGACGGACGGCGTCCATTTCGACCGGCACCCGCTGCCCGAGGAACGTGCGGCGCTGCTCGCCTACTTACGGCGGATGTAGGCCAAGGGCGTACGCAATCCTGCATGGCCGTTGCGACCCTGAGCAGGACCAGGCGACGAGTGTGAACAGCCGGAGCAGGCGGACCAGCCGGGCATGTGGTCGTGGCCAGTCGGTGCGTGGCATTACGCCTGCCGTAGCGCCACGAGCGGGTCTACGCGCGTGGCCCGCCGTGCGGGCAGGTAACACGCCACCAGCGCGACGGCGCCCAGCAGCAAGGCAGCGCCGATCAGGCTGACAGGGTCACCTGCACCAACCCTGAACAGCATGCGACTCAGAACACGGGCGACCAGCAGCGCCGCTCCACAACCGATCGTCATCCCGATGACGACGAGCGACATGCCCTGCTGGACGACCATTCGCAGGACGCGGAGCTGACTCGCTCCGAGCGCCATACGCAACCCAATCTCTCGTTGGCGTTGATTGACGGCATACGCGAGGATTCCGTAGAGACCGATGCTCGCCAGGCCGAGCGCCAGAAGGCCAAAGACGCTCAGAAGTGCCACCCCGGCTCTTGCCTGAAAGAGGCTTCCGTCGATGACCTGCCGGCCTGTCCTGACGCCACTCACCAACACCTGCGGGCCGGCGGCCTGTATCTCGCGGCGCACGGCGTCCACCATGTGGGCCGGATCTCCAGTGCTGCGGACATACAGCGTCATCGCCGGAAGCGTGTTCTGCTCCAGGGGCACATACACGGATTGCTGCGGCGGTTCTCCAAACGACGAATAGTTGGCGGTTCTGGCGACACCCACAATCTCACGCATCTGCCGCTCGCCAGGTATCTGGAGGCGCCTACCGATCGCGTCCTCCCCCGGCCAGTAGTCCTGTGCCAGCTTCTCGTTCACGATCGCGACGGGACGTGACGTCGGCCTGTCGTCGTCCGTAAACTCGCGTCCCTTCTCGATCGCTACACCGCTGGTATGGAAATAGCCGCCGCTGACCGTATTCACGATCGTCGTCGAACTGTCGGTGGGGGACGGACGTGGCCTGCCGTCGATGCGCAGTCCACCAACGGGACGCGCGAAGAGAGGCATGTTCGAAGCCCAGGCGACGGACTCAGCTCCTGGCAAACGCGCGGCGCGCTCGGCCACGTTCCGGTAAAAAGCCTTCGTGTGCGTCTCGTCGTATCCAGCCTGTCCGGGGTTCGTGATGAATACGACGAGGTGATCGGCCTGAAACCCGGGATCGATCTCGTACGCCCGCTCGATGCTTCTCAAGAACAAGGATGCGGTGACCAGTAAGACGAACGACAACGCCACCTGTCCGACGAGCAGCGCGTTGGCGACGGTGACCCTCCGCGCGCCCTGGCCCGCGGTGCGAGCTTCCTGGAGGACTCCGGAAACACCAGTGCGCGACAGGCTGAGCGCCGGAACGACGCCGAAGACGAATCCCGTGACCAACGACATCAGCAGCGTAAAGAGCAGGACCGCTCCACCAAGGCTCGGGGTGGTGAAGATGCCGGTGGCCGGCAGGGACCTGGCCAGGAGCTGCATGGCAAAGTAGCCGATCACCAGCCCGACGCCACCGCTGAGCAGCCCCAGGCAGACGCTTTCAGTAAGGAGCTGACGTACGAGTCGGGCGCGGCTTGCCCCCAACGCCACGCGAACGGCCATCTCCTGCTGGCGGGCGGCGGACCGTGCGAGCAGCAGGTTCGCCACGTTGGAGCAGGCAATCAACAACACCACGCCTGCAACCATCGCGAGCACCGCACTGGCGAAGCGAACCATCGTCGAGGCGCCGCCGAACAGGACGTCGCCGACAGGCCGCACCGTCACCGTCTGACCCTCGTTCGCCGCCGGATACTCGCGCGCCAGCGTGGTGGCCAGCGCGGTGACATTGGCCTGGGCTTGCGCGACGGTGACGCCTCGTTTGAGGCGAGCGACCCCCTGCAACAGCGGCCGGCTGCGATCGGTGACGGCCGCTCGCATTTCGTCCGGCAGCAGTTGATCCGCCAGGCGCAAGGGCAACCAGATATCGGGACCAACGAGACCGTTCACGCCGATGAATCCCGGCGGCGTGACACCAATTACCGTCACGATCGCGTTGTTGAGCCGAATCGGGCGCCCAACGATGTCCGCAGCCGCGCCGAAGCGTGTCTGCCACGTGCCGTAATTCAGGACCGCGACGGCCTGTGGATCAGCAGCGTTATCCCCTTCGAGTCCGAACGTCCGCCCCATGGCGGCCCCGACGCCCAATATCGGAAAGTAGTCGCCCGTGACGAATTCGCTGAGCAGAGGCTGCGGCGCATCGTGATCCTGCCACGTCAGCGCACGCTTCGGTGCGTAACCGGCGAGTCCGCTGAAGACGCTGTTGTGAGCCTGGTAGTCGGTGAAATTCGGGCGCGAGAGAGGCATCAGCGTATTTGCCTGTGCGGTGCCCGTTGACGCGACTGACGCAACCGCCACCAGTTCGCCTGGTGCCCTGACGGGCATTGGACTCAGAATCAGCGTGTTGACCACCGTGAAGACGGTGGTGTTGGCCCCGATCCCCAAGCCAAGCGTCACGAGGACAACGAGTACGAAGAGCGGATTGGTGCGCAGTGTACGACCGGCATAGCGAAGATCCCGCCGAAGGTCATCCACAAAGGTTGCCGAGGTCGCGTCGCCAGCCGGTACTGCGTCGTGCTTCGCCATGAGTTGGTTCCTCTCGATGCCACTGCGGAGTGCGCAGATGTCGTCCAGCTCTGAAAGGGTTTCTCTGTACGCGTCCTCGTACGTGGCGCCGCCGCTTTGCAGGTCGCCATGAAGATCCTCCAGATGCTGCGCCAGTTCCTCGGTGAGCTCCGCTTCGGCGGACGCGGTCAGGCGCAGGTCCGTCAGGCGCGTTCGCACGATCCGCCGCCAGTCAGCCATGTTCGAGCCCCGTCACGAGGTTGATGAGCGCGACAAACTCCTTCCAGCTCTGTTGCTTTGCGCGCAACGCTTGTCGCCCTCGAGGCGTCAGGCTGTAGTAGCGGCGTCGACGCTGCTCAGCCTTTTCGACCCACCGCCCGACAATCCACCCGTGGGTCTCGAGCCGGTGCAGCAGCGGATAAAGCGAGGTGACATGAAATCGCAGCGCGCCGCCCGATCGGAGCTGAATCAGCTTCGAAATGTCGTACCCGTGTCGAGGCTGATCCTCCAGGAGTGAGAGAACGAGGAGCTCAGCGCTGCCTTTTTTCCATTCCGGGTCGAGCGCGGTCGTCAGAGGCGAGTGCTCAGCCATGCGGCACCTGGGAGACCGACGAGAGTGGACGTCCCTATCATCGCCCGGCTCCATCGCTTCGATCTCGCCGCTCTCCGATACTGTTCGGTCCCATATATCGGGTCACGCAACATTCGACGTTCGGCCGATGCCACAAGTTCCATGTGCGAAGACGCTCCCTTACCCGCGAGATCCCCGAGATGGCCGCGGTCGAACTCGGTTGTCCACTTACGACGGTGGGCGCAGTTGCTCGCGCAACTCAGGGATTGGATGTCGGGGTCTTGAAGGTGGGAGGGCGGATTGCGTCGTGTGAGAAGAAAGCCGGGCCAAGACCCGGCTTCCCGCGCGTGCTACAGGAGGGAACGACTCAGCCCGCTTGCGCGTTTTATTCTGTCAGCTTGAGCCGTGTCGTGTACCAGATATCCCTTTTTCCAGAACCGCCAGGACGGTCGGAAAAGAAGTAGAGGGTCGTCCCGTCTTTCGAAAGCGAGGGCGAGCCATCATTCGACGGGCTGTCCACGCCTGCCAAGCCTGTGGGCGCAGGCCACGGGTCAGACAACGTGTCCCGTGTGGAGACCCAGATATCGAGGCCGCCTTGCCCGCCAGGACGATTTGAGGTGATCAACGCCTCCAGGCCGTCTTTCCTGATGAAGATTCGAGTATCGCGTGCCGGACTGCTGAATTCACGAATCAGCAGTCCGGGACCCGCAAAGCCATCTTCTCCCAATGGGCTCGCATACACATCGTAGTCGGCGATTCCACCAGGCTGGCCGATTCCACCGGGCCGGTTACTACCGTAAAAGAGCCAGGCTTGTTCCGTTTCCGGGTCCTCGAAAAATGAAGGAGCAATTTCGTCCGCCGGCGTATTGAGAACACAACCGAGATTCGCTGGTTCTTCCCAGTCCGCGTGCTTGTTCCGCCGTCGCGTCATCCAGATGTCACCGGAGCCGCAGCTCCCCGTGGCTCGCGTGCTGTAGAAGTACAGAACGTGTTCATTGGAGGACAGGAATGGCAACGACTCGGTCGCGGCGGTGTTGATCGTGGCCCCCATGTTCAGCGGCGCTTGCCAGGGTGAGTCGACAGATTCCCGTGTGGCAAACCACAGGTCATCCCCCCCGAGGCCTCCGGGGCGGTCCGATGTGAAGTAGATCGTCAATTCGTCCCTGGAAAGGACAGCATAGTTGTCGTTGAAAGGCGTGTTCAATAGTGGCCCGGCATTGACAGGCGCGGACCAGGCGCCAAACGTCTCCGCCGTCCCCGGTGAAGCATAGCTGGTCGCTGTATAGCAGCCGAGCACGTAGAACAAGGTCACAACGAATCGCCTCATAAGTCCCCCATTGAATGGCGCGAACAAAACCGTTACCGTCTCGAGCACAGACAGCGAAGCCGAGATGATGGCGGGAGTGTCGTGTCTGTAACCTAAACGTCAGCGGCGGGAAAACCGGACACGAACGTCGCCGGGCGCGAGACCGACACTGTGTGCGGAGTGTTCTCTTGACTGACCGCGGCGAGCCGAATCCGGGGACGATGGTCGAGGAAGCTCTGGTCGTCGATGGCGCTCCGCGGGAGGCGGCTGCGTTATGTCACTTACCCGTTTCGGGCGCGCCGCCCCGAGTGTCCAGCATCCAGATGTTGCTGGAGACCTCCGTCAGGGTCATGTACAGGTAACCTCCCTGCACGTCATTAGTAGGCATCGCCCTGAGGGCGGCGCGAAGCCGTGCGTCGTGAAGATGGAGCACGGCTTTTGGCTCTCCCGTCGGCCGTTTTGTCGTGACGTCGACAGGTTGCAGCCACACACAGAAGAAACCGTCCCTGACGGAGAAGTGGTAGACCCCGGTGCCATCGGGCGACCAACTCGGCTGAATGCCGAAGTCGGTCACGACCGGAACCCATTTATCGGGCGGCACCGCGGCCGCGAGAAAGGCCGGAACCGCGTAAACCTGGCGCAGTTCCGGTGCGTTCGTCGTATGGAATACGACCCACCGGCCATCGCGGGAAAATCGAGGGCTGTTGAGATACCAATTCGGACGTTCCGCGAGCGGGACTTCTCGAGACGACCCAATCTCCAGGACGAGGCGTTGTGTTCCGCGCTCGATCAACATTTGAGAGCCGTCCGAGGACCAGCCACCGACGATGCAATCCGTGCAGAGAGTCGATGGCTGCCCGCCATTGGAGGGATACAGCTCCATGCCGCGCCGCCCTTCTACATTGACGGCGACGCGAGACCCGTCGGGACTCATTTGGGCGAGCTGTGCAGCATGCTCCTCGGAGTGGGTGATCTGACGCTCTCGACCGGTTTGCATGTCCTTCAACCAGACTTGTGCCGGTTTCGTTCGTGACGACGTGAACGCGACCACTCGGCCGTCCGCGCTCACGTTCTGCAGACGGTCCGCCGCGCCGTCATCAGTCACACGTTCGAGGCCGCCGCTGGCCATGCCGGTCGTCTGGTCAAGGGGCACGCGCCATACGGCGACGTTCTCGACGCTGCTGGAGAAGGCCAGCTGACCGGGGCTCCTGACCGTTGGGCTTCGTTCGACCGCCGTGCCAAACGTCAGGCGCCGGGGCACACCGGCGACGCGCCCGGTCTCTGGTGAAATGGACAGCTGCCATATATTCGCGTTGTCTTCCGTCGCGGTCGTGAACACCACATCGCCGTTCCTCGTCCAGGCGCCCGGTATCGGCACTCCTGTAACGCCGGCTTTGTCCATCGCCTCGACGGCGCCGGTTCGCACAGGATCACCGCCGCCTGGCCGGACGACGTACCAGTCAGGCGCGCGCGATCCGTCCGTTTTTCGCTCTCCTAGAAATAGAATCCGATTGCCCTCAGGTGACCAGATCGCGTTACGGGCTGAGACGAAACCAGGCGTCAGGAATTCCCTGGCACGGCCGTCGGACCGAACCGTATGCACCGCACTTATCGCGTCGGGCACAACAGTGCCGAAGCGGGCAGTCCACACGGTTTGGCCCGTCCAGTACAAGACCGAGCGACCGTCGGGTGAGAACCGCGGCGAATGGACGCGTCCAGCTCCGACGAGTTGTCGCGGTTTCCCGCCCGACACACCCACAACATAGATGCCGCCAGTTTCGCTTCTGCAGAAGACAATGGACGTACCGTCTGGCGAAAAGGACGGCTCGATCTCATCACCCGGGTCGTTCGTGATTCGGATGGGATTGCCCCCGGCGATCGGCTGAACCCAGATATCAAAGCCCCCGGTTCCCGCCCGATCCGAGGCGTAGGCGAGCAGCGACCCATCCGGTGAGAGCGACGGGTCGATGTTCACGCCGGATGATGTAGTCAACCTGACAAGCTGGCCCGGCCCGAGCGAATTGACGTCGGCTGCAGAGGCACGAACTCCGCCGGGCTGCAGCGACACGGCCGCTTGAGTGGAATTCGGCCCCAGGACGTGGAGCAGACGTCCGCCAGCCAGCAAGAGGGCACCGATGAGAAGCGTTGCGAAGGCGGCGGTCGCGTACTTCCGCGTGACTGCTGGCTGCCGCTTCACGGCCGCAAGAGCTGCGGCGAGCGCGTCGGCGGTGTCATACCGGCGCTCGGGCGACGGATCGATCGCGCGATCGATGATCCGGCCCAGTCGTCGCGGCACGTCCCGCGGCACTCCGGCCGCTTTGATTCGCTCGTGGTGCTCGTGTGCGAGACGCAGATCGTGCAAATTGCGCCCCTGCACCGGGTACGTCCGGGTCACCATGCGGTAGAGCAACACGCCAATACTGTAGATGTCGCTGTGGACCGTTGCCTGACCGCCGCGAAGCACCTCCGGCGCGAGGTAGAGCGGAGTGCCGGCGAGGGAGCCCAAGGGCACAGATGCTTGTCCCACTTCCCAGCCGGTGCCAAAGTCCATCACGACGGCGCGCCCGTCCGTCGCGAGCATCACGTTTTGCGCCTTGATGTCACGATGCAGAAGGCCCGCTTTGTGAACCGCAGAAACAGCGTGACAGACCTGGATGCCAATCTCGATCGCTGTTGACGCCTGCAGCGGCGGTTCGTGCGCCAGCCGCTGCTCGACGGTCTCGCCGTCAATCCGTTCCATCCAGAGACCAACCGTGTCGCCGATACGCTCGGCGCCGTAAATCGTGACGACGTTGGGATGGCGCACGCGTGCGAGGAGCCGGCCTTCCTGGATGATCGAGGACGCGCGTTTATCGGCGCTGTCCGACCCCGCCGGCAGGAGCTTCAGCGCAACTTCGCGATCGAGGCGGGTGTCCCAGGCGCGGTAGACGTCTCCACAGGCGCCGCTGCCAATCGCTTCCAGAACGCTGATGTGTCCCCACGTGTCGGGCGGACAGAGGACGTCGTCACTGACGCTCTGATTCCGATGGAAGTCGGCAAGGGTCGCCAGCACCCGCATCTGGTCGAGAAGCTGACGCTCTGTCTCGTTCGCAGTCGCGTGAGCCGTGTGCCAGTCGACCGGGGTGCCGTCGAGGATGGCCCCTGCGATGTCGGCGACGCGTTCACTCGTGTCCACGTTTCATTTCCTCGGCGAGACGCACGAGGGCGCGCTGCGCCGCTTTGCGCGCCGCGTCGGCGCTGGGTTTGTCCAGCGTCGCGGCCAGCTCGTCATAGCTGTAGCCCAACTCGACGCGCGCGATGATCACTTCCCGCTCATCGGGCGTCAAACGCGCGAGTGCTCGTTCGTATGCCTCCACTGCCTGCTGCCCGATAGCCTGTTCGAGGGGCGACCGTGCGCGATCAACCTCGAGACCGTTCAATTCGGCGACATCAGGCTGTCGTCCCTTCCGGCGGAGCTCGTCGCGAATGCGATTGAGCACCGCCTGCCTCAGATACGCCTGCAGCGCTCCGACACGACGGGGCTCAAAGGAGTCGATTCTCTTGAACGTCTGTACGATCGTGTCCTGGACAAGGTCGTCGGTGTCCGCGAGATCGCGCGCCCACCGGGGCAGCCGGCCTCGAGCCCAGCGCTGCAGCGGCTTGACATTGCGCTCGAACAGCCGCTCCAGAGCCTGCTGATCCCCTGCACGCGCGCGGTCGAGCAGATGGAACGTCGACTCAGGATCGAGGCGCCCGGAAGCGTCAGGGTTCGGGAATTCCCCAGAACTCACGGGTCGTCAGCCCTGAAGGTGTGACTGCATCGGCGCTCATCTTACCGTGCTTTGTCCGGGCCTTCGCCGGGTTGTGGAGACCGACGAGGGCATCTTCACGGGGCTTCGCGCATGACCCAGACAGCGGAAATCGTCCGGTGCGGTGAGCCAGCGCAAGAGTAATACGCAACGATCGGTGGGCCTGTTTGACACCTCCTCGCTGGTCGAGCATCCTAGAGAGGTGGTGAGGTTCGTCGCGGCGCTCGCGCTCACGATCGGCCTCGTAGGCGGCAACACCGCGATCTGCGCCGGGTGGATGCCAACCGCTGAGGCGCGCAGGGCCTGCTGCGCCGATGGCGGCGAGTGCCCGATGCACAAGGGCGATTCGCACCACTCAGGGTCCGGGCGCGTTCTCACGCAGACCGAGGCCGACAGCTGTTGCGCCGCCGCAGAGCGGCACCGTTCCACGCAGTCGAGCCCCGCCTTTGTGACGACGATCACTGCGGCGGTGCTCGGCGTCGGGATTGTCCTGCCCGCCAGCGTCCCTCCTCTCGTTCTGAGTGACGCATGGCGTACCGCGGCGGTGATATCCCTCGCCGCAGTGCCTAAGCACGTGCTCCTCTCCGTCTTCCTCCTTTAGCCATTCCCAGTCCTCCGTGTGTCTCCCCGGACTGCGGGTCCGGGCGCGCGGGTCTGCGCGTGTACGCGCGCGGCATGACAAACGTTGTGGCTCCGGCCGTCGCTCACCGGGTGACGGCGCGGCTTCGCGAGGCAGGCATGATCAATCGACTCATCGACGCTGCGCTGAAGAACCGGTTCATCGTCGTCGTCCTGTACCTTGGCCTTGCGGGCTGGGGATGGTGGGCCCTGACGTCCACGCCGATCGACGCGATCCCCGATCTCTCCGATAACCAGGTGATCGTGTTCACGGACTGGCCCGGACACAGTCCGCAGGAGGTGGAGGACCAGGTCACCTACCCGCTCACGACGAACCTCGAGGGGCTCGCCGGCGTACGCGTGGTCCGGTCGCAGTCCGCGTTCGGCTTCTCGATGGTTTACGTGGTCTTCGAGGACAACGTGGAGCTGTACTTTGCGCGGACCCGCGTGCTTGAACGCATGAGTCTGGTTGCGAAGACGTTCCCCTCGGGGGTCACGCCGACGCTCGGGCCGGACGCGACCGGCGTCGGCCACGTGTTCTGGTACACGGTCGAGAGCCCGACGCATTCACTCCGTGATCTCCGCACGCTGCAGGACTGGTTCATCCGCTATCAGCTCAATGCCGTGCCCGGCGTCGCGGAGGTGGCCTCCGTCGGTGGCCATGTCCAGCAGTACCAGGTGGACGTCGATCCGAACCGGCTCAGGGCCTACAACCTGCCCTTGAGCGCGGTCGTGTCGGCAGTCCGCGCGAGCAACCTGAATGTTGGCGGCAACGTGCTCGAGTCGAACGGCGCCTGGTTGATCGTGCGCGGCGTCGGGTTGATTGCCTCTATAGAGGACATCAAGCGCATCGTCGTCGGCGCCTCGAACGGCGTGCCGATTTATGTCGAGCAGATAGCCAACGTTCAGATCGGCAATGCCTTCCGGGTTGCTTCGCTTGTGAAGGGAACTCAGGAAGCCGTCGGTGGCGTCATCGTCGCGCGGACCGGCGTCAACACGAAGGTTGTCATCGATGCCGTCAAAGCGCGCATCGCGCAAATTACACCAGGCCTGCCGCCTGGCGTCACGATCGTACCGTTCTACGACCGGTCGGATCTGATCGAGCAGGCGGTCGGCACCTTGCGGACGGCGCTGATAGAGGAGATCGCCCTCGTCACGCTGGCGCACGTGATCTTCCTGATGCACTTCCGCTCGATCCTGATCGTCACGCTTCCGTTGCCCCTCGCCGTCCTGATGTCGTTCCTGGGCATGTACTACGCCGGGATCTCCTCGAACATCATGAGCCTCGCCGGCATCGCCATCGCGATCGGCGTGCTCGTCGACGCGGGCATCGTGGTCACAGAGAATGCGTTCCGATTCGTCGAGCGGCGCGGTGTCGATCCGGCCGATCGCGACCGAATCCTCGAGACCGTCCGCGACTCCACGCGACTGGTAGGGCGGCCCGTGTTCTTTTCGATGGCGATCATTCTGCTCGCCTTCATTCCGGTGTTCGCGCTGTCCGGTCAGGAAGGCAAGCTGTTCCATCCGCTGGCCTTCACCAAGACGTTTGCGGTGCTCGCGGCGACAGTCATCGCCGTCACGCTCGTCCCGGTGCTCTGCACCCTGCTGCTCGCGGGGAAGTTCCATCCCGAAGAGGCGAACCCCGTCATGCGTGGGCTGCGCGCGGTCTACCGGCCAGTGCTGCAGACCGCCCTCGCGCATCGGGCACTGACGATCGCGGGCGCGGCGGTCCTCTTCATCGGAGCGCTGGTGCTGGCGCGCGGGATCGGGAGCGAATTCATGCCGCCGCTCAACGAGGGCGACCTGATGTTCATGCCCATCGCGGATCCGAGCATTTCGCTCGAAGAGAACACGAAGATTGCGGCCCGCCAGAACGCCGCGTTGATGAAGTTCCCCGAAGTTGCCTACGTGGTGGCCAAGGTTGCGCGCGCGGAGACCTCAACAGATCCGGCGCCGCTCAACATGACCGAAACGATCGTCCATTTGAAGCCGAAGGCAGAGTGGCGGCCGGGAATGACCCCCGACCGGCTGCGTGCCGAGATGGGACGGGCGGTGCAGCTTCCGGGCATCTCCACTATCTGGACGATGCCCATCATCAACCGGATCGACATGCTGACGACGGGCATCCGATCGGAAGTGGGCGTGAAGATCTTTGGCACCGACCTGACCGAGATCGAGGGACTGGCACGGAGGGTCGCTGACGTCATCCGACGCGTTCCGGGTGCGAGCAACGTCTATCCCGAACAGGTCACCAGTGGTCAGTATCTCAACATCGAGGTCGACCGCCGCGCCGCCGCGCGGTACGGCATCGGCGTTGGGGAGATCCAGCAGGTGATCGAGACCGCCATCGGGGAAACCATCCTGACGACGACCATCGAGGGCCGCAAGCGTTTTCCCGTCAGAGTTCGGTATGCGCCTGAGTACCGCGCCGATGCGGAGGCACTCGGGCAAATCCTCGTGGCCACGTCCAGCGGCGCACAGATCCCGCTCAGCCAGGTCGCGCGGATCGAGCACGCCCGTGGTCCGGCGATGATTTCTTCCGAGAACGGTCTGCTGCTGGCGACGGTGCTCCTGAATGTACAGGGGCGGGACGTCGGAGGGTTCGTCGAGGAGGCCCGCGCAGCCGTCGCGCGGGACGTCGCCTTGCCGGCGGGGTACTACGTCGCGTGGAGCGGCCGGTGGGAGAACCAGGAACGTGCACGAGCCAGGCTGCAGCTGGTCCTCCCGATCGTATTGCTCGTGATCTTCGTGCTCCTGTATTTCACGTATCACTCCATCGTCGAGGCGGCGCACGTCCTCCTGGCCGTGCCCTTCGCGCTGACGGGCGG
>JBBWZJ010000147.1:0-4845 GCA_039648985.1 Acidobacteriota bacterium | reverse complement strand
GACGTGAAGAACCGCGCGTGGCGGGGATGATCCCACTCGATGGCTTCGAAGACCACCTGCCCAGCGCGAGGCCGGTCGAAGATGACGGCAGCGCTCGGCCGGTGCTCCGGAACGCGCCCGAGCACGGCACGTGCGACGTCGCGCGGCAGCAGATCGCGCATCAGGGTGTCGCCGGTGCGGGTCTTGACGACGGCGCCGTTGCTGAGAATGAGGGTGAGCGGATCGGGGAGCTGCTCGAAGATCGGGCGGGCGAAGTCGTAGCGGCGCCCTGTCGCGAGCACCACCTCCACGCCTGCCTCGATCGCCCGGGCGACGGCCGTCAGGTTGGCGTCCGGTATCTCGCCGGCGCTGTTCAGCAGCGTGCCGTCGATGTCCAGCGCCAGGAGCCGAATCGTCAGATCGACTCCCCGGACCCTATTTGCGCCCTCCGAACTGGACGCGGAGCTCGCCGACCACCTGGCGCTTCGTGATGTCTCCGAACACGTGCTGCTCGATGTCCTGGTTCGCGAGGTTCGTCACCTTGACGGACGTCACGACCCGGCCCTCCGGCCCCCACTTCACGCCAAACCCGCCGTTCACCAGTGTGTACGCCTGGGTCGTGCCGTGATAGCGATCGTCGAGCACGTCCTGCCAGAACGCACTGTCGGAGTAGCTGACCGACATGTTGCCGAGAAGGTGCCCGTAGTCGAAGCTGGCACCAAGGTTGTACCGATTCTTCGCCGGCAGGTTCAACTCCGAAATGTCGAAGCCGTTCGGCTCCGGCTTGCCCTGCCAGGAGTAGTTGGCAAACAGGTTCACGTGGCGCGCCATCGGCGTGTCCACGCCGACCTCGAGCCCTTTCTGTGTGGTCGTGCCGAAGTTCTGGTACGTGAAGAGAGCGGGAAAACCGGCGCCGCCGGTTGCACCGGTTATCGCGAGCGGGGACACGGGCCATCCGGGCGGCGGGTTGGCGGCAGTGTAGCGCGCGCTTCGCACTTCGGTGAAGAAAATGTCGTTCTTCGTTTTGTTCACATAGACGGCCGCGGTGACGATCGTCCGGGCGAGCACGCCTGTATAGCCGGCTTCGTAGGCGTTCATCGACGTCTCCGTGAGGTCCGGGTTCCCAATCGAGCGTATCGGGAGGGGATACACGAGGCCAGGCGCCAGCGTGAGCCGCTCTGCGATGGTGATGTCGAGGAAGTTGTTGATCACGGACGGGGAACGATACGCCCGGTTGTACGACATCCGGAACGTGTGGTTCGAAGCGGGCTTGACGAGAAGCGCGACGCGCGGCGAGAACACGAAGCTGTCGAGATAATCGAACCGATCGCCGCGGCCGCCGACCGTCAGGCGGAAATGGTCAGACAGGAAAATTTCGTCCTGCGCGTACACCCCGAATTCGGTCCGATTATCCCCGTTCGGCGCGAGCGACAGATCGAACTTGTTGTAGCGCAGATTGCCCCCGTAGCTGAGCACGTGCCGCCTCGCGAGCGTCTGCACGTTCGCGACATCCACGTCGCTCGTCTTCGTGGTAAACACGAATCCAATCGGCTTTCCCGCGGGATCCCGCGTGAGCAGGTTGCTTGCGTCGCCATCGAGCATCTGCGTGAAGCCCGACACGCGCAGGCCCTTGCGCGCGAAGTTCACGCGGCCATAGCTCATGCGGGAGCCGTTGTTGATGTCGAACGGGCCAATGCCCGTGTGCATGATCCCCTCGGTGCCCGACACGCCGCCCGTAAACGACAGCCGGCGGCCGTCATCGAAGTCGTAATCGAGCCGGCCGTCGAACTTGGGCTGGGTGGTCCCGGTGTTCTTGTAGGGCGGGTACGGTGTGCCCCGGGGGGCGGATGCCGTGACCGGCGACCCGGGGATGAACCCGGTCGGCCGCGACAGCGGGTCCTGCACGTATCCGCCCGCCGACAGCTTGTAGGCCCAGTGGTTGTCGATCGCCTGCGCGTGCGTGCCGCTGATGTACCACAGCGACCCCGGGTCCTCGCCGCCCGTCCGCTCGAACATGCCGAGCCCGAGCGTCGCAGTTGTGCCCTGCATCTCGCGCGGCGTTTTGGTGATCACGTTGATCACGCCGTTGACCGCGTTGGCGCCCCAGACCGCCGACGCGGGGCCGCGAATCACCTCGATCTGCTTGATCTCGTTCAGGTTCACCGGGAGGAAGTCCCACATGACGAACCCGAAGAAATCCTGATACAGGCTGCGGCCGTCGAGGAGCGCGAGCTGCCCTGTCGCGAGCGTGCCGGTCGCGGCGCGGCTCGTCACATTGATGTCACGCGCCGAGGTCTGGGTGATGTTCAGCCCGGGCACGGAACGCAGCAGCTCCGCGAAGTTCTGGGACGTCGCGCCCTCGATTTGGCGCGCGCCGATGACCGTCATCGTGACCGGCGTGTTGACCAGCTTCTGCTCCACCCGGGAGCCGCTGACCACCACGGTTTCCTCGTACGTGGGATCTGCAGGCTCCTGACTCGTCGAAGGCGCCGCTGACTGAGCAGGCGCGGGGGCGCCGGGTGCTGCCGGCTGCTGTGCGAACGAGGGGGCGCCCAGGAGTGCGGCGAGAGTGACCGCCAGGGCGACACGACACACGACGTTCATACACACTCCTTACGATCCGCCCATCCGGGCGGGATTCGACATCGGGTGAGGGTGACCGGGGCGGATGGACGAGCTTCAGGGGTATACCACAGGGGAATGGTCCGTTCAACTCAGTTAGACTGAGGGATTGGAACGCCACGCCTCAGCCGTATCGGCGGATGCGCCCGAAGCCGCGACTGCCGAGCCGCGGCCGGCGACGGTCGCCGCCAACGCGGTCGTCCCCCCGGACGAGTGGGCCTCCTGGCCCGACGAACGACTGCTCGACCTGCGCATGTCCCAGCTCGGCGTCACGATCGAGGGCAGCGCGCTCGAACCGCGCATTGCCGTGCTCCGGCGCGAGCTCGAGTCGCGCGGTCTCGTCTTCGAGCCCCACTTCTGGCTGTCGGCTGAGTGGTTCTCACCCGACGGGGTGCCCGGCGTCGCGATCCCCTTCTACCTGGCGCACCCGCGCCTCGAAAAGCTGGAACGCACGCAGATGCTCGAAGTCGAGGGGGGCACCGAGGAATGGTGTCTGAAGATTCTGCGGCATGAGGCGGGGCACGCGATCGACAACGCCTACAAGCTCCGTCAGCGCCGGCGGCGCCAGCAGCTGTTCGGCCCCTCGTACATGCAGTATCCGGACTACTACACCCCGAAGCCGTACAGCAAAAGCTTCGTGCTGCATCTCGACAGCTGGTACGCCCAGAGCCATCCGGACGAGGACTTCGCCGAAACGTTTGCCGCCTGGCTCACGCCCGACGCCGACTGGAGAACCCGCTATGCCGACTGGCCGGCCCTGAAAAAGCTCGAATACATGGACGGCCTGATGAAGGAACTCGCCGGCAAGCCAATGCTCGTGCGAACCCGCCGGAAGGTCGAACCGCTGCAGAGCCTCCGGAAGACGCTGCGCTCGCACTACGCCCGGAAGCGGCGCCATTACGGCGTCGAGCATCCGCACTTTTACGACCGCGACCTGCGGCGCCTGTTTTCCGATGCCCCCGAGTACTCGGGCAATATGAAAGCCGCGCGCTTCATCGCACGGCTCCGCCGGGAGATTCGCCGGATGGTGGCGGCAAACACAGGCGAGTACCAGTACACCATCGACCAGGTGCTCGAGAACATGATCAAACGGGCGAACGAGATGAACCTCCGGCTGATGGGCCCCGAGGATCGGACCAAGCTCGATTTCGCGATCATGCTCACGGTGCAGACGATGAATTACCTGCACAGCGGCCGGCACCGCGTTGCGCTCTGACCTCCCCGCGCCGCCGCGGCCTCCTGCCGCGGTTCCCCGCCCCGATTAGAATAATCAGATGCGAATTGGCCGCGCGTCCACAACCTGTGCACTCGTGCCGCTGCTGCTGGCCGTCACCTTCGCGCAGGCCGCCCGGCCGGCGCCTGCGGCCGCTGCTCCCTCTCACGAATGGCTCGACATTTATCGGGACCCCGCGGCACGGCTCGTGGGCGAAGCGATGTCGACCCGCTTCGCCTGGGAGCGGCTCGCGTTCATCAGCGACACGTTCGGCAACCGTCTCAGCGGGTCGGCGTCGCTCGAGGACACGATCCGCTGGGCCGTCGAGGAGATGAAGAAGGACGGCCTCGAGAACGTCCACACGGAACCGGTCAAGGTGCCCCACTGGGTCCGGGGTCAGGAGAGCGTCGAGATCACCGCGCCGCGGCCACGCCCGCTCGTGATGCTGGGTCTCGGCAACAGCATCGGCACGCCTCCCGATGGCGTCGAGGCCGAAACCGTGGTCGTGCACAGCTTCGACGAACTCGATGCCGCCCGCGATCGCGTCAGGGGGCGCATCGTAATCTTCAACGTCCCGTTCACGACGTACTCGGAGACGGTGCAGTTCCGCTCGGGCGGCCCCTCGAGAGCCGCCGCACTCGGTGCGGTGGCAGCCCTGGTCCGATCCGTGGGCCCTGCGGGGCTCCGCCTGCCGCACACCGGCGCGCTGCGGTACGCCGACGGCGTGCCCCAGATCCCCGCCGCGGCGATCACCAGCGAAGACACCGAGGCGCTGCAGCGGATGCAGGACCGCGGCACGCCCGTCAGGCTCCGGCTCAAGATGCAGGCGACGTTCCTGCCCGACGCGGACTCGTTCAACGTTGTCGGAGAAATCCGCGGCCGCGAGCGCCCGGACGAAGTCGTCGTGGTCGGCGGCCACATCGATTCGTGGGACGTGGGGACCGGCTCGACCGATGATGGTGGCGGGTGCGTGGTGACATGGGAAGCGCTGCGGCTCATGCAGAAACTGAATCTGCGGCCGCGGCGCACCG
>JBBWZJ010000306.1:0-15412 GCA_039648985.1 Acidobacteriota bacterium | reverse complement strand
ACCTCCGCGGCCTCCCGGCTGCGTCGCCACGACGTTCAGGATCCCGTTCATCATCTGCCAGTGTGACGGGAACGTGCACACATACGGATACTGCCCGACGGCCGCGGGAGCCTTGAACTGAAACGTGACCGTCTGGTTCGGCTCGAGGAGCTTCGTCGAGAACAGCACCTGCGGAATGTCGGGCACGTACTGCTGCGCCATTCCGGAGGGCGACGATGCGAGGCGATCGCTGGCCTGTCCGAGTTGCGGCAGCGAGCCCGCGGTGCCGAGCACGAAGTTGTGCTGCAGCAGGTCAGGGTTGGTGTAGACCACCTCGACGAGCTGACCTGGGGCGACGGTGAACTCGGTCCGATCGAACTTCATCTGGCCCGGGATGACGGCCAGGCGCAGCACGACATCCGGCGCCTGTGCCACGGGCGGCGGGAGCGCGGCACCCGCGGCACCGGCGGTGCCGCCCTCGACGGTGAATGCGAGGTGTGCCGCAAGCTCCCCGGGCCTGGCATAAAGGGCGCCGGCATTGGTCTGCCGCTCGACCCGGTACTTCCACGTGCCGGCAAGCGGCACTTTCGTATCGCCGGCGTCGATGAAGAGCGATTCCGGCGTACCCACGAATCCTCCTTCATTGCGCGTGTTCTGGACGCGCACGGTGATCGTGTTCGTCCCGGCGTGGAGAGCACCCTGCGGCAGCTCGTACATCGGGCCCGCACCGGCCGGAGCGGCCGCGGCGCGGGGCGCACCCGCGGCGCCGCGGCCGGCGCCGGGCGCGGGAGCCGCCGCGGCGGCGGGCGCCGTGAACGCAGGCGCCGGGAGCGTCACGCCATTGACCCAGACTTCAGCGTTGTTGCGCACGGTCCCGAGCGTGAGCGCCGTGGGGGACGTCCCGGCCGGGAGGTCAACGGTCCGCGTGAACCACACGACACCGTCGAAGTCCGGAAGACCGCGCGACTCCCAGTTGCCGGGTACCTGCATCTCTTTCCAGTCGCTGGCGAGTTCGCCGGCCGTGGGCGTCCGCCAGTCCGGCTTGATGTTTCCAATCCGCAGCGACACGGGCAAGGCCGCGTACGGCAGCGCGTTGCGATCCGCGTGATAGGCAGCGGTGAAGCTTTTCTGCTGGCGCGTCGCCGCCACGTAGAACGCCCGGCCCAGCCACTTGTCGCTGTAGTTCGGCGACACCTGGCTTTCGGCATAGAGCGCCTTACCGATCTCGTCCGATGCGGGCATGTCCGCCAGCGCGAGCACGGCCGCGAGCCGGGTGTGCAGGTCGGGATCTCGAAGCAGCCCGGCTTGAAGAATCGCGCGACTGGCCTCGACTGTGTGGGGCAGCACCATGGCGGCGGCCTTGCGAACGCCCGCCGCCGGATGCTTCAGGGCGCCGACGGCCGCGGCGTAGGCGTCCCCCGTCGCCGTGTCGAGTGCACCGAGCCCCTGCAGCGTCCAGAGTGCGTGGAACGCGCCACCGTTGACCCCGACCGCATCGACCGACGGATTGCGCACGAGCGCGACGAGCTGGGGCACCACATCCTTCTGCGCGCGTTCGACGAGGAGCCGCTGCGCGTGCAGGCGCCAGAACATGTTGTCGGCCGCGAGCGCGTCGAGCAGCCCTGCGGGATCGGCCTTCGAGAGCGAACGCCTCTTCGCGGCGGGCGCCGCCTTGTAGACGATCCGGTAGATGCGGCCGCGCTGGTGATCGCGCATCGATGTCTCGTACGCGGCCCCCTTCCCGACTGAGAAGCCAGGCGGCGTGGGGTTGTGCTGCGCGATGAAGTTGTACCAGTCGGCCATCCACACCGCGCCGTCGGGCCCGACCATCGATGCCACCGGCGCGAACCATTCCTCGGCGCTCGAGATGAGATTCCACCCGTCCCGGGCCACGAACCCGGCGCCGTCGCTCTCGAGGACACCCTGGCCGATCAGGTGGGCCGTCGGCTCGTTGATCAATGCGATCCGGTTCCAGTACTCCTTCGGGAACGAGCGCGCGGTGTAGAGATAGTGCCCGGCGGCTGCGGTGTAGCCCCCCCAGACGTCCACCTGCCGGATGTACGGCGTCGTCGGATGCACCGCGTAAAACGCCGCGGCGCTCTGGTAGCCGGCGCCGCCCGCGGGACCGCCCCGGCCGCCCGGCGTGCCGGTGCCCGGCAGCCCCTGCACGTCGGCGAAGTACCGGTTCGGGATCGCCATGAACCAGCTCTGGTCGTTGTTCGCCGTCGACCCGAACACGTCGAAGGTTTCCGAGAAGCCCAGGCCCCACGTGTTGTTCGTGGACGTCGTCAGGTATTCGAATTCGCTGCCATCGGGTTTGAACCGGTAAGGGCCCTGCGTGAACTGCATCGGTTTGCCGTTCATCGTCCCGTTGAACCCCGAGTAGCCGACCACGCCCCAGATGTGATTGTCGGGCGCGTACTGGAGGTTCGACGGACCTGCATGCGTGTCGCGCAGGCCCCAGCCCGTGCTCAGAATCTGCCGGACATCCGCCTTGTCGTCGCCATTCGTGTCCTTGAGAAAGAGCATGTGCGGCGCCGCCGCCACGATGACGCCGCCGTTGGCAAATGTGAGACTCGTTGGAAGATTCAGATGCTCGGCGAACACGGTGAACTTGTCGGCGCGGCCGTCGCCGTCCGTGTCCTCCAGGATCTTGATGCGGTCGTCGCCGGGGTTCCCGTCGAGCACCTCGTTGGGATAGTCCATGGCCTCCACCACCCAGAGGCGCCCCCGCTCGTCGAACGACATGGTGATCGGCTTGATGATGTCCGGTTCGGACGCAAACAGCCGGACGTCGAACTCGGCGGGCGTCTGCATGAACCGCTGGGCGTCCTCCGCGGTGAAGGGCAGCTGGAACTTCGGCGCCGGGTCACGGTTCTCGTAGTTCGGCACGTTGAAGCCGTCGAGGTACGTGACCGTCGGCATTTCCAGCGTCTGCCACTCGCGCCGCGCCGGCTCGTCGACGGCCCAGAGGACGGCATTGTTGACGAGCGTCTGAAATCCGGGATTCGTCCACGTCCGCTCGTCGTGCCCGTAGGCCGTGTAGAACACGCGTCCCTTGCCCTGCGTCCTGACCCACGTCCATGGCTCGCGCCCCTGCGCATCGACGCGCTCCATGAGCACGGTGCGGCCCGTCGGATTGTGCTTCGTGTGGACGTAGGTCTCGTCCCACGTCTGGAACGGCTCGACTCCACGCATCACCGGATGCGACGGCTGGACGATCTCCGCGGTGAACTCGCCCGTGCCGTGACGCTGGAACTGGCCGCCGATGAGCGCGATGTACTTGTCCGACCCCGTGAACTCCGCGGACGCGGAATGGAGCGCGATCAGCCCGCGCCCGCTTTCCACGTAATCGACGAGCGCCTTCTCCTCATCCGGACTGATCGCCGTGTGATTGCCGTAGAGCATCAGCGCGTCGTAATACTGGAGCTTCGCGGGCGTGAGCGCGTCGGCCGGCGTTGCCGCATATGTGAGCTGAATGCCGCGCCGCGCGAGAGGCGCCGCGAGCAGCGGGAACATCTTCACCGGATTGTGCGGCTGCACTTCATCCTGTCCGAGGAACAGGACGCGGATCGGGCGGCCCATCTGCGCCGTGGACCGCGCGGCGCCGCGGCCTGCCCGGCCGCCACCGCGCCCCTGGCTCACGCCCGTGCGGGCCTGCGCCGCCCCCGTTACCCGGCCGGCCTCTGTTTGCGCGAGCAGCGACAACCCGGCGACCGGCAGGACGACAACCCCGCAGAACAGGACCCACGCGCGGCGGGCACTGGCGCTCGAAAATCTTGTTCGCATACGCACAAACCCTCTTCGGAATAGCGATAACGCGGGACTGGGATAATACTTCGGTTGGAGAAAACCCGGGGCTACCGGGGTGCCGGGGCTAACGTTTAAAGGTTTTAAAGTTTTAAAGGTTTTAGGGTTTTAAAGTATTAGCGCTCGGTTTTCGTTCTACGTTTTAGAGTGGCGTTTCCAAACGGCGACCTACAACCCGAAACCCTAGAACCTGACCTGGAACCCCTAAAACCCGTAAAACTCTAAAACCCGTAAACTCTAAAACCTGTAAAACTTTAAAAGCTGTAAAACTCTAAAACCTGTAATGTCCACGTCACACAACAGGACCCGCCATCATGTCGGCTGACAAGAAAATCCGCGTTGCCATCGTCGGTCTCGGTTTCGGCGCCGAGTTCATCCCGATTTATCAGAATCATCCGAATGCCGAGATGTACGCGGTCTGTCGGCGCGATCGCAAGGAGCTCGACGCGACAGGCGACAGGTTCGGCGTCAAGGTCCGCTATACCGACTATGCCGCCCTGCTCGCGGACCCCGCGGTGGACGCCGTCCACATCAATTCGCCGATTGCCCAGCATGCGCCGCAGTCGATCGCGGCGCTCGAGGCCGGCAAGCACGTCGCGAGCACCGTGCCGGCCGCGACGACGGTCGACGAATGCCGTCGGATCGTCGAGCTGCAGCGGCGCACCGGCAAGGTCTACATGATGATGGAGACCGTGGTGTACAGCCGGGAGTACCTGTTCGTCAAGGAGCTCCATGACAAAGGAGAGCTCGGGCGCGTGCAGTTTCTGCGCGGCAGCCATCAGCAGGACATGGAAGGCTGGCCCGGGTACTGGGAAGGGTTCCCGCCGATGCACTACGCCACGCACTGCGTGAGCCCGTGCCTGGCGCTCCTCGGCAAACACGCCGAGCACGTCGTCTGCCACGGGTCCGGCCGGATCGAGGAGGGCCTGATCCCGAAGTACGGAAGTCCATTCGCGATTGAAACCGCCACTTTCAAGCTGCGCGACTCGGACGTGTGCGCGGAAGTGACACGCAGCCTTTTTGCGACCGCCCGGCAGTACCGGGAAAGCTTCGACGCGTACGGCTCTCGGAAGTCGTTCGAGTGGCAGCAGGTGGAGAACGAAGATCCTGTCATTCACACGCGAAGCACGCCGGCACATCCGCTGACCGAAGCCGAGATCCCGCAGCGGGTGAAGGTTCCCGACTACGCGCACCTGCTGCCCGAAACGATCCGCCGCTTCACGCAGCCGGCCGCGATCCAGGATGCCGATCACCTGTCGTTCCTGCAGGGGGGCGGCCATGGCGGGTCGCACCCGCATCTCGTTCACAACTTCCTCATGGCCTGCGCCGGGGAGCGGCCCGCGATGCCCGACGCCGAAACATCCGTGAACTGGACGATGGTCGGCATCTGCGCCCACGAGTCGGCGCTGAAGGGCGGGGAGAAAGTGATCATTCCGCGCTTTTAGCCTGCCGGCTTCCGCCCCGGTCCTCGGACCGCCGTCCGATTCCCGGCACCTAGCTTCCCTTGCTTACCGAGTGGAGCCGCGCTATACTCTTCTCTCGGTCACCGAGGGTATGAGTAGACCGCCCGACCTGGTCCAGGGCACCCTGGATCTCCTGCTGCTGAAAATCCTGGCGCTCGAGCCGATGCACGCGTGGGCGGTCGGTCAGCGGCTCAAACAAGTCTCCGGCGACATCCTTCAGGTCAGCGACGGCTCGCTCTATCCCGCCCTGCACAAGCTGGAGCACGACGGATGGATCACATCCGAGTGGAAGCAGACCGAGAACAACCGGCGGGCCAAGTTCTATTCCCTCACCCGTCCGGGACGACGTCATCTCGAGCGCGAGGCCGCGAACTGGAGCCGGCTGTCCGCGGCCATCACGCAGGTTGTGAAGATCGAGGAGGCGTGACCCGATGCGGTTCGAACGCTGGCTGTACACCATCCCGCTCCGGCTCCGATCGCTCTTCAGACGCGACAGCGTAGACAGCGAGCTGGACGAGGAGCTGCAGTTCCACCTCGACACACTGACCGAGGAGCACGTCGCCCGCGGCCTCTCACGCGACGACGCGCGGCTCGCCGCGCGTCGGGCGATGCACGGCCTCGAACAGCGCAAAGAGGAATGCCGCGACGCGAGGCGCGTTCGCCTGATCGAAGATCTCATCGCGGACCTGCGCTACGGCGCACGCACGCTCCTCCGCAACCGCGGCTTTGCGGCGGCCGCAATCGGCACGCTGGGCCTTGGGATCGGAGCCACGATCGCGGTCTTCACGGTGGTCGACGGCGTACTTTTGCGGCCGATGCCGTTCCCCCAGCCCGATCGCCTTTTCCTCGTCACACACACCCAGCCCGGACCATTCATGTCGGGGCCCGCCTTGTCCGACCGCGACTATCTCGCCTTCAAGAGCGGCGACCGGATGTTCGAACACCTCGCGGCCTTCTCCTCCCGCTCCGCCACGATGCGGGGCGGTGGCGATCCGGCAGTCGTCCCGATCGCGGGCGTGACGACGGAGTTCTTCGCCGCACTGCGAGTCGTGCCGGCAATCGGTCACACGTTCGACGATGGTCACGATGACGTCGTGCTGCTGAGCGATGCGCTGTGGCGCGGCCGCTTTGCGGCGGACGGCGCGATCGTCAACAGGGTCATCTCGATTGACGGCGTCCGCCGCGCCATCGTGGGCGTGATGCCGTCGGGATTCGATTTTCCGAATGGCGCCCAGGCCTGGATCCCGCAGACGATCCGATCGGATCCACACATGTCGCTGATGGTGCCGGTGCTCGGCCGGCTCAAGACCGGCGTGACCGCCGAACAGGCGCGGGCCGAGCTCGACGCATTCACACAGCACGTGGAGGAGCCTGCCGGCGGTACGTGGGTGTCCGGCATTCTTCCGTTGAAAGAGCTGCTCGTCGCCGATGCACGCCGCCCGCTCGGCATTTTTTCAGCCTCCGTCGTCTTCGTCCTTCTCATCACCTGCGCAAATGTCGCGAGCCTGCTGCTGGCGCGCGCTTCGGGTCGCCAGCGCGAAATGGGAGTGCGGGCCGCGCTCGGGGCCAGCCGACATCGGTTAATCCGTCAGCTGCTGACCGAAAGCTCGCTTGTTTCACTGGCCGGCGGGGCCTCTGGCGTCGTGCTGGCGAGGTGGGCCGTGCCGGCGCTCCTGGCACTGGCTCCGGAGGGAAACATCCCGCGGATTGAGACCGTCAGGATCGACGCGCGTGTGCTGATATTTGCCGTCGGCCTGTCGCTCGTCACCGGGCTCCTCGTCGGCATCGCTCCCGCTCTCCGCATGACACGGCGCAGGTTTCACGGCTCGCTCGTTCCGTCGAGCCGGACGTTCTACGCGGGTCAGGAGCGTCTGCGCGCCATGCTGGTGACGACGGAGATCGCCCTGGCCGTGACGTTGCTGGTGGGCGCCGGTTTGGTCCTCAAGAGCTTCCTGCGGCTGCAGGCTGTCGACCCCGGCTTCCGCGCCGATCATGTCATCACCCTCACGGTCGATCTTCCGGACACCGACTATCCCACCGCTCAGAAGCTTCACGCGTTTCATCAGCAGACGCTTGCGCGGCTGTCGGGTCTTCCCGAAGTGGTCGCCGCCGGCGCGATCAACTGGCGGCCGCTCGACGCTGTCCTGATCAGAGGTGATTTCCAGGTAGAGGGAGGACCGACGGTTCCCAACGGCTTCAATCCGGACAAGCCGGCGGTCAGCCCGGGGTACTTCGGCGCGATGGGGATCCGGCTGCTTCGAGGGCGCGACTTCGCGGCAGGAGACAACGCATCGAGCCCGGGTGTTGCGATCGTCAGCCGCAGCGTCGCCAGGTTCCTTTCCGGATCGGACGAGAACGCCATCGGCAGACGCGTCACTCTTCAGGATCATCCCACACCAGAGGATTGGCTGACCGTCGTGGGCGTGGTGGACGACGTGAAGCAATGGGGACCAGGGCAGGCGTTCCACGCCGCCATCTACCAGCCCTACCTCCAGGTCAGTCGACCGTTCTTCCTCAGCCACATGTCGTTTGTGATCCGGACGACATCGGATCCGCTGCGGCTTGCACCTGCGATCCGCCGTGTCCTTCGAGAGGTGGACAGCAATCAGCCGCCGCAATCGATCCTGCCCATGACGACGGTGCTGTCTGCGGCGACCGCAGAGCCGGCCTTCCATGCACGGCTGCTCGGGATATTCGCCTGCCTCGCTTTGATCCTCGCGGCAGTCGGGATCTACGGTGTGGTCGCTTACACCGTGTCGCAACGGACCCAGGAGATTGGCGTCCGGATGGCTCTCGGCGCCGGGCCCGGAGCAGTGGTCTGGATGGTGCTGCGGCGCACGCTCTTCCTGAGCGCGGCAGGCGTGGCGCTCGGCGCATGCGGTGCGCTCGCCGCAAGGCGCATTCTCGCAGGATTGCTGTTCGAACTGACTCCCACAGACCCGGCCACTTTTTCGGCGGTGGCGTCGATCATCTTTCTTGTCGCGCTGGCTGCAGCCGTCGTGCCGGCATCGAGGGCCGCGAGGATCGGGCCGGTGATCGCCCTGCGGCACGACTGAGGTTCGGTAAACCTTTGGAGCCCGAACTACGTCACAGTAGGGGCGATCGCGTGTGTCGCGGGAGACCTGTGTGAATCTGAAGCTCGCGCTGCGGCGCCTCGTCAAGACTCCGTTCGTCAGCCTGGTGGCGATCATTTCGCTGGCCCTCGGGATCGGGGCGAATGCCGCGATCTTCTCGCTGTTCGAACAGACGCTCCTCAGGCCTCTCCCCGTCGCCCGGCCGGCCGAGCTCGTCAACCTCTCCGCTCCGGGTCCGAAGCCCGGGTCTCAGTCCTGCGGGATGGCGGGGGACTGCGAAGACGTGTTCAGCTATCCGATGTTCAAAGATCTGGAACGCGTCCAGACGGTATTCACCGGTGTGGCCGCCCACGTGGCGTTCGGCGTCAATCTCGCGTACCGGGGCCAGACGCTGAACGGAGGCGGGATGCTCGTCTCCGGCTCCTACTTTCCGGTGCTCGGACTTCAGCCTGCGCTCGGGCGGCTCCTCGGGCCCGACGACGATCGCACGATCGGCGGACATTTCGTGGCGGTCCTCAGCCACGATTTCTGGACGACGCGGCTCGGGGCGAATCCCGCCGTCCTGAACGACACGATGATCGTGAACGGCCAGTCGATGACGATCGTGGGGGTCGCGGCCGCCGGATTCGGTTCGACGACGCTGGGCATGGAGCCGAAGATCTTCGTCCCGATTTCCATGCACGCGCTGATGACTCCGGGATGGAAGGACTTCGACAACCGCCGGAGCTACTGGGCGTACCTCTTTGCACGGCTGAAGCCCGGCACGTCGATCGAACAGGCACGCGCCGCGATGAACGGCGTCTACCGGCCGATCGTGAACGACGTCGAGGCCCCGCTGCAGAAGGGGATGAGCGACGCGACGATGTCGCGCTTCAAGGCCCGCCAGCTCGTCGTCGAGCCGGGGGCGCGCGGCCAGAGCTCGGTGCACCGTGAAGCGCGCACCCCCATGCTGTTCCTGATGGCCATCGCGGGGATCGTGCTCGTCATCGCGTGTGCGAACATCGCAAACCTGTTGCTCGCGCGCGGCGCCGGCCGCGCGACCGAGATGGCGGTGCGGCTGTCGCTTGGCGCGGGACGCGGCCACCTGGTCATGCAGCTGCTGACCGAATCGTGCGTGCTCGCGGTGCTCGGCGGAACGGCGGGCCTCGTCGTGGCACGATGGACGCTCGCGCTCATCGCGTCACTGCTGCCGCCGGAGGTGACCGGTTCGCTGCATTTCGACATCCAGCGAAGTGTCGTCTTCTCTGCCGCCGGCTTGTCGCTCGCGACGGGATTCCTGTTCGGCCTCTTCCCCGCCCTGCACAGCACCAGGCCGGATCTCGTCTCGGCAATCAAGGCGCAGGCCGGGCAGCCCTCCGGTGCGCGCGCCGCTGCCCGCTTCAGGAGCTCGCTCGTGACGGCGCAGATCGCGCTCTCGATGGCGTTGCTCATGGCGGCAGGACTCTTCGTGAAGAGTCTCGTCAACGTGAGCCGCGTGGAGCTCGGCGTACGGGTCGACAACGTGGTCACGTTCGGGATCTCACCCGACCTGAGCGGCTACGATCGCGCGCGCGCGATGGCATTCTTCGAACGCACCGAGCAGGAGCTGGCCGGCATGCCGGGAGTCACCGGCGTGGCGGCCGCGTCCGTGGCGCTTCTGGCCGGCAACAACTGGGGCAGCGACGTGTCGGTCGAAGGTTTCAAGCGCGATCCGGATACCGATTCCAACGCGCGCTACAACCAGGTGAGTGCGGGGTACTTCCGCACGCTCGGCATTCCGCTGATGGCTGGACGCGAATTCACCACGTCGGACACGGCGACGGGACCCCGAGTCGCGATCGTCAACGAGGCCTTCACCCGGAAGTTCAACCTCGGACGGAACGCGGTCGGCAAGCACATCGGCACGGGCGAGGACAAGACCAAGCTCGACACCGAGATCGTCGGCGTCGTCCAGAACGCGAAGTACAGCGACGTCAAGGGCACCGTGCCGCCCCTCTTCTTCCGGCCCTACCGGCAGGCTGAGAACGGTGTGGGATCGATGAACTTCTACGTCCGCGCCGCCGGCGATCCTGCTCCGGTCCTCCGAAGCGTGCCCGCCGCGATCGCGCGGCTCGACCCCACGCTCCCGGTCGAGGACCTGAAGACAATGCCGCAGCAGATTCGCGAGAACATCTTCATGGACCGGATGATCAGCACACTGGCGGCGGCGTTTGCGCTGCTGGCCACGGTGCTCGCTGCCATCGGCCTCTACGGCGTCCTCGCCTACACGGTGTCGCAACGGACGCGCGAGATTGGACTGCGGATGGCGCTCGGCGCCGACGGTGCGCGCGTACGGGGCATGATCCTGAGGCAGGTCGGCTGGATGATCCTCGTGGGGGGCGCGCTCGGACTCGGTGGAGCGTATCTCCTCGGACGCGGCGCGGAAGCGCTGCTCTACGAGCTCAAAGGCTACGATCCGGCCGTCATGGCCAGCTCCGTCCTGCTGCTCACCGTCATCGCCTTCGGCGCCGGCTACATCCCCGCGTATCGCGCCTCGTGTGTCCATCCGATGCAGGCGCTTAGATATGAGTGACAGGGTGCCAGGGGTGCCAGGGTGCCAGGGGTGCCAAGGTGCCAGGGGTGCCAGGGTGCCAAGGGTGCCAGGAGTGCCAGGGTGCCAAGGGTGCCAGGGGTGCAGGGGTGCCACGGTGCGAAGTTGAGAGCTGACAGCTGATAGCTGGAGCTCTCGTTCAAAACGCCCTGAGATACTGAGGCGGGACGGCGGGCTCCTGTCGAAGACGCTGCGCGGCGTGAAGCGGCCAGTAGGGATCGCGCAGCAGCTCGCGCGCGATGACGACGAGGTCGGCCTGGCCGCTGCGGACGATCTGCTCGGCCTGTTCCGGTGCGGTGATGAGTCCGACCGCAGCCGTCCGCATCCCGGTCTCGCGCTTGATTTGCTCGGCGAACGGAACCTGGTAGCCGGCGCCGACCGGGATGTGCGCACGCGGCACAAGACCACCAGACGAACAGTCGCAGACGTCAACTCCGAGCGGCATCAGCTGGCGCGCGAGCGCGACCGAGTCTTCCGCCGTCCAGCCTCCCTCCGCCCAGTCGGTGCCCGAGATCCGTACGAACAGCGGATCACCCTCCGGCATCACCTCGCGGACGGCGGCGACGGTTTCACGGAGGAAGCGGGTCCGGTTCTCGAACGTGCCGCCGTACCGATCGTCGCGACGGTTGCTGAGCGGCGAGAGGAACTCGTGCAGGAGGTAGCCGTGCGCGGCGTGCAGTTCAAGGATGCGGGACCCTGCTGCGGCGGCGCGCCTGGCAGCATCGGCGAACGCCGTGATGACGCGCGTGATGCCCGCCTCGTCGAGCATTGAGGGCACCTGGTAGCCCCCGTCGAACGCCACAGGGCTCGGGCCCCACACAGGCGCCCATCCTCCCGCCGACGGTTCCAGGGGCTTGCCGCCTTTCCACGGCGCGCTGGTGCTCGCCTTGCGCCCCGCATGCGCGAGCTGCATGCCGGGGACCCCGCCGTGCTCCGCGACGAACCGGAACACGCGCGCCAGCATCTCGGCGTGCTCGTCCTTCCAGATGCCGAGGTCGTCCGGGCTGATCCGGCCCTCGGGCAGCACGGCCGCGGCCTCGGTCAGGACCGCGGCGGCGCCGCCGATCGCACGGCTGCCGAGATGCACGAGGTGCCAGTCGGTTGCATACCCGTCCTGACTCGAGTACTGGCACATCGGTGAGACGACAATTCGATTCCTGAACGTCACACCGCGAATGGTCAGGGGCGAAAAGAGCACGGAGGTGGCCACGCCCTGATTATGCCGCCTTCCTGGAGCGCGGGCCCGCCGCCGGTCCGCGACGCCGCGACCGCGCGTACCGGATGCGTGCCTTGAGGACGCGCGCCGCGTGCTTGACCCGTGCCAGCAGCCCGGGCGCGTGGACGAACACCGACCGGGCCCATGCCGTCTCTTCCTCTCGCGGCGCGCCGGCATTCCTGAGCCGCCCGAGGCCGCCCCAGTAACGGCACCAAAGGCTGAAGTACTGCGCGTCGAGAGTCGCGAGCAGTCGCGTGTACTCCGCGCAAGCGGGCGACATCATCGGGCCGCGGGCGTGCCGTTCGTGCCGCACGAGCGCGCGCCGGTTCTCGATCACACAGCGCCCGTGACAGAAAAGGATCGCCGTGTACACGTTGTCCCACACGCCCTCGCCGGCGACGTACCCACGGAACAAGCCGCGGTGGGCTTGCCACCAGGCGGTTGAGACGGCGAACACATCGATGCCCGCGAGCTCCATCTCGGGCGGACCGCCGTCCTCGCCACCGAAGTTCTCGCGCGCCAGCACGACGGCGTCGGCATCCGCCGACAGAATCGAATCAATCGCCGGCTGTTCGAAGATGATGTCCGCGTTCGTGAAACAGAACCACGGCAGCGCCCGGGCGGCGGCTTCCACCGCCAGCGCGTCGAACACTTCCGACATCAGGGGCTTGATCGGACCAGGACGCCCGGTAACCGCCACCGAGGAACCGCGGAGCGCCGCGAGCGTTGGCAGCCCAGGCACCGAGTGCGGAGCGTCTACGAACTGCACGTTGACGACCTCGACGCCCGTGAGGCCGCAAAGCGACGCGACGGCCGCCGCCTGGCGGCGGGTGCCATCCGGGCCGGTGCTGAACGTATGTGTGCCGACCAGCATGGAGGGCGTCATCCGACGGCGAACTCCTCTCACGACCGGCGCTGTGGACGGCGGCCGAGCCAATACCCGCGCTTCAGTTGTTGGCGTTCAGCATCATCACGATCGCGAACGCGATGAGTGCCAGCAGCACCAGCAGCGCAATCTTCCAGACGCTCTTGGGATACTGACCGGCAATCCGCCCGGTCGCGCCGTTCACCACGACCTGGTAGCTGGTCGCTCCATACAGGTAAGACAACAGCCAGACCGGCACGAGTATGTGTTTGAACGTCTGACCCGCGAACACAGGCCGGATGTCGAGGTTACGGTACGTATCTCCGGGAACCTCGCTCGCAGCCATGTCGAAGAGCTGCCGGGACATCGCGTCCTGCGAGTGCCGGGCCGCCTCGAGGAGCACGACTTGATAGTGCTCGACGACGAAGCCGGAGAGAAACGCGGTGTCGTACGGGACGAGCTCCGAGGTGGGGAATGGCTCGACCTGCTTCAACAAGTCGTGCGACACGCCCTGCGTGCCGGGCACCGGCTCGTCGTCGAAAAAATGGCGAATCTCGCCCGACGCGGGTTCCCACCGCACGTGGCGGACCTGGCGCGTCGAGGTCTGACCCCTGTTATCGCTGTATGTCTCGGACGTGTAGTAGTAGTGGCCGGCCTCAGCGGTCCAGGGGCAGACCGCCTGCGCGTCGAACGTCCAATACGGAATGTAGACGCCACGCACACGGTCGACGAGGGCGCGGCTCCGGAGCGAACCTGGCGCGAGCCACTTGCTCGCGTACCACCGGTGAATCTGCTCGCGGACCTGCGATTCGGTGACCTTGAAGGGCAGGAGCGCCTGCGGCCGAATGGGGGCCTTGATTTCTGTGTAATCGAGGAGGGCCGGGGACCCGCAGAAACTGCAGTTCTGACCGACGCGCTCGGGGTCGAACACGGACACGGCCTTGCAGCTCTGGCACTGCACCGTGCGCCGTTCGGTCAGCCATCCGCGGGCTTCGTCGGGCAGGTCACGGAGCGCTTTGGTGAGATCGTGCTCGACGAGCGCCCCCGAGGCCGCGTCGAGGACGAACGGCGCGGCCGTCCCGCAGAACGGGCAGACGAGGAGCTGTTTCGCCGGATTCCAGACGGCCTGGGCGCCGCACGCCGCGCACGCATGCTTCTCGAGAGCCGCGATGTCCGTCATCGCCGGTCAGCACGATCTCATTTGGCGAGGTACTCGTCGAGCGCGCTCCGCTTGATGCGATACGAGGCGCCGATCTTCTTGGCAGCGAGCTCGCCCGATTCGATGATCGTCATGACGTCCGCTTCGGGCACGCCGAGCACCTTGGCGACGTCCGCGGGTGCGAGCAGGTCGGGTGTGCCGGCCGGTGCGACCGCCCCCACCGGCGCCGCAGCGGCGGCACGCCCGCCGCTCGGGGCGACTCCGGGCAGCCCCTGCTGCTGGACGATCTGCTGCGCGATGGAGAGCCCGACGGCAAGCTCCGTGGCCATGCCGCCCGAGCCGCCCCCCTTTTCCATGCCCTGGGCCATCTGGAACTTGACGTAGTCGTTCAAATTGCCGACGGCCGCCATGCTCGACCTCTTGTCGATCGCCTGCTCCACTTCGGCCGGGACCGAGACGTTTTCGATGATGAAGCTGGCGATCTGCAGCCCATACTTTGCGGCCACCACCGGATTGATGAGCGGCAGGAGGGCCTCACCGAGCTCGCCGTACCGGCTCGCCACGTCGAAGACCGGAATCTTCGCGGACGCGAGCGCGTCGGCAAAAATGCTCACCATGCGCGACCGCATCGTATCGGCGAACTCGTCGAGCCGGAAATTCTGGTCCGAGCCGGCCACTTCTTTCAGGAACAGCTTCGTGTCCACGACGCGGAAATCGAACGTCCCGAAGGCCCGTGCGCGCACGATGCCCAGATCTTCGTCCCGCATCATGATCGGGTTGGCCGTCCCCCACTTGTTGCCGGTGAACAGCCTCGTCGTCACGTAGTAGACGTCCGCCTTGAAGGGGGAGTTGAACCCGTACTTCCACGACTTCAACCGGGTGAGGATCGTGATGTTCTCCGTCGTGAGCGTGTGCTTGCCGGGGCCGAACGTGTCGCCGAACTCTCCCAGGTACACGAACTGCACCTTCTGCGACTCCCGGACGATGAGTTGCGCGCCGTTCTTGATGGCCTTGTCCTCGTCGGGGAACCGGTAGGACAGCGTGTCCCGCGAGTCGTCGGTCCACTCGATCACCTCGATCAACTCGCCCTTGATGAAATCCATGATGCCCATCGATCCGCTCCAGTCGTCTTTTTGGCCCCGGGCCGAAGGGCGCCGCGGCGTTGGGAGTATTCTAGTGCGCGAATGCCACCGGGCGCAGCCTCACTCCACTGCCCGAATTGCGGCGCGCCTGCGGATCCCGACGCCCGCCGGTGTCCCTACTGCCGCGCCCGGCTC
>JBBWZJ010000239.1:0-13253 GCA_039648985.1 Acidobacteriota bacterium | reverse complement strand
CGGAACGAGAAGAACGAGTATCCGGAACGGGCGTTCGTCGGCAGTGTGGACCAGCGGGAATGGCTCGATGGGCCGCTGCAGCGTCCGAGCGATCACGTCATCGCCGACCGCATTCCGTTCATCATCGACGATCTTCGCGATTCCCTGCCGCCGGGCTTTACCGGCGCGCCGCCGGTCCTGAGTGCGGTCAGTGTGCCGATGATGGCGGGCGAGGAACTCATTGGAACGCTCTCGCTCGGCGCACAGACGCCGCGGCGCTTCCAGCTCGCCGACCAGCGGTTCGTCGCCCTCGTGGCCGGACAGATTCTCGTCGCCGTTCAGAACGCGCGCCTCCATGACGTGGTCCGGCGGGGAAAGCGCCAGTGGGAGCGGACGTTCGATGCGATCAGCGATCCGATCGCCGTGTTCGACAGCGGCGGCGGATTGCTCCGCGGCAATACGGCGCTCGCCGCGCACCTCGCGCGCGACGTGCGGAGCCTCCGGGGAGCGACGTGCGTCGACATCGGCTTCTGCGAGGACGAGGCCGGGGCATGCGCAGTCACGCGCGCGCTCGCCAGCGGCAGCAGCCGCGTGCAGATCACGCGGCCCGACGGACAGATCTTCAGCGTCACCACGTTCCCCGTGCTCGGCGGCAGCGACGGGGCCTCGGTGGTGCAGGTGGCGAAGAACGTCACCGAGGACATTCGCGGTGCGCAGCGCGTGCAGCTGATGAGCGACGAGCTCGGGCTTGCCAATGCGCGATCGATGGCGGCGCTCGAGCGGTTGAAGTCCACGCAGGCGCAGCTGCTCCAGGCCGAGAAGCTGTCGGCGATCGGTCAGCTCGTGGCAGGAGTCGCGCACGAGTTGAACAACCCGCTCACGAGCGTGATCGGGTACGCGCAGCTGCTGCAGGAGGAACTGCTCGACAGCCGCAACGCCGGTACGGTCCGGCCGGCCCCGGAGTTCGCGGCCGACCTCCGGCGCATCGCCGACGAATCCGAGCGCGCCGCGCGCATCGTCCGCAACCTGCTGGCGTTCGCGAGGCGGCAGGCGGCCTCGCGCGCCCCGCAGGACGTCGCCGACCTGTTCGGGCGCGTTCTGGCGCTCCGGGCGTACGAGCACCGGCTGAACAACATCGAGCTCGTGCCGAAGTTTCACCCGACGCTGCCATCGGTCGTGGCCGACGGGAGCCAGCTGCAGCAGGCGCTCCTCAATCTGCTCCTGAACGCCGAGCAGGCGATGCGCGGGCGCTCGCCGAAGCGCCTGAGTGTCGGAACGCGCTACGACGAGACGGCGGCGGCGGTCGAACTGTTCGTGTCCGACACCGGGCACGGCATCGATCCCGCGAATCTGTCCCGCATTTTCGATCCGTTCTTCACGACCCGTGACGTCGGCGAGGGCACCGGGCTCGGGCTGAGCATCTGCTACGGCATCGTCCGGGACCACGGGGGCCAGATTTCCGTCGAGAGCGTCGTCGGCGAGGGCACGACGTTCTCGATCCTCCTCCCGGCGCGGGTCGAAGAGGCGGCCGAGCCGATGCTCGTCGCGCATTCGGATCAGGGGGAACGCGACTTCGTCTGTGCGGTGCTCGCCGGGTGGGGTTGCGAGGTGATTCCTGCGGCGTCGAGCGCCGAAGCGATTGCGATCTGCCGCGATCGCCTCCTGCAGAGCGTGTTCGTCGATCGCGGCATCCTGGCAGCGGATCTTCCCGGCTGGCGGGCTCTCCGAGGAGACCCGGCGGCGGTTCCCTTCGTGCTGATGTCGATGTCGGCCGACGACGGCGACGTGGAGCGGTTCGGACGTGAGCAGGCGCGTGCCGTGCTCGCACCACCTTTTCAGCTGCGGGCCATCCGGTCGGCAGTGCGTGTAGTGTCCAAGGAGTATGCATGACGGCGCAACGTCCATCGCTCGTGGTTGTCGACGATGAGCAGGGGATTCTCGACGTCGTGTCGAGATTCGGCCGCCGCGCCGGCTACGACGTCATTGCCTGTTCCGGCGGGCACGAGGCGATCGCGCAGCTCCGGACCCGGCGCGCCGACGTCGCGATGGTGGATCTGCGGATGCCCGATATCGGCGGCCTGGACGTGATCCGCGCGATCCGCGAAATCGATCCGCAGTGCCAGGCGGTGCTGATGACCGGGTTTGCGACCGTGGACACGGCCGTGGAGGCCATCAAGCTCGGTGCGATGGACTATCTGAGCAAGCCGCTGGATTTCGCACGGCTCGAGCAGCTGCTCGCGTCCGTGCGGGAAGACCTCGAGCGCCGTCGCAGCCTCCTCGCGATGGAGAGCGACGTCGCGCGGCACCTGGAGTTCTGCGGAATGATCGGGCGCGGCGCGCTGATGCAGGACCTGTTCGGCATGATTCGCCGGCTGGCCCCGCACGTCCGCACGGCGCTCATCACCGGTGAAACGGGGACGGGGAAGGAGCTCGTCGCGCGGGCGCTGCACCAGACAGGCCCCAGGCGCGAGCGCCGGTTCGTGACGGTCAACTGTTCGGCGGTGGTCGAGACCCTCTTCGAGAGCGAGCTGTTCGGCCACGTGCGCGGCGCGTTCACCGGCGCGACTGATCACAAGCCCGGGCTGTTCGAGCTCGCCGACGGTGGAACGCTGTTCCTCGACGAGATTGGCGAGCTGCCGCCGTCGGTTCAGGCCAAGCTCCTCCGCGTCCTCGAGCTCGGCGAGGTGCACCGTGTCGGCTCGCTCGAATCGAAGCAGGTGGACGTCCATGTCATCGCCGCGACGAATCGTGACCTCAGGGCCGAGGTGGCGGCCGGGCGCTTCCGCAGCGATCTCTACTACCGCCTGAACATCGTGGAGGTGCAGGCGCCGGCGCTGCGGGATCGGCGCGAAGACATCCCCTACCTGACGTCCGCGTTCGTGCGCCAGTCGAGCGAGCGGCTGCGCAAATCCGTGCTGGGTCTGACGCCGGGGGCGGAGCGGGTGCTCGCCGCGGCTCAGTGGGAAGGCAACGTCCGCGAACTGCGCAACATCATCGAGCGCGCATGCATTCTGGCGGACGGCGAGTTCATCACCGAGCGGGAGCTCGGTGTGACGGCGGCCCCGACACCGGCGCTTCCGGGCGCGTCGGCCTCCGGCGCGCTGGCGACCGCACAAGAGGCCGATCCGACTCACGATCTCCTCGTCACGGTCGAGCGCGACCACATCCAGCGGGCGCTCCTTCGGGCCGGCGGCAACAAAAAGGCAGCAGCGAAGATGCTGGGGCTCAGTCGCCGCGCGCTCTATCGACGGCTCGAGCGGCTCGACCTGGCGGACACAATCACGAGGCGCCGTGACGCGATGATGCTGGCCGAGGTGTGAAGATGGTGCAGAGAGCCGCACAGCGGATGGGTCCGGCGCCCGTGGTCCGCGTGCCCATCGACAGGGGCACGACGCCCGCGCGCAGCGTACTCATCGTGGACGACGAGAACGGCGCGCGCGATCTCATGACGCGGTGGCTGGAGTCCGCCGGATACCGGGTGACGAGCGCGGCCAGCGCCGAGGAGGCGCTCGGACGCCTCAACGCGCAGCCGTCCGCGGTGGCGCTCTGCGACATCCGCATGCCCGGACATGACGGGGTGTGGCTCGCGGAGAAGATCCGCCAGCAGTTTCCCGAGACTGCCGTCATCATGGCGACCGGCGTGCACGACGCGGACGCCGCCGTCCAGACGCTCCGCCAGGGCGTCATCGATTACCTGACGAAGCCGTTCGGGAGGGAACGCCTGCGCGAAGCGGTCACGCGCGGCCTCGAGTTCCACGACGCGGCCTGGGATGCGCGGCTCTGGCGCGAATCGCTCGAGCAGGAGCTTGCGATCCGGCGGTCGCGTCTGCTGAACGCCGTGACCTCGACCAGCATCGAGGGGGATGAGGCCGTCGACGCCATGCTGTCGATGCTGACGCTGACGGACCGTGAGGCGTATGCCCACGCGTACCGAGTGGCCGCCCTGTCGGTCAGCATCGCGCGCACGCTCGGGATTGCAGAAGGCGAGCTCGCCACGATCGAGCATGGCGGCCTCCTGCACGATATCGGCAAGCTCGCGATTCCGGAGGCGATCCTTCGGAAGCCGGCCCCGCTGACCGCGGAGGAGCAGGCGCTGGTTCGCTGCCACCCGACTCTCGCAATCGAGCTCCTCGCCAGCGTCCCCTACTTGCACGGGGCGATCCCGATCGTGCGGGACGCCCACGAGCGGATGGACGGCCTGGGCTTTCCGGGCGGCATTCACGCCGCGGACGTGTCGCTCGGCGCCCGGATTGTCTGTGTGGCCGACGCGTACGACACGATGATCCGGCCGCGGGTGTTCCGGGATGCGATCGGCCCGCCCGAAGCGCTGCTCGAAGTCGAACGCTGCAGCGGCTCCCAGTTCGATCCCGTCGTCGTCCGCGCATTCAGGCGCGTGCTCGAGGCCCTGTAAGGCGCCCCGTTCGTTGACTTACCGGTCGCGGTCCCGGTACGATCCCGGGAGCGAAGGCTGCCCGCGCGCGTCGCCGTGCGGTTCGCTGCGCGGACATGCGCGAACAGTGACCCCTCGACAAGGCCGGCCGGACGCCGCGCTGTCGGGCGCGGCAGCCGAGAGCGGGAAGCGGGACGAGATGGCACACGGGCAGCAGTCGGCCGGACTCGAGGCGCACGGGATTCGGAACGTCGCGCGGGTCTACTGGAACCTGAGCGTCCCGGCGCTGTACGAAGAGGCCGTCCGCCGCCGCGAAGCGCTCATCGCCGCAGCCGGTCCGCTGGTCTGCCGGACCGGGCAGCACACCGGCCGATCCCCCAACGACAAGTTCATCGTCCGCGAACCCTCGAGCGAGGACAAGGTGTCGTGGAGCAAGGTGAACCGCCCGATCGAGCCGCAGTTCTTCGATGCGCTCCACCGGCGCATGGTCAACTACGTCGAGGGGCGTGAGCTCTTCGTCCAGGACTGCTATGCCGGCGCCGACGCGCGCTACCGGATGCGCGTCCGCATCATCACCGACCAGGCCTGGCACAGCGTCTTCGCCCGGCACATGTTCATCGACGTGCCCGACGTGCACGATCAGCCCGCGCTCGACCCCGAGTTCACGGTCATCGACGTCCCCGGAGTGCACGCGGAGCCCGCCGCGAACGGAACGAACTCGGAGGTCTTCATCCTCCTGAACTTCGCGAAGAAGCTCGTGCTCATCGGCGGCACGAGCTACGCGGGTGAGATCAAGAAGTCGATCTTCACGGTCATGAACTACGTCCTGCCGCTCCGGAACGTGCTCTCGATGCACTGCTCCGCCAACGTGGGGGTCGCGGGGGACGCGGCGCTGTTCTTCGGGCTCTCCGGCACGGGCAAGACGACGTTGTCGAGCGATCCGCATCGCAGGCTGATCGGCGACGACGAGCACGGATGGAGCGAAGACGGCATCTTCAACATCGAAGGGGGCTGCTATGCGAAGACCATCCGGCTCTCGGCGGAGGCCGAGCCGGAGATTTATGCGATCACCCGCCGCTTCGGCACTGTCCTCGAGAACGTCAAGATGGATGCGAGCTCGCGCGAGCTCGACCTCGACGACGACTCGCTGACCGAGAACACGCGCGCGGCCTATCCGCTTGAATACATCGGCAATGCGGTGCCCGACGGGCAGGGCGGCCATCCCCGCAACATCGTCATGCTGACGGCCGATGCCTTTGGCGTGCTGCCCCCCATCGCGCGGCTGTCCGCCGCGGGTGCGATGTACCATTTCCTGTCCGGATATACGGCGAAGGTCGCCGGCACTGAGCGGGGCGTCACGGAGCCGAAGGCCACGTTCAGCACCTGTTTCGGCGCGCCGTTCATGGTGCTCCACCCGACCGTCTACGCGAACTTCCTCGGCGACAAGATCGCCCGCCACGACACCCGCGTGTGGCTCGTGAACACCGGCTGGACGGGTGGGCCGTACGGCGTCGGCGCACGGATGAAGATCGCGTATACCCGCGCGATGATCCGGGCGGCGCTGGCCGGCGAGCTGGACGACGTGGGATACACGACCGACTCGACGTTCAATCTCGATGTCCCTCGCACCTGCCCGGGCGTGCCGGCCGATGTGCTCGTGCCGCGAAGCACCTGGCAGGATCCGCTGGCCTACGATCGACAGGCGCACAAGCTCGCGCGGATGTTCAGCGAGAACTTCCGCACGTTCGAGACGGACGTGGCGCCCGATGTCAAAGCCGCCGGTCCCCGGACGGCCTGAGAGGCCTCGGGACGTAGCGCGCAGCTTTAGCTGCGCGGGTCGAGCGCAGGAATGCTGCGGCTCGCGCAAGGTCGATTACAATCACCCACGTTCCGACATCCCTGATGCCCTACGAGCCCGTCATCGGCCTGGAAATCCATACCCAGCTGCAGACCGCGAGCAAGCTGTTCTGCGGCTGCAGCACGCGGTTCGGCGCCCCGCCGAACACGCACACCTGCCCTGTGTGCCTCGGGCTGCCCGGCGCGCTGCCCGTCCTCAATCGGCGAGCCGTGGAACTGGCGGTGCAGGCAGCGCTGGCGCTCGGATGCACGGTGCACGAGCGGTCCTTTTTCGCGCGCAAGAACTACTTCTATCCAGACCTGCCCAAGGGTTATCAGATCTCGCAGTACGATCGTCCGCTTGCGACGGAGGGCGCCCTGGAATTCGACGCGCGGGGCGAAACGCAGCGCCTGGGGATCGTGCGCGTGCATCTCGAGGAGGACGCGGGCAAGTCGCTGCACGAAGGCCTGCCGGACTCCGACCGCGCGACGGCGCTCGATTTCAACCGGAGCGGCGTGCCTCTGATCGAGATCGTGAGCCACCCTGACATCCGCCATGCGGCCGACGCGGCCGAATGCTTCAGCAGGCTGCGGGCGATCCTCGTGGCGACCGGCGTCACGGACGGCAACATGGAGGAGGGCAGCCTCCGCTGCGACGCGAACATCTCCGTACGCCCGGTGGGCACGCAGGCGTTTGGGGTCAAGACCGAGATCAAGAACCTCAACTCGTTCCGGCACGTCCAGCGGGCCCTCGAATACGAGATCGACCGTCAGATCCAGCTGCTCGAGGGCGGCGGGCGTGTGGACCACGAGACCAGGCTGTGGGACCCCGGCGCCGCGCGGACCCTGTCGATGCGCAGCAAGGAGGACGCGCACGACTACCGGTATTTTCCGGAACCGGATCTGCCTCCGCTGCACATCGAGGCCGCATGGATCTCGAGCGTCCGCGCGGCGCTGCCCGAACTGCCCGAGGCACGGCGGCGGCGCTTCATCACGCAGTACGCGCTCTCGGATTACGATGCCGCTCTCCTGACCCAGTCCGCTGCGACCGCCGCCTACTTCGTGGCGACAGCGGCCGCGTCGGGCAACGCCAAGGCGGCGAGCAACTGGATCATGGGCGAGCTGACCCGCAAGATGAACGAGCTCGGCGTGTCAATCGAGACCGTCCCGCTCGCCCCGGCCGCACTGGCGGACTTGATTCGGCTCGTGGACTCGGGCACCATCAGCGGGCCTACCGCCAAGAAGGTCTTCGAGAAGATGTACGGCTCAGCCAGGACGGCCGCGGAGATCGTCGCCGCCGAAGGCCTGGGCCGGATCGACGACGAAGGTGCCGTGGAAGCTGCGGTTCGAACGGTGGTGAAGGTGAATGCGGATGCCGTGACCCAGTACCGCGCCGGCAAGCGTCAGACATTCGGATTTCTCGTGGGCCAGGTGATCAAATCCATGGGTGGAAAAGCGAATCCCGCGCTCGTCAACGCGATCATGCGGCGTGAGCTGGATCGGGAGTCGGCGTGATCGAGGCGGTCCATGTGTCCAAGGCGTACACGCGCGGTGTCTACGCCTTGCGGGACCTCTCCATCCGCATCGACAAAGGGGACTTCGTCTTCCTCACAGGCCCGAGCGGCGCGGGCAAGTCCACGCTGCTGCGGATGCTGCTCCGGCAGGAGGTGCCGACGGAAGGCGAGTTGATCGTCGGCGGACGCAACCTGGCGACGCTCACGGCGCGCCAGGTGCAGGCGTATCGGCGGTCGCTCGGATTCGTCTTCCAGGATTTCAAGCTCCTGCAGGCGAAAACGGTGCTCGAAAATGTCTCGTTCGTCCCCCGGGTCCTCGGAATGGCCGCCCCCCAGCAGCAGCGGCGGACGTTCCAGGTCCTGAAGTGGGTCGGCCTCCAGCACCGGATGAACGCGTACCCCCTCGAGCTCTCGGGCGGCGAGCAGCAGCGCGTAGCGATTGCCCGAGCCCTCGTCAACGATCCATCCATCATCGTCGCCGACGAGCCGACCGGCAATCTCGATCCCGATCTGTCGCTCGAAATCATGAATCTCTTTCGCGAGATCAACGCGCGCGGCACAACGGTTGTCGTCGCGACGCATGACCGGGAGCTGATCCGGCGGGTGGGCCGGCGCGCGGTGACCCTCGATCACGGACACATCGTGGAGATGATCTAAATGCGGGCGGTCCGGTACTTCTTCACCGAGGCGGCGGCGAGCCTCTGGCGCGGACGCGGGGCGGCGAGTCTCGCGGTCCTCACGATTGCGGTCGGGTTGTTCGTGCTCGGACTGTTCCTCGCGCTCAACGGAAATCTGCAGCGCCTCGTCGGCCGGTGGACCGAGTCCGCCGAGCTGTCCGTGTACTTGAAGGACGACGTCACCGCTGACCAACTCCGGATCGTCGACGAGCTCGTCGGCCGGAGCGGTGTCGCGGCGCACCGCGAGTACGTCTCCAAGACGCAGGCGGCCGCCAGGTTCCGCCAGGATTTCCCCGATCTCGCCGGGCCCGCGCAGCGGCTCGAAAGCAACCCCTTCCCGGCGTCCATCGAGGTCCGGCTCCAGCCCGAGGCCCGCGACGCGGGGGCGACGGTGGACAATCTTGCCATGGCACTCGGTGGCCTCAGCGGGGTCGCGGACGTGCGGTACGACCGGTTGTGGCTGGGTCGGCTGAACGGCGTCGTCCGGTTCCTCCGGGCCATCGGGGTCACCGTCATCCTCGTGCTCGCCACCGCCTCGGCCCTGACTGTTGCGAACGTCGTGCGCCTCGCAGCCGCCGCGAGGGAAGACGAAATCGAAATCATGCAGCTCGTTGGCGCGCCGATCGCGTACGTCCGGGGTCCGTTCGTCGTGGAAGGGATTCTTCAGGGCGGCACCGGCGCTTTGCTTGCCGTGCTCCTGCTCTGGGGGATGTTTTCCATCGGCCGGGCGCGCTACGGCCAGATTGCCGCGGATACGATTGGACTCGGCTCGATTACATTTCTGCCATTCCATCTGGCTGTCGGAATCGTTTTGGGCGGAATGCTGCTTGGTTGCGTCGGAGGCCTGATCGTCGCGCGCCGGGTGCGGTGAGTCCCCCGACGAAAAATCTGAAACGGCCGACGTTGACAGCTGTCCATAGCGCGTTTACACTATTTTTATCCGTATCAGTCACCACGCGAGGAGTCGCATGGCACGCGTCGTCAGCCCGAATCGGGTTTCGATCGCCCCTGTCGGTCTTCCATCCGACTTCTATCGTGAAGAGTTCATCCGGCACCGCGAATGCCTCGCGCGGCAGCGCGAGTACTTCTCGGAGGGCGCGATCGCCAATGCCGATGAGGCGCTCGGGCGCGTTCTCAGCCGCCTCGAGCAGCTCTGTGCGCAGCGGGACGCCGATCAGTTGATGGGACGGTTGCTCCGTTCCTTCAACGCGGTGACTGGCCTCTCCGGCTGGTCCGACCCGCAGCAACTGCACTGACCGATTCGCCTCCCGGTTCCGATCTGCTCGAGCGACGTCGCACCGACGTCCTGCAGATTCTGCGCGCCGCGGTAGACGCCATCGAGCCCGGCCGACTTGTGACGGCCGCGTTGTCACGAACCGACCTCGCCTCGACGCTCCCTCGCCCGATATTTCTCGTCGCGGCCGGTAAGGCCGCGTGGCGCATGGCGTGTGCGTTCTGCGCCCACGATGCGGCTGGCTCCGTGCTCGCGGCCGGTATGGACGGGCTACCCCGAGTGCAGGGTCTGGCGTCGGGTCCACGGGCCGAGGGTGCGCTCCCGCCGACGGTCGAGTGGTACGAAGGGGCGCATCCGTCGCCCAATCGCGCGAGCGAAGCAGCCGGCCGGCGGGCGCTTGCCGGAGCCGAGGGCACTCGCCAACGTGGTGCGCTGGTCGTCCTGCTGTCGGGCGGCGCGTCGTCGCTGCTCGCGGTCCCCGCCGACAACCTCTCGCTCCAGGACAAGATCACGACGGCGCGCGCGTTGATGGACGCGGGAGCTCCGATCGCGGATCTGAACTGCGTGCGGAAGCACCTCTCGGCGATCAAGGGCGGGCGGCTCGCGGCGGCCGCAGGGCGATCAATGACGTGGGCGATTTCGGATGTCCATGGGCCAGTCCCTGATGATCCGTCCGTCATCGGATCCGGACCAACGGTCGGTGACCCGACGACGTTCGCGGACGCGCTCGCGATTGTGCGGACGTCTTCCGCTCTGGCGGCGATTCCTCCGGCTGTCGTTCGCCACCTGGAGCGAGGGGGTGACGAAACGCCCGCTCCCGGCGATCCGCGCCTTGCCTCTGCGTCGTATGAAGTCATCGGCACGCGGCAGCTTGCGATGGAGGGGGCCGCACGCGCGGCACGCGAACGCGGATACGAGGTGGTGACGATCGCCGTGCCTTCCGCGGGTGAGGCGCGTGTGGCGGGTGCCGCCTTCACCGCGGAAGCACTCAGAGCGGTCGCCGGTGCGGGCCGCCCTGTGTGCGTGATCGCGTCGGGTGAAACGATCGTCCACGTCACCGGCGACGGACGCGGCGGGCGGAACCAGGAGTTCGTGCTGGGTGCCCTCGGGTCGCTGGCGGCCGCCCCAATCGGCGCCACTCTCGGAAGCGCGGGCACTGACGGGATCGACGGTCCCACTGACGCCGCGGGCGCGATTGCGGACACATCATCCGCGGGACGCGCCGCCGCGGCCCGCCTCGATCCGCGCGCAGCGCTCGCGAACAATGCGTCATACGACTTCTTCCGGGCGCTTGACGATCTGATCATTTGGGGGCCGACGGGCACGAACGTCGGGGACGTGCACGTGCTCCTGTCGAACGGGGACGAGCCTTCGGTCTAAGATGAGTCATGGCTATGCGCGGAAAGCTCATCCTGACGGCCTTCGCGGCCTTGATCATCACTCTGGGTCTGGGATTCGCGTGGGGTGCGTCCGGGCGGATCGCGCTGCAGGCGAACCTCGACGAAGCGCGTCAACAGCTGGATCTCTCCGACGCGCGGGCCCGGATCCTGGACGCGAGAGTCAGCCTTTACAACAACAACTTTGGTGATGCGAGCCGGCACTTCGAGGACTCGAAGGCACCGCTGCGCCGGGTGAAGCAGCGCTATCAGGATGCGAGCCGCACCGACGCGGCGTCGAGCATCGACGCCGCGGTCGGTCACGTGGACGAGGCCCAGCGCCTCTCCGGGAAGCTCGACCCCTCGGCGAACGCCAAGGCCGGCGAGGCCCTCGACGCCATCAAGGTTGCGGTCGGGAAGTGACCGCTACTTCATCACCGTCGCGGTGACTTCCACGCTGATCTTGCGACTGCTTCCTGGATCGGCGGATCGCGAGATCACCATCGGCTTGCCGGAATCCAGCGTCACCGAGATGCGTTCGTTGAGCTGAGCGCGCCCGCCGCTCTCGCCCGGTGTCCGGCGGGGCATGTACTCGATCGTCAGAGACAGCAGCACCGAGTCGTCCTGGTGGACGATCGGGATCGCGTCGACGTTGAGGGTCTCGCGCTCGGGCGGCCCGCTCATCGGTTCGTTCGGCGCGAGCACCGCGTTTCCGCTGCTGCGCACGCTGCCGGTCTGCCGGTCGCCCACGATGAGCGTCACCACCTTCTTCACGGCTTCCGCCGAACCGGTCTGGTCGTTGATGGCCAGCTCGATACTGACATTGCGCCGCCTGACGTCGGCTGGCGGCGGCGCGGGCGCCGGCGCCGGCTGTGTCTTTGGCTGCGCGGGCGGGGCGGAGCTTTTCTGCTCCGCCGACAGTAGGACGATCATCAGTCCCAGGGTCAGACAGGTTGTCAGGATCGCTTTCCTCATATGCTCGCTCTCCTCCCGAGGTGCCGCCCATCAACAACGGGCACAGTCATGTTTGCGGTCAGTCGTCGATCCTGAATGGAGGCGCTGGTTTTCCTCGAGCACTCAGCGTAGAGATGAGTCTCCCCATTCAGCTGGTCCTCAGTGCCGTATCGGGGCAATCGTAAGCGGCTCGACGTGCAGCGGGGGCACGGAGAGCGCCGGGACGGCAATGGTGTCGGCTGCCGCGGGCGTGATCTCGACAACCGCCGCCGCGCCAGCTTCTTCACGGGTCGAGACTGTCGCACTCGCCACAGTGTCCGCCGCCTGTCCGAATACGTTCTGAATCGTCGGCATCGGAATGACGTCCGTATGTGCCCGTCGGGAACGCCTGGCAACGGTTTCCGAACGCGTCTGCTCTCGACCAGCCTCGGCCTGTCGTGGTGCCGACTGCCGAGGATCCTCGTGTGCGGCCGTGGCGCCCGGGGCTTCGCTGGCCAGCCGGACGTCCCTGAGGCCATTCTGCGGTTCGGGCGCACGGTCGCGTCGCAGACCAACCGCGAGCACGAGCAGAGCCACAGCGGCGGCCACCGCGAAGTAACGCAGCACTGGAGGGGCACTGCGTACGCCGGCAGCCGTGATCCGCGCCTGCACCCGCGCCCGGAGGCCAGGCGCCGGATCGCGCTGCACCATCTGCCGCACGGCTCGATCGATCGCCGCGTCGAGGATGGACCCTCGAGCTCCGTTCGGACCGTGATGAATCTCACTCATATGCGTAACCGAGGGCTGTCAGCTTTTTTTTGAGAACGCGGCGGGCCTCCGACACCCGCCACTTCACGGTCCCGAGCGGTGCGCCCAGCATCTCGCTGATCTGCTCGTAGGTGTGCTCGCCGGTGCCGGCGAGCAGCAGGGCATCCCGCAGTTTTCTGGGCAACGTGCCAATCAGGCGCGTGACGTTCCGCTGGAGCTCCTCGTCGACGACCGCGTCCTCCTGCGAACGGCCGCCGGCCGGTATCCTGTCCATCTGGTCGTATGCATCCTCTCCCGCGTCGTCGCGCGGCGCGGACACGGTGAGGCGCACCCACCGCATCACGCTCTTGCGCCGATCGATTGCCTTCCGCCACGTGATGGACAGCAGCCAGGTGCGAAACTGCGAGTCGCCCCGGAACGTGTCGAGCTTCCTGAATGCCGTGACGAAGGCTTCCTGCGCGACGTCGTCAGCCTCCGCCGGCGAGCCTACGCAGGCGAGCGCCGCCCTGAACACCGCCCGGCGGTTCCGTTCGACCAGTTCGCCAA
>JBBWZJ010000190.1:0-28330 GCA_039648985.1 Acidobacteriota bacterium | reverse complement strand
TGCTCATCGCGTTCGCGAATGGCCGGGAGTACGGGCTGGGCGCCCGCATCGCGCCGGGCGCCGAGCTGGACGATGGGCTGCTGGACGCGACGATCGTCGAAGAACGATCGAGAGTGGCCCGGTTCTGGCACGCACGGCATCTGGTGACCAACAGCGTGCACCTGGCACCGCGGGTGCGGACCGTACGCGTCACCTCCGCGGCGATCGACGCGGAAGGGCCCATGGAATTCCACGTGGACGGGGAACCCGGGCTGGCGGAAGGGCACATCGAGGTTCGGATGCTTCCGGGCGCGCTCAAAGTGCGGACGGCACAGGCCGCAGAAGGATTGTGGAAATGAGCACGGACGAGTTTCTGAACGCCGCGAAGAGCGGCGACATCGCGGCATTGGAGCGTCTCGTCGCTGCCGACCCGGGCCTGCTCGCCGCGAAAGGCGCGTCGGGCGAAACGCCGTTGATGACGGCGCTCTACAACAAGCGCGAGGCCGCCGCCGACTGGTTCGTTGCCTCGGGGGCGCCGCTCGATCTCTTCGCGGCCGCCGCCCTGGGCCGCATGGACACGCTCGAGCAGCGCCTGGCCGCTCCTGGCGTGGACGTCAACGCCTATTCATACGACGGCTGGACCCCGCTGCATCTCGCGGCCTTCTTCGGGCGCAAGGCTGCCGTCGAGCGATTGATGGCTGCCGGCGCGGATCTGAACGCCGTCTCGCGAAACGCGCTTCGCAACACCCCCCTCCACGCTGCCGTCGCCGGGGGGCACGTCGACGTGTCGCTGCTGCTCATCGACGCCTCCGCCGACGTCAACGTCGTCGACGCCGGCGGCCACACGCCGTTCCACATCGCGGCGGAGGCCGGGTACGTCCCTGTGGCACAGGCGCTCTTCGCGCGGGGCGCCGACGCGCACGCCGTCGATGCCGAGGACCGCACGCCCCTCTCGCGCGCCGTGGCGAAGGGGCACACCGCGATCGTGGACCTGATCAATGTGGTGGAGTAGGGGATGAGGGATCAGGGATTCGGGACTCGGTTCGGGGTTCCGGGTTCGGGGTTCCGGGTTCCGGGTTCGAAGTTCTGGAGCCGGACCCGCGACCGATTGGCTGAAAGCTGACAGCTAAGAGCTGAGAGCTAGTAGACCGGCAGGTAGGGCTGCAGGTAGCGGACGATGATGGTGAACTGGTTGGTGAAGATCAGGACCCCGATCACCACCAGCAGCCCCCCCGACACGAGCTCGATGGCGTGGTAGTACTTCCGGATCCGTTTCGTCGCGGCGAAGAACTGGTTGATCGCGATGGACGTCAGCAGAAACGGAATCCCCAGTCCGAGCGAGTAGACCGCCAGCAGCTCGACCCCTTCGAGCACGGTGTCCTTCGATCCCGCGATCGCCAGGATCCCGCCGAGAATCGGTCCGATGCACGGTGTCCACCCGAACGCGAAGGCGATGCCGACGAGCATGGCGCCCAGCGGCCCCGCCGGCTTCCTCTGCGCCTGGACGCGCTTCTCGTTCTCGAGAAGCCCGATCCGGAACACGCCCATCGTGTGCAGCCCGAAGACGACGAGCAGGACGCCGGCGATCTTCGCGAGGATCGGCTGCTTCGCGAAGAGGAACTTGCCGAGGACGCTCGCCGTCGCGCCGAGCGCGATGAAGACGAGCGAGAATCCCAGCACGAAGAACAGTGACGTGATGATCACGTGCCGCCTGGACGACGACACGGCGCCGGTATCGCTCCGCATGTCGTCCAGGGACACGCCCGAGACGAACGAGACGTACCCCGGAATCAGCGGGAGCACACACGGCGAGACGAACGACAGGAACCCGGCAATGAACGCGGCAAAGAGCGTGACGTTCTCAGACATCCCTTTGCTGGTTCGCCCCGCCTCGCTTATTCGGTTTCCGTCGTGACGGGCAGGCCGTTGAACCAGGACGTCGGCGCGGGCTTGCCCGCGAACTTCACCGGTGGCAGATCCTGGAACATGAAGTCCCACTTCCATCGCTCGGACGGATTCGACGCCTGCAGCCAGTGCTTCGCCGAAACCGGCCGCGCGAACGCCAGCCCGGCGAGCCCGGCATAACGCTCGTTGTCCGCCATCGCGTTGGCCAGATCGCCGCGGACCGCCGCGCTGCTCGTGTACGTGAGCCCGGCGCCCAGCGCCAGCCCGATGTTCACGAAAACCTGCCAGTCTTCCTGCGCATCGGCGGGCGGGTTGATCACCCGCGCGCCCCCCTGCAGCCGGCCCTGGCCGTTGACGTAGGCGCCGTCCTTTTCCACCCACGCGGCGCCGGGGAGCACGACGTCGGCGGCCTGCGCGAGCGCCGTCATCAGCACGCCCTGGACGATGAGCAGCGGCAGTTTGCCGCTGCGCCGCGCCTCGATGACCCAGGACACATCGCCCATGTAGCCGTCCGGTCCCGGATCGAAGACGTGCAGCGCCTGCACGCGGCCTTCTTCCACATCCGCCCGGAACGCCGCGATGTCGGCTTCTCCCTTCGCCGAAGTCCTGACGGGGAAGCCGAGGTCCCTGGCGCCGTTCACGTTTGGCGCGTCAACGGGAGAAATCTTGAACTTCGCACTAGGCGGCTGGGGCTTCTCGCGGTAGCGCCAGCTGATCGCAACGCCGTTTTCCGGAAGGCGGAAGGCGCCCCCGAGCCGGCCAATGAGATATAGCTCTTCGAGCGAGGCATGAGCCGAGACGAGGAACCGAAGCGCCGATGGTCCGCCAGCCGCCGTGATCCGGTCCGCCATTTTCGACAGCGCGTTCGTCCAGTCGGTGGGCTCGAGGGCGCCCGCCGCGGTCCGGAGCAAGGGGCGCTGGAGGCGCTCGTCTCCTTCGATCCACCGGTAATCGAACCGGCCGATGTCGCACATCCAGTAATCGTTCACCTCGGGGTTGAAGCGCGGCGTTGTCCGGATGAGCTGCGCCCCCTTGGCCCATTCGGGCTTCGCCTTGATCCACGCCGTCGTGTTGCAGCCCTTCTCGCAGAGCGTGCAGATCGTGTCCACCGCCTCCGGGTTGTCCCAGGGCCGCGACTTGAACCGATAATCGCGCGTCGTGATCGCCCCCACGGGACAGACGTCCATCAGGTTGCCGGACAAGAGCGAGTGGACCCCCTCCTCCTGGAACGTGGCGATTTCGCTGCCGTAGCCCCTGTCTGCAATCGTGATCTGCGCGTCGGTGTCGATCTCGCGCATGAAGCGGACGCAACGCGTGCAGAGGATGCACCGGTTGCGGTTCAGCATCAGCGTCGGTCCGAAGTCCACGTCCGCGCGCACCCCTTCGCCGTCGAACACCCGCCGCGGGAACTCCATCCGGCTCTCGTTGGGGCCGAAGCTATACGAGAAGTCCTGCAGCGGACATTCGCCCCCCTTGTCGCAGACGGGGCAGTCGAGCGGGTGATTGATCAACAGGAACTCGAACACGCTCGCGCGCGCCTCGACCACATCGGGCGTCCCTGTCGAGATGACCATCCCCTCGGCGACGGTTGTCGAGCAGGACGTCTGCAGCTTCGGCATCTTCTCGATTTTGACGATGCAGACGCGGCAGGACCCGTCGATGCCAAGCCCGGGGTGGTAGCAGTAGTAGGGGATCTTGATGCCGCTCTCGATCGCCGCCTGGAGAACGGTCTTGCCCTTCTCGGCCGTGACCTGCCGGCCGTCGATTGTCAACGTGACGGTGTCCATGAGATCCAATTGTATAAGTTTTGAGCGTCAGGGAGCGTTTTCGGGTGCCGGGCTCATTTGACGACTTGGACAAGCGCCCCATTGTCCGCGTTGGCGATGATCGACCGGACGGGACCCTTCAAGGGCAGCGTCCGCTCCGTCACCTTGTCGGCGAGCGCCACGACCACCTGGTCTGGAGGGCCCGAGGCGTATTCGACCGTCACGGTGACCGGCACCTCGACAGGATCCCCGTGTTGTTCGAAGCGGACGACGGCGGACTCGCCGGACACGTGGGCACTGAACTTCAGCTTCGGGATCGTGGTGCCGTAAATCCATGTTTCGAAAAAACGGGTCAGGTCGCGCCCGCTCGCGTGTTCCATCGCCACCCGGAAGTCGTCCGTGCCTGCCTTCTTGAATTTCCAGTCGCTGTAGAACGTGCGCACGCCCGCGAAGAACGCCTCGTCGCCGACCAGCCGGCGGAGCATGTGCAGGACCATGGCGGCCTTGTTGTAGATGATCGACCGGAACACCCGCTCGTCCGAGCGGATGTGCCCCAGGCGGTAGCCGAGATACACCGGTCCCTGACCCGAGTCGGCGATCGCGGTCTTTCGCATCTGACGGAGGACGTTGGGCAGCACGCCGGCGTCCAGATCCTTCTCGGCATACAGCGCCGCGAAATACTGGGCGAAGCCTTCGCTGATCCACTGTTCGTGGTAATTCTTCCAGCCGACCGCGTGGCCCCACCACTGGTGCGCGATTTCATGAGCCAGGAAGAAGGTGGGGTAGTTGTCGAAGCTCACGGGGTCGTTCCGCCACACGAACGTGGACCCGACGACCACCTGGTTGAGCAGGGCAAAGTACGGCGGACTGTGCCCGCCGGGCCTGTCGCTTTCGATCGCCGCCAGCGTGAAGCTGGGGTACGGCGCGTCGGCGACGAGCGACGCGTAGAATTTGAAAATCGTCGCGGCCTTCTCCGCGAGCTCCCGCATGCGCCCCCCCTGCCGCGGACTGCTTCTGACGTACAACGCGACCGTGCGCCCGCCGGTCATCATGCGGGAGGTGGTGATCGGATCGAGTCGGCTGATGACGAGGGCCAGATAGCGCGACGGCTCGCCGGCCGCGAACAGGAACGATTTGCGCCGCTTCGACGGATCGCCGCCCGGGACTGTGCCGGGCAGGGCCGGGACGGCAACGGGATCGCCCGTGGCGACGACGTCATAGTCGCTCGGGACGGTGATCCGCAGTCGCGCGGTCGCGTAGTCGGTCACTGTCGATTGCGGGTACCAGTAGCTCCTGTTGCTGAAGAGCCAGCGCTGCTCGATCGGGATGAAGACGGGCTCGTGCATGTCCACCCCCGCCTGGACGGCTTCGCGATCGAACACCTGCGGCGCGATCCGCCCGCCGTAGAGCACGGTCAGCGCCAGTTCGGTCCCCGGCTTCAGCACGGCGGGAAGGTTCACGATGACGCTGTTCTGCCCGACCACCCGCAGGTGGAGAAGCCGGCCATACACGGGGGAATAGATGCCACGGATGGATAACGTGTCGGCAAGGTGGAACGTCAGCGACGCAGTTTCCCCGAGCATCCGGAGCGTGATCTTCGCGGTGCCGTTGACCGTCCCCCGCTCCGGAACGAACTCCGCGTCGATGTCGTACGAGAGGACGTCGTAGTCGAGGCTGCTGTCTTCGCTGAACGAGCGGCCCCGGCGCGCGAGTTGTTCGGGCGACGCGTACACCGAAATGTTGTGACGCTGCTTGCGATCGAAGAGCGTGACGTCTTCCGGTTCGCTGCCGAATCGCGTATACGTGAGCGTGCCGTATCGCCTGGAGTGCAGCTCGCCGATGAAATCACCCGGGGACGGCAGCAGCGACCAGCGGTCGGGGCTCAGGTCGCTCAAGTCGACCTGCAGCGACAAACCGACGTACGCATTGAAGAGGACCGTCGCCGCGCGCAGGTCCGCCGGGTTCACGTCGCGGGGACGGAGCGCATCGGCATCCACGCGCGAAGCGAAATCGCCCGGGTACACCCGGAGGAACGCCGTGTTCAGATCCACAGACAGCGATTCGGCCCCGCCGAAGATCTTGAGCTGCGTCCGTTCGGCCTGATCGGGAGGCGTGAACTGCATGCGGCCGCTACCGATCACGACGAGCGCGGTCGGGCCATCCGGCGTTTCCGCCACGAAGGCCCGTCCCGATGTCATTTCGACCGCGAGGTCCGCCGCGTGCACCTTGAGGTTGTGAATGTCGTACTCTTTGGCGGGGTTGAGTGCGAGACGGTAAAGCCCGGTGACGATCGACAGCCTGGTCACCGCCGTGATCCGCCACGGATCCACCAAGGCCGCGCCGGGGCCGACGTCCACCCGCCATGTGCCCAGACGGCCTTCGCTGCCATGCTCGGTGAAGACTTCGATCACGAGCCGCTGCCCTCCGCCTTCGATTGGGGCCCTGTCGCGCTCGTTCAAGACGAGACGCGTCGGCGCCGGCGTGGTCAATGACTTTGCGAATTCTTCGAATATCGGACGGCTGATCGCGGGGGCGCCGAGCGCCAGCACGCCCGCACCGTCCGCCGCAGCCGCCGCACGCTCGAGTTGCCGCAGAAGCGGGGGGATTCCGTCCCGCGCCGCCGGCTGGGCGCGCACGTCTGCCCGGCAGAGGCCGACGAGCATGAGCAGCAGCCAACGCGCAGCCGAAGAACGGAGTCGATACATGCGGAGTCTCCATCTTAGACCTCGCGTCCTCCGGTTGGGGCTGGACGTTCACGGGCGACCCCAGGGCCGGGGCAGGACGACGGAATGACGGGACCAGAGATGCGCGGCCGTCGTGCGGCGCGCTGGGCCCTTGGCGCAACGCTTGCGGCGGCCGCGTACGCCGCAGCGGTGGTCTGGAGCGGGGGCTTCGACGTGCGGCTTGCCGGCATTCGCGTCCGATCGCACGACTGGGTCCGGCCGGCACTGGCCGCGGTGGCCGGCGCCTCGTGGCTTGCCGTAACGCGGCGGCGTCGGCTGTCGACCCTGTCGACTTACGCGTGGAACGCGGCGGCCGGCGGGTCCGCGGCCCGCGCGCTCACGGGAGCCGCGGCAGTATGGACGATCGGCGCCGCGATGCTCTTCGGCACGTTCGCGGTCGGCGGTGCCGACTCGTATGGCTACGCAGGCCAGGCGCGGTTGCTGCTTGACGGGCGGCTCACCGACACGATCCCGCTGAAGCCCGCGTTCCGCTGGCCCGACGCCCCTGCGACCCTCGTCCCGCTCGGCTTCACCGGGGGCGGCGCCGCCCAGGTGATCGCGCCGAGGTATCCCCCGGGTCTGCCTCTCCTGATGGTCCCCTTTGCGGCCGTGTCAGCGCAGGCGATCTATCTCGTCGTGCCCGTCTGTGGGCTTCTGGCCGTCTGGTGCACTTATCGGCTGGGCGCCAGCCTCGGCGATCCGCTCGCCGGCGGCGCCGCCGCCATGCTCCTCTCCGCAAGTCCGACGTTTCTGTACCAGCTCGTTCAGCCAATGGGAGACGTGCCCGTGACGGCGTGCTGGCTCGGCGCGCTCATCGCGGCTTCGCGCGCCACGAACGCCTCGGCCGGAACGGCGGGCGCGCTGACATCGCTCGCGATCGCCATCAGACCCAATCTGGCGCCGCTTGCCTCATTGATCCTGCTGCTCGCAGTCCGCGGCGGACCCGAGCCGGGGTTCGTCCGCGCGGCCCTGTTCGTCGGGGGCCTTGCGCCGGGCCTCGTGGCGCTGGGGTGGATTCAGCACGTCCGGTACGGTTCGATCGTCGGTTCCGGATACGGCCGAATCGAAGAGGGATTCACCGTGCGCAACGTCCTGCCCAACCTGGCGCGGTACCCGAGGTGGCTGACCGAAACGCACACGTTTTACATATGGCTCGGGACGCTCGCGCCCTTGTGGATCCTCAGATGGCGCCGGGGCGCGTCGCCGCTGGTCGCCTGGACACTGCTGATGCTCGCGATGGCGGTGTGGGCCGCCTATCTGCCGTATGTCTACTTCCAGCCGAATGAATGGTTCTACACGCGCTTCCTGCTCCCTGCGATCGTCATCATGCTGCTGTTCGCGTGTCTCATCAGCCTGACCGTGGTGCGTACGCTGCCCGCGGCGACGCGGTTCCCTGCGGGCGCGCTGCTCCTCTGCGTCCTGTTCGCCGCCTTCATTCACGCGGCCGCCGCACGCCAGGTGTTCACTCTCCACGCGCAGGAACGCAAGTACCCCGACGCGGGCGCGTTCGCGCTCGAGCATCTACCCGCGGACGCCTTCATTCTCGCGGCTCAGCACAGCGGCAGCCTGAGGTACTACGCCAGCCGGCCGACGCTGCGATGGGATGTGCTCGGTGCGGCTCACCTGGACGAGGCGATCGCGGACCTTCGCGCCGCGGGGTACCGGCCGTTCGCGGTCCTCGATGCGGACGAGGACGCGGCGTTCCGCAGCAAGTTCGAAGGGGCGGGTCAGCGCGAAGTCCTGAACCTCGAGCCGCTAGCCGTGCTCGGCGCGGTTCGCATCTACGGTTTCCGGCACTGAGAGTACGTCGCGCGGGATTCCGGCTCGCTTCAGGACGAGAATCGTCAAGTCGTCCCTGAAGCGCGAGTCACGCGCGTGATCCGCAACCGCCGCCAGCACGCGCGCCCCGATGTCCGCCGGCTGCGCCGCGGCCTGGCGCTCGATCACAAGTTCGAGGCCTGCTTCTTCGAACGGCTGCCCCGCAGGGTTCTCCGCCTCCGTAATGCCGTCGCTGTAGAGCACCAGCGTGTCTCCCGGCAGCAGCATCGTTTCCACGGCCCCGAACCGGGATCCTTCGAACATGCCGAGGGCGACCCCCGTGCTGCCGAGCCGTTCGTATCGCCCGTCGCGCCGGCGGAGGAGCGGCGGCATATGGCCCGCGTTGACATACGTCAGCGCGCCGGTGCCTGGCGTGTAGACGCCGTAAAACAGCGTGATGAAGCGCGACGACGGGCTGTGCCGGCAAATCTGCACGTTCAGGCGTTCAGCCAGGGCGGACGCTTCGAGCTCTTCGTCCACGAGCGTGCGCAGCACCGCGAGCAGCAGTGCCATCAGCAGCGCGGCCGGACTGCCTTTGCCGGCCACGTCTCCGAGCGTCACGATGACCCGCCCGTCGCGAAGCGGCAGCACGTCGTAGAAGTCCCCCCCAACGGTATTGGCGGGCCGTGTGACGCCGCAAATCTCGATATCCGCTGTGCGGTACGTTCCGCTCGGGAGCATCGCGAGCTGGATCTCGCGCGCCACCTCCAGCTCGCCTTTGAGCGACAGGCGATCGGCGACTTCCAGCAGCACGAGAAGGTTGACGAGGAACAGGCTGAGGATCAGTGCGAACGTGCCGTCGGCCCAGATGGGCGTCAGCACTGCCACCTGGATGAACGGGAGTCCGAACGGGATCACGACGGCCCCGAACCCCCTGAAGAGACGCATGATCCCGAGAAGCGCGATGAAGAGCGCGACGACATACAGCGCGCGGCGCGCGGGCGGGAGCTTCAGCGTGAAGGCGACGAAGATCTGGCGGATCCGGTGCGGGAGGCGCCGCCACGGTGGCAGCGCCGCGAACTGCTCCTCGTCCAGGCCCCGCGCGAAGAACCGGTAGGCGTCCAGGGTGTCGTGGGTGAAGAGGCGCTGCAGGTCGTCTCGCGACAGATCGCGCGTGTACGTGTCGAAAATCGTGCGCGCGCGGGCCGACCGCGAACTTTTCACGAGTGCCCGTCCGGCGGCAAGGGGAAGCGGCTGGAAGGTGTGGGCACGTCAGACCAGACTCAGCTCGCGGCCCACTTTCTCGAACATGTCGAGCGCGTACTGGAGATCTTCGTGAGTATGCGTCGCGGTCACGATCGTCCGGACGCGCGCCTTGTCCCGTGCGACGGTCGGGAACCCGATGGCCTGCGCGAAGACGCCGTTCTGGAACAACCGATCCGACAGCGCGTTGGCTTTCGCGGTCTCGCCGGCGATCACGGGCGTGATCGGGCTCTCGCTCGGGCCGGTGTTGAATCCGAGCCGCTCGAGGCCGGCCTTGAAGAAGCGCGTGTTGGTCCAGAGGCGGTCGATGATTTCGGGCTCCTCGGTGAGCACGTCGATCGCCGCGATGCACGCGGCGGTGACGGACGGCGGGTGCGACGTCGAGAACAGGAACGGTCGCGCGCGGTGCTGGAGGAACTCGATCAGATTGCGCGTGCCCGCGACGTACCCGCCGAGCGCCCCGATCGCTTTCGACAACGTGCCGACCTGCACGTCCACGCGGCCGTGCACGCCGAAATGATCGATGGTCCCGCGGCCATTCGCGCCGAACACGCCGCTCGCATGCGCGTCGTCCACCATCATGATGCAGCCTGTTTCTTCCGCCGCGTCGCAGAGGGCGGGCAACGGGCCGAGGTCGCCGTCCATGCTGAACACGCCGTCGGTGATCAGGAGCCGGCGCTGGCCGGAGGGCAGATCCCTGATGATGCGCCGCGCCGCATCCGCATCCTTGTGCGGGAACACCTTGACGGCTGCCCGGCTCAGGCGGCACCCGTCGATGATGCTGGCGTGGTTCAACTCGTCCGAGATCACCACGTCGTCCTTCGTCAGAATTGACGATACCGTTCCGGCGTTGGCGGTGAAACCGCTCTGGAAGACCACCACCGCCTCCACCTTCTTGAACGCCGCCAGCCGGCGCTCCAGCTCGACGTGGAGGTCCATCGTGCCGGCAATCGTGCGGACGGACCCGGACCCGACGCCGAACTTCTCGATGGCCGCCAGTGCTGCCGCGCGAAGCCGCGGGTGCGTCGTCAGGCCGAGATAATTGTTCGAGGACAGGTTCACCACGGACCGGTGATCGAACGTGGTGTGCGCCTTCTGCTCGTCTTCTAATACGCGCAGTTGACGATAGAGGTTCTGCTGCTTCAGGGAGTCGAGCTCGTCCCCGAGGTAAGCCAGTGGATCGGTCCGCATACGTGGCGAGTATAACCTCCGGCGCGCGGCCGGGCGGCGCGTCCGCGCGGGCGCTCAGGAGGCCTGATGGAGCGTAAGCGGGGTCAGCTCAAATAGAACAGGATCGCGATCCACGGGACGACGGCGACGGCCACATAGAACACCGCCAGCACGGCGACGGCGCGGTGCACGGAGGAGAGGTGGAGCGCGATCCCGAAAAAGCCCGCTGCGAGCTTCGCGGTCGCCAGCGCAGGTCCCTCGCCCATCGCGGACATCAGCCAGCCGATGATGGGGTTGCCTTCGACATGCAGGCCGTACGTGCTCACGCCGATGTAGGTGAGCACGCCGTCCGATGCCTGGGCGAGCAGGAAAATGATCAGGGCGACGTCGCCGAAGACATTGCGTCGTGTACCACCGCGGGTACCCATTTCCACCTCTCGCCGTTCCCCGAAGTCTCCCGCCGCCTACCAAAATGGGGTCGAAAGACGACCTCCGCGGTCGAACCCATCAATGCGGATGCCAGCTTTCTGTTAAGGGGCCGGCGTAAGGAGGGACGAGAGAGCGGCTGGAGGCCGGCTGTCAGGCGTTGTCGCGCTCGGCGGCGAACTCGGTGAAAAGGACCTGAAGGATCGCGGCGCTCGGGACGGCGAGGATGGCGCCCGGGATGCCGAGGAGTTTGCCGCCGATGAGCAGGGCGATGATGACGGTCACCGCACTCACGCCCACCTGGCGCGCCATGATTTTCGGCACCAGGATGTGGTTTTCGAGCTGCTGCTGGACCACGAAGAACACAATCACGACGATGGCCTTATTGGTGGAGACCGTGGCGGCGACGATCACGGCCGGGACGGCGGAGAGGAACGGACCCACGACAGGGATGAGCTCCCCGACGCCGGAAATGAGCGCGAGCACGTAGAAGAACGGGATTCCGAGCAGCCATAGCCCGATGGCCGACGAGCCGCCGATGATCCCGCCGAGGAGCAGTTGACCGCCGAGCCAGGCACTGACCTTGACGGTGATATCTCGACTCGCGGCCGCGACGCGCACCCGGTCACCGCGGCGGAACAGCCGGAGCATGCCGTCGCGCAGATTGTCGGCTTCGACCAGGAGGTAGAAGGTCAGAATCAGGATTGTCAGCAGGCCGAAGAGGCCGCCGACCACCCCCACCAAGGCGCTCATCACGGTGCCGACCGCCTGACCGCTGCCGGTCTTCGGTGCGCGCTCGACAGCCTCCCGCAGCGTGAGGTGCTCGCGCAGCAGGCCCTTGTGGATCAGGTACTCCTGGCCCTTGTCGAAGATGCCGGGCAGCGCGCTCCACAACTGCTGCCCCTGCTCGACGAGCGGCGGGACGATCATGAATCCGATCCCCGTCAGCGTACCGAGGATGAACAGGTACAGGATCAGGATCGCGAGCCAGCGGGGGAATCGCCGTGTGCCGATCGGCAGGACCTTCTGGCGCTCGATGAGACGGACGATGGGGCTGAACCCGATGGCGAGCAGGCCGCTCACGTAGATGAGCAGCAGCACGTCCCGCACGAGGTACGCGCACCAGACCACCACCACCGCCACCGCGGCGACGGCGAGCGTCCACAGAACCAGGGCCTTCTGAGCCGCCGGATCGCCGCTAGGCGGTCCGCTTGGCAAGAAAATCCCGCGTGAAGCCGGCAATCAGATCGTAAATGGCGGCGAGCTCGGTCGGAGAGGCCAGGAATACCACGCGAAAGAACCCGTCTGCAGGCACCGTGCCGAACCCGGAGCCGTAGACGCACAGCACGCCCGTCGCGCGTAGCAGCCCGAGCACATAGTCCTCGTCGGTCACGCCCGGCGGGAGCGCGACCTTCGGCATGGCGTAGAACGCCGCCGTGGGCCGGACAACGGAGATACCGTCGATCGCATTCAGGCGGTCGTGGGTGATTGTCGCGCGCTCCCGGAGCGCATCGCGGAACACCTGCTGGTGCGATCGATCGCCGTTGAGGGCCGCCACAATCCCGTGCTCCATCGGCCCGGTGCTGCACAGGCGTCCGTCCGCCAGCTTCTTGATCCCTGCGAGCACGTCGTCCAGTCTGGCGGTGCCCGCGACGGCCATCCAGCCGGCGCGCCAGCCCGGAGCGAGGTAGGCCTTCGACAGCGACGAGAAGGTGATGACGGGGGCATCCGGGTTGATGGCCGCGAGCGCGCCGATTGGTCCATCGAACGCCAGGTCCGCGTAGACCTCGTCGGCGAGGAGCGGAATATTGTGCTCCTCGGCCAGGTTCACGAGCGCGCGCCTGGCTTCGTCGGAATAGGTGGCGCCTGTCGGGTTGTTCGGATCGATCACGACGAGCGCGCGGGTCGACGGCGACACCAGGCTGCGGACATGGTCGAGGTCCGGCTGCCAGTTGCGCGAGGGGTCGGTACGGTAGAACACCGCCCGCGCGCCAATCTTGGCGAGGACGGCCGTGTACAGCGGATACGTAGGCACCGGGATCAGCACGTCGTCGCCCGGACCCGCCATGGCGGTGAGCGCAAGCTCGATTCCTTCCGACGTGCCGGCCGTAATGACGACGCGATCGGCTGACATGGGCATGCCGCGCTGGACACACTCGGCTGACACCGCCTCGCGGGCCGCGAGGATGCCGACGGAGGGGGCGTACCCGTTGTCGCCGTCGCGCATCGCGCGCTCGACCGCCTCGACCATGTGCGGGGGCGTCCGGAACCCGAACGTGATCGGGTCGCCGATATTGAGGTAGCGCACTTTCCGGCCCGATGCCTCGACTTTCCGGGCTTCTGCCACGATATTCCGGATGGCATACACGAAACCGCTGATCCGGGGATTGACGCGAATGGCAGCCGCGGTGCGGGAGGGCATCGAGAGAGTTTACCCGAGCCGCGGCGACTGTGGGGGTTCGAGTCAAATCGCGATGGTCCCGTGTGGATCGCGTCGATCCGTGTAGAAACGCCAGCATGGAACGACCAAAAGAAGTAACACTTACACGATTTTGACTGTTTTTCTGTGCCTTCTGAGTGACACCTCAACCGCTAACCTCCGCCGCTCCAGCGGCTTACGCCGTTGGCAAGTTCTTTGGAAAGGAGGGGGTTGTGAGGGGACGTCCCGCCGCGATCGCTGGCTTCATTGCCATCTCCCTGCTGCCGGTCAGCCGGCCAGCCGGGGCGCAGGCGAGCCCGGCCCAGCAGGCGGAGCCGCAAGGCGCCCCGTCGACATTCCGTTCCTCGGTCGATGTCGTTTCAGTTAGTGCCATCGTCAAGGACCGGAAGGGGAAGTTCGTTCCCAACATGGCGCGCACCGACTTCATCGTCGCCGAGTCCGGCCAGTCGCGGCCGATTCTGGATTTCCGGGCGGAGGCCGACGGGCCCGTCAAGGTCGCGGTACTGTTCGACATCAGCGGCAGCATGCGCGTCGGCTCGAAAGCCGTCGATGCGCGGCAGGCCGCTCAGCAGATTCTCGGAGCCCTGCGGCCGATGGACGAGGCCGCGGTGTTCTCGTTCGACACGCGGCTGGACCGGGTGACGGATTTCACCTCGGACCTGCGCGTGCTCGAAGCGGCGTTGACCCACGTCGAAGCGCCCTTCGGCCAGACGTCGATGTACGACGCCGTGGCCGAGACCGCTCGCGTGGTCGCAGCAGCGGGGTCGGGCAAGGGGCGGCTCCCGCAGCGCAGTGCCGTCGTCGTGCTCACCGACGGGATCGACACCCGGAGCCATCTCACGCCCGAGCAGGTCGCCGCGATTTCGAGCGGCATCGACGTGCCGGTGTATATCCTCGCGGTCATGTCGCCGATTGACGACACGCGCGAGGACGGCCACGGCGAGAAGCCGGGGCCGCTGTTGAACCTCGCCCGGTGGACGGGCGGGGAGTACTTCACCGTCAGCGCTCCCGCGCACGCGAGCATCGCGGCGCGGCAGATCGTTGACGAACTGCGGCATCAATATGTGCTGGCCTTCGAGGCTTCGACGGTGCCAGGGTGGCGCCCGCTCGAAGTCCGCACACGGGATCGCGATCTGGTCGTGCGCGCACGCGCCGGCTATACGGTGGCAGGAACAGTCGGAGACGCGGAACGTTGATTGCTGGCAACGCCTTTGCGCCGCCAAGGATGAGGCGCAACGTTCGCACTGATCACTCGTCGGCAACCCCAGCTCGGAGGACAAGATGAAGAAACTCGTCATCGCCATACCCGTTCTTGCGCTCGCGCTCGGCGGAACGACCGCCTGCGCGACCAAGAAGATGGTCAAAACGCAGGTCGGAGAAGTCAACGGCAAGGTGGAGACGCTCTCGAAGACGGTCGAAGAGACCCAGGAGCGCACGCGCGCCAACGAAGGAAAGATTTCCGAAGTCGATCAGCGCGCCCAGGCCGCCGGCCAGCGCGCGGAGGCTGCGAACAAGAGCGCGGCCGAAGCCCGCGCCGCCGCCGACAAGGTGAACACGCGCGCCGACGAGATCGAGCGCTCGGCGAAGCGCCTCGTCTACGAAGTGACGCTCAGCGAAGACAAGGGCGGATTCAAGTTCGGCAAGGCAACGATGCCCGAGCAGGCGAAGGCGGACATCGATCAGCTCGTGCAGAAGCTCAAGGCCGAACCGAACGGCGCCTACATCGAAATCGAAGGGCACACGGACAACGCGGGTCCGGCCGAACTGAACTACAAGCTCGGGCTCGAGCGCGCCGAGGCCGTCAAGCGGTACCTCTACGACCAGCACCAGGTGCCGCTCCACAAGATCAACGTGATCAGCTACGGCGAAGAGAAGCCGATCGCGCCGAACAAGACCCGCGACGGCCGCGCGCAGAACCGCCGCGTCGTCATCAAGGTCCTGACCTAAAGCGACGGTTGCGGATCCGCGCGCGATGCGCGGATCCGCCCGTACGGTGGACCGGGAGCGGAGCGCAGGAGGTCACGCCGGAATGGTCCGGCGACGACATCCGCGGCTAACGTCAGCACTTTCGCAGGGTGCTTCGCGTTCCGCTTCCGGTCGATCGTGCCCCCACCTCCGCGCCCGCTCCCAGCCGTCACGCCTCTCTATGTCACGGCCGTCCGCATTCGAGCGAAAGGTTGCCGACTTGTGTGCCGTTGGCCGCGGTTCGGTGACACAATACGGCGATTGCGAGGTTCCCCTGCCTAACCGCCCGGGCGATGCATGACGACGCCGAGCGTCAGGCTGGGCGGCGCCGTCATCACCAATCCATCGAAGCCGTTCTGGCCCGACGACGGGTTGACGAAGCTCGATCTGGCGCAGTTCTATTCGCGCATCGCCGGGCAGATTGTGCCGTGGATGAAGGGGCGCGCGGTGACGCTCGAGCGCTGCCCCGAGGGGATGCGGAAGGCGTGCTTTTTCCAGAAACATGCACCGTCCAATCTGCCGCCCGGGATACCGACGGTCTCGATCCCCGCTGCATCCGCGGGGCATGACGTCGAGTGGATCGTCGGCGGCACGCGGAAGACCCTGCTGACGCTCGTGAACCTCGGGTGCATCGCGATGCACGTGATGGACAGCCGCGTCGATCAGCTCGACAAACCGGACTGGCTCGCCTTCGATCTGGATCCCGCCGATGGCTTCGCATCGGCCGCGCGGGTCGCGCTCCTGCTCCGGGACAAGCTCGAGGATCATGGCCTCGAGCCGTACGTGAAGACGTCGGGGGGCCGAGGCCTCCACGTGTTCGTGCCGCTCCGGCGCGGCGCCGCCCAGGACCGCGTTCGCGCGTACGCCTCGGCGATTGCGGCGGAGATGGCGTCCGAGTATCCGGCGCTCGTCACTGTCGAAGCACGCAAGGCACGCCGGCGCGCGCCGGTCTACCTCGACATCATGCGCAACGCCGCGGGTCAGACGATCGTGCCGCCGTTCTCCGTGCGCTGGCGTCCGCGGGCTCCCGTCTCGATGCCGCTCGACTGGGACGAAGTGAGCCCCCGGCTCGATCCGAATGTCTTCACGATCCGGACGGCGGAGCGCCGGATGGGTGCGAAGGCCCCGTGGTCCAGCTTCTTCGGTCATCGTCAGACGCTGCCCCGCGTATGAGACGCTCAGGCGCCTCCCTGTCGGTCGATCTCCTCTGCCCGTCATGGATCTGCACAACCGCGCCGCGCTGATTACGGGGGGCAAGCGCATCGGCGCCGCGATCGCGGTCGATCTCGCCCGGCGGGGTGTGGACGTGGCGCTCTCGTACAACCGATCGAGCCGCGAGGCCGATGACGCCGGCGGCGCGGTGCGTGCCGCGGGGCGTCGGGCGTTCCTGTTTCACGCCGACCTGTCCGAGGGGCCTGCCTGCGCACGCCTGGTGGATGAAGCCGTGGCGGCGCTCGGCCGGCTCGACGTGCTGATCAACATGGCCTCCGTGTACGCCGAGGTTCCCTTCGACGCGACCGACGAGACCGTCTGGGACCGCGTCATCGACGTGGATCTCAAGGCTGCGTTCCTCTGCGCGCATGCGGCCGTGCCGCACTTCCGCGCGGCGGGTGGCGGGCGGATCATCAACTTCTCGGACTGGGTCGCGGTGAGCGGCCGGCCCCGCTACAAGGGCTACCTCCCGTACTACGTCGCGAAGCATGGCCTCGTGGGCCTGACCGAAGCCCTCGCGCTGGAGCTTGCGGCGGACCAGATTCTCGTGAACACCGTCGCGCCCGGTCCCATTCTGCCCCCGCCCGGAACCTCGCCCGAGGAGCTCGCCGCCGTCGAGCAGTCCACACCGCTCGGCCGCTGGGGCGGCGAGGCGGAGATCGTGAAGGCTGTCGCGTTCCTCATCGACTCCGACTTCGTCACCGGCGAAACGATTCGCGTCGACGGCGGACGCCACGTGCGCTGAGCCGACGGCCCGATCCGGCAGCAGATTTGCTACTTTCGATTGAGCGCCGACTCGCCGCGATCCGCGAACGCGATCCAGAACATCAAGAACGTGCTCTCGCCGTATCGATCCGGGAAGGTGACGCTCACGATTTGCGACCTTGCGCGCAATCCGTCCATGGGGGCGGAGGACGGCATCGCGTTCACGCCGACCCTCGTCAAGCGTTCGCCCGGCCCCCGCACGTTCATCCTCGGACACATCTCGGATCCCGCGGTGCTCATCGAGCTGCTCGACGGATGCGAGATGGAGAGCTGACGCCCGGCTTCAGCGCTGCGCGAAGAGGGCACCCATCGACTCGACGGCTCCCTGCAACTCGGCGCGGTCGCGCGCGAAGCAGAACCGGATGCAGTCTTCGCCGTTCGCGCCGAAGTCCACGCCGGGGACGCACCCGATTCGGCCGCGCGCGATCAAGTGCTCCGCCATGGCCCACGACCGTGATCCGGCCGCCGGCGGCTGCCAGCCGGCGTCTATCCGCAGGAACGCATAAAACGCCCCGCGCGGCGGCGACCCGCTGAAAATCTGTCCCGCGTGTGTCCGGATGCCGTCGTAGAACAGATCGCGCCGGGCCTGGAGCTCGAGTCGAAAGGCATCGATCGAGTCCCGCGGCCCCTCGAGCGCGCCGATTCCGCCGTACTGGACGATCGATGTCACATTGCTCGATGTGTAGAAGAGCGCCTTCTTCATCCGCTCCCGGAGCTGCGCGTCGCTGCAGACCACGTAGCCAAGACGAAGCCCGGTCATCGCATAAGACTTGCTGAACGTGAAGACCGAAATCGTGCGCGGGTACATGCCGGGCAGCGATGCTGGACTCACATGATCGGCGCCGTCGAACACGACGTCCTCATACGCCTCGTCGGAAATGAGCCAGAGGCGCCGTTCCCTGCACGTCCCGGAGATGGTCTCCAGGTCATCGCGGGTCAGCACGCCGCCCGTGGGGTTGTGGGGCGAGTTCACGTAGATGGCGCGGGTCCTGGGCGTGACCCTGGATTCGAGCTCCGTCATGTCGTACCGCCACCCGAGATGTTCATGGAGGGGGCAGGGGACCGCCTTGCCGTGTGCGGCGGTGATGTTGCCCATGCAAGGGGGCCATTCCGGGTCGGGCACGATCACCTCGTCCCCTGGCTCCAGCAGCGCCTGGAACACCAGATAGAGTCCGTGGATGCCGCCGGTCGTGACCAGGAGATCGTCGCGGGACTGCACCGGGATGCCATTGCGGCGCTGCAGCTTCTCCACCAGGAGGTCGAGCAGCCGCGGCACACCTGTCGTCGGCAGGTAATGCGTGTGGCCGTCGTCGATCGCGCGGTGCATCGCGCGCGTGACGGATTCGGGCGCGTCGAAGCTGACGTCCCCCTGATCGAGGCGGAACGGGTCCTTGACGCAGTACATCATGTCGCGGATGCGAATGATGCCGGAGAAGGGCACGGAATCGAGGAACTTGCCCATTTTTCGAGTATAGCGCCGCGTTCGGGCCGCGGCTCCGGCTGATCGGATTTGCTACCATGGCGCCATGCCCCCGCCCCAACTTCGTGCTGGTGGATCCGTCGAAGACTTCTGTCGGGCCTGCAAGACCGACCGGATGCACACTGTGGTGGCGGTCGATGCGGAGGGCGGTGCGATTCGCGTGGTCTGCGGCTATTGTCACAGCGAGCACAATTTCCGCGGCGGCCCGCGCGTCGGCCAGGAGTCGCGCGTGGCGAGCTGGGGCAGCGACATCACCGCGCCCACACGGGAGTCGTCCAGAAAACCCGCGAAGAGCGAGCGGGAGCCGTTCCCGATCGTGAGCGAACGCGAAAGGATAGCGCCCCCCGTTGACGAGGGCACCGGTATGGACATCGAAATGATTCTGCGTCGCGTGATTCGGGAAGAAGCCGGTATCACGGCCACGGCGCCGGCCGAGAAGTGGCGGAACGGACATCTGGTGCTGCGGCCCGGCAACCCCGGGCTGCAGGAGAAGAGCTGGCCAATCGAGACGTTCTTCCACAAGATCGTGATGGTCAGGAACCGGCTCCGAACTCTCGAGCAGCAGGTGAACGCGGCCGAGATGCCCGAGGACGTGAAGGTGAAGCTGCAGGCATACGTCAGCGGCTGCTACGGATCGCTGACCAGCTTCAACGTCCTGTTTGCGGACGAGCACGATCAGTTCAAGGGCGCGGGCGGCTGAGGGAGGGTTCGCCGGAGGCGACTCACAGGTCCGGCTTCGCCGCCGCGGCGCCGGCCAGGTCCATGATTCGCTGCAGCGTGCGCGCGGCGCGGTTGATTGGCAGGTTGCTGATGTAGAAGTGCCGGACCCCGGCGTCCGACAGTGTGCGGATTGATCGGGCGCAGATGTCCTCCGCACTCGCACCGGCCGCGAATTCGGCCGTCAGCTCGGCGGCCGGCACCGGCAGGAAGTCCGCGAGCGCGCGCAGCGTCCGCGCGTTGGCCGAGCGATAGTAGAAGACGCCGAACATCCCGGGGATCCCGAGCGCGCGCCTCTGCGCCTCTCCCAGGAACTCCTCGACCTGACGCCGGCTGTGATGCGACACGATCTGCGTCAGGTAGAACTCGGCGTTGGCGTGCTCCGCGAGCAGGTGCTCCACCTGGCTTGCCGCCGCGCGGTGCGGATTCGCCCAACCTCCGAGCGCCAGCCCCGGCACGCGCTGCCGGATCTCTTCGCGCAGCTGCCAGGCATGCGCGACGCAGCGGTCGGCGCCGACACTCTTGTCGCCTCCGAGGACCACGAGCGCCTCGAAGCCATGATGCCGCGCGCGATCCGCATACGCGAGGCAGTAGTCGAGCGGGTGTTTGCAGGTCAGGAACGGGACGACGCCCGATCGCGGCACATCACTGCCCAGATTGATGACGAGATGCCGCAGATTGTCTTCCTCTCTCGATCCGACCGCGCTGTCGGTGAGGAACACGAATGTGCCGGCGCGCGTCAGGCTCCGCACCGCGTGATACGTGTCGATCCACGCGTCCATGCTGGCCGACGCCTCGAGCTCCGCGCGCGGAGGTCTCAGCTCCGCCGCGATCACGGGCTGCCCCGCGCGCAGGTTGTCGAGGAGGGGTTGCATCGAGGACGGTTGACCTGTCGCCCACGATTATACTGAACGTGAATGCCGTCCATCACGTTCCTCGGTGCAGCCCGGACCGTCACCGGGTCCAAGTATCTGCTCGACACCGGCGCGGCGAAGGTACTGATCGATGCGGGGCTGTTCCAGGGGCTCAAGGAACTGCGTGCGCGGAACTGGCAGGAGTTTCCCATTCCCCCGCGCGAGATCGACGCCGTCGTGCTCACGCACGCGCACCTCGATCACTGCGGCTATCTGCCGCGGCTCGTCGCCCAGGGCTTTCGCGGCCGGGTGTTCTGCACTCCCGGCACCCAGGACCTGTGCCGGATCGTCCTGCCCGACTCCGGGCGCATCCAGGAAGAGGATGCCGCGAATGCGAACCGCCACGGGTACTCGAAGCACTCACCCGCACTTCCCCTCTACGGAGAAGCGGACGCATTCCGCGCCCTGACGCAGCTGCAGCCGGTCGGATACGACCGCCCGGTGCCGGTCGCCGAGGGTCTGGCGGTTGAATTCGTCAACGCCGGCCATCTGCTCGGGTCTTCGTACGCGCGGGTCACGTGCGGCGGACGAACGATCCTTTTCGGTGGCGATCTCGGCCGATTCAACCGCCCCGTGCTCCCCGACCCGACCATGATCGCGGAGGCGGACTACCTGCTGGTGGAGTCCACCTACGGCAACCGCGTGCACGACCCGGATGACAACGGTTCGCAGCTGGCGCGAATCATTTCGGCGACGGCTGAACGGGGCGGACGCGTGATCATCCCCGCGTTCGCCATCGGCCGCGTCGAGGAGCTGCTCTACTGGGTCAGGCGGCTGGAAGAGGAACGGCGCATCCCCGTGCTCCCCGTCTTCGTGGACAGTCCCATGGCGATTGAGGCGCTCGCCCGGTACACCGAGAGGCTCCGCGAGCTCGATCCGGAGATGCAGCCCGAGGTGCGCGACGAGAAGGCGCCCCACGGCCCGGCCGACCATCAGGACAGCGAGGATGCACGCCGGCAGCACGTGCGGGCGGAGCGGCAGGTGTGCGTGTTCTGCACGGAACGGTTCAAGGCCGTAACGACGGCGGCCGAATCGAAGCAGGTCACGCAATCGAAGACGCCCGCGATTGTCATTTCCGCGAGCGGCATGGCAACCGGCGGACGCGTGCTGCACCACCTGAAGGCGGCCCTCCCCGACAGCCGCAACACCGTGCTCTTTGCGGGCTATCAGGCCGCGGGCACCCGCGGGCGGCAGCTCGTGGACGGGCAGACGAGTGTGCGCATCCACGGCGAAACCGTCCCGGTGCACGCCCGAATCGAGCACGCGGACTCGATGTCGGCACACGCCGACTCGACCGAGATTCTCCGCTGGCTGGGCGGGTTTTCACGGCCGCCCCGCACCACGTTCATCGTGCACGGAGAGCCCGCCGCCATGGAGGCGCTCGGCGCCTCGATCACGGCCACGCTCGGATGGCAGACCCGGATGCCGGAGCATCACGAACGAGTCGACCTCCAATGAGCGGGCGCGGCCCGGCACGCGTTCACGGCGTCAACCGATCGGAGCAGTCAGGACGGTGGGAGTGATGAGTTGCGGGAGCGATGACAGCACGGGCGCGAACACGCCCGTGCCCGACACACCGGCGGAGCCGCCCGTTCCGCCGGCGCCGGGGCGTACCTACCTGCTGGAGCGAGTCGAAGAGGCGGCGGTCGTGCAGTTGTACACCGACGGCTTCGCCGCATTGCCGCTCGATCAGAAAATCCTCGTCTGGCATCTGTACCAGGCGGCGCTCGCCGGGCGCGACATCTTCTATGACCAGCGGTACGCACACAACCTCGAGATGCGCGACGTGCTCGAGGAAATCCTGACGCACGCGTCCGGTGTGGAGCCTCGCACCCTGGACGAGATCGACCGCTACACGAAGTTGTTCTGGCTCAACACGGGTCCCTTCAACAACCTGACCGCCCGCAAGTTCGTACCCAAGTGCACCCCGGAGGCCTTCGCCGCCGCCGCCCGCGCCGCGGCGCGCTCGGGTGCGCAGTTCCCGCGTCGGCCGGGCGAGAGCGTGGACGCATTGCTCGAGCGGATGGAGCCAATCTTCTTCGATCCGGCTGTGGACGCGATCGTGACGAGCAAGACCCCCGCCGAAGGGCGGGACATCCTGACGGCCAGCGCCAACAACCTGTACGTCGGTGTCTCCATGGCCGATCTGGACGGATTCGAGGAAAAGTATCCATTGAACTCGCGCCTGGTGAAAGACCCCGTGCGGGGAACCGTCTCGGAGGAAGTCTATCGGGTGGGCGGCCGGTACGACAGGGAGATCCGTGCGATTGTCGGGCACCTCGAGGCCGCGGTCCCGTATGCAAGCGCCGCGATGGGGACGGCCCTGCGCGCGCTGATTACGTTCTATACGACGGGCGAGGCGGCCGATCGCGCGGCGTACGACATCGCGTGGGTCCACGACAAGGATTCTCCCGTCGATACGATCAATGGGTTCGTCGAAGTCTACATGGACCCGCGCGGCATGAAGGGATCGTGGGAAGCGCTGGTGTTCTACGTGAACCGGGAGAAGACGGCAGGCATCCGGCGACTTGCGGCCGATGCGCAGTGGTTCGAGGATCGCATGCCGTGGGCGCCCCAGTATCGCAAGCAGGGCGTGCGCGGGATCACGGCAAACGCCATCGACGTGGTCGTCGAAGGGGGCGAATCGGCGCCGATCACCCCTGTCGGCATCAACCTGCCGAACGATCAGGACATCCGCGAGAAGTACGGCAGCAAATCGGTCTCGCTCGCCAACGTGAACGAGGCCTACGACAAGTCGACGTCGGCCGCGTTCCGCCGAGAATTCGCGTGGTCTCCGGAAGAGGCCGCGAGGGCTGAGAAGTGGAGCAGCGTCGCGGGCGAATTGACGACGGACCTGCACGAGGTGATCGGCCATGGATCCGGACGGATCGCCGAGCACCTGAACGGCAGCCCGCAATCGGTCCTCAAGGAGCAGTACTCGGCGCTCGAGGAGTCGCGCGCCGACCTCGTCGCCCTCTATTTCCTTCCCAGTCCGCGCATGGTGGAGCTCGGGCTGCTCGGCGCCGCCGATCAGGCCGAGATCGTCCTGGCCGAGTACGAGGGATACGCCCGCAACGCGCTCGTGCAGCTTCGCCGGGTGCGCGAGGGCACGCAGATCGAAGAAGACCACATGCGCAACCGCCAGATGATCGTCCACTGGCTCCTTGCGCATTCGCGCGCCATCGACGTGCGCCGCAGGGACGGCAAGACCTACTACGTCATGTGCGACGCGGCCGCCTTCCAGGAGAGCGTCGGCGTGCTGCTCGCGGAGGTTCAGCGGATCAAGTCGGAAGGGGACTACCAGGCCGCGCGGACGCTCTTCGACACGTACGGCATCCACTTCGATGCGGCGCTGCGCGACGAGGTCGTCGCGCGGGTGGATCATCTGAACATGCCGTCCTACACCGGGTTCGTTCAGCCGAAGCTCGAGCCTGTCACCGGCCCTGACGGTACGATCCAGGACGTCAGGATTTCGTATCCGCTCGATCTCAGGACACAGATGCTGGAGTACTCGGGCCGGAAGTAACGGGCCGCGACGGACGCTGACGTTCCGGCCGCGACCAGGTGCCGGCGTTCAGACGACGCCGGGCTCGAGCATGCGGATCGTGCCGCGGTCCGCGTCGGCCTCGACCGGGACCCCTTCGGCGAGCGTCCACTGCGGCGCCCCGTGGCCGATCGTCGCGCCTGCCCACGCCGGGATCCCGAGCGGCTTGATGTGATCGGCGAAGATTTCCTCGAGTGTCAACGCGCCGAAACTCGCCGCTCCTGGGCCGCAGTCGGCACAGGTTCCGAAAACGAACGCGGACAGGCGCGCGAGGATACCGGCAAGCTTCAGCTGCGTGAGCATCCGATCGACGCGGTAGTAATCCTCTCCGACGTCCTCGCAGAACAGGATCGCCTCGTCCCACGCCGGCAGGTACGGCGATCCGACGATCGTCGTCAGGACCGTCAGGTTCCCTCCGAGCAGACGGCCGCGGGCCCGGCCGCCCGAGATGGTCATCACGCGGTTCTCGGTCTGCGTGAGCACGTTTCTCTCGGAGAGCTGGTGCGGGTTCTCGAACGTGATGGATTCAGCCTGCATCAGCATCCGCCTGAAGTAGTCCAGGGAGAAGGCGTCCCAGCGCCCCATCCCGTTCGGACCGTGGAATGTCACGAGCCCGGTCTTGGCATGGATCGCGAGCAGCAGCGCGGAGATGTCGCTGAAGCCCACCAGGATCTTCGGATTGTGCCGGATGACGTCGAAGTCCAGGTACGGGAGCACGCGGCTGCTCCCCCAGCCGCCGCGGATCGGCAGCACGGCGCGAATCGAGGGGTCGTCGAAAAAGGCGTTGATGTCTGCCGCGCGATCCCGGTCCTGCCCCGCGAGGTAGCCGTGGCGATCCCGCAGGTGCGGGGCCGCCCGCACACGGAGGCCGATCGCCTGGAGCGATTCCGTCGCGACGTCGAGATCCACCGACTCGAACGTCGCATTCGCGGGCGCGACGAGTCCGACGGAGTCGCCCGGCGCGAGGCGTCGCGGTTTGATAAGCGGGACGAGCTCGGCCGCGGTGATCCGGGGCGCGCGCGCCGCGGCTGCCATCGTCGCGACGGCGGCGGAGGCGAGGAACCGACGGCGATTCATGCGTGCATTCTACGCGACGGCGGGGCAGCGGATGTATGCTGAGGCCCCAGTGACGAACGCGGGCTCGTATCGTTTCGGTCCGTACACCGTTGACGCTGGATCGTACCGCCTGTTCCGCGGCTCGGAGGTCATTCCACTTTCGCCGAAGATCATCGACCTGCTCCTGTACCTGGCGGCGCGGCAGTCCGCGCTCGTGCCGAAGGACGAGCTCTTCACCGCGCTCTGGCCCGACGTGGCGGTGACGGACAATGCCCTCACCCAGGCGGTCTCCGAGCTCCGGCAGGCGCTCGGCGACGACCCCGCGAAGCCGACCTACATCCAGACGGTTGCCCGGCGCGGGTACCGATTCATCGCGCCTGTCGAAACAGCCGTTCGCGACCCGGCCCCCGCCGAACCGGCACCCATCCCTGCCGAGGGAATCCCTTTCATCGGCGTGCTCGATTTTTCGAATGTGAGCACCGACCGCGAGCTCGCCTGGCTCTCGTCCGGGATTGCCGAAACGGTGACGAACGACCTCCGGGCTGCCGGGACGTACAGAATCATCGACCGTGTGCGCGTCGTGGAAGCCGAGCGGCGGGTCGGCATGGACCTCTCGGCGCTGCGGGCCGAGCTGCTCCTCGATCTCGCCGTGGTCGGCAGCTTCCAGCGCGCGGGCGATCGCCTCCGCATCACCGCGCGTGTGGTCGACGCCGCCTCGGGCGTGGCGCTCGCCGATGCGAAGGCGGACGGCGCCCTCGAACAGGTGTTCGAGCTTCAGGATCGCATCGTCGCGCAGTTCGGCGAGACCCTCGGGACGACCGATCGTGACAGGTCGAGCCACCGCACGCACCGGGAGACCGTCAGCCTCGAAGCGTACCAGGCGTTCACCGAAGGGCGCGTGCGGCTCGAATCGCTGGATTCCTCGCTCGTGGCGGGAGCGATTGCCGATTTCGAGCGTGCCGTGACGCTCGACCCGAGTTACGCGCTGGCCCACGTCGCTCTCGGCAACGCCAGGTTCTGGCAATACGAGATGTCGCGGGCGCGCAATCAGCCCGACGCAGCCCTCCTGACGCGGGCCATCGATCATGTCCGCCGTGCGATCGAGCTCGCGCGGGACCTGGCCGAAGCGCATGCCACGCTCGCGTTCCTGCTCGTGAGCGCGCACCGTTTTGGCGAGGCGGCGGCCGCGGCGCGACGCGCCGTGGCGCTCGAGCCGGGCTACTGGGGCCATCACTTCCGGCTGGCGCATGCGCAGTGGGGAGGAGATCGGCTTCGCGCGCTCGCCCGGTCCATGGAGCTCTATCCGGATTTTCCATTCGCGCACTTCGAGGCGGCGATGGTGCACATCGCGCGCGGAGCGCTGGACAGCGCCGAATCGGTGCTGCGCGAAGGCACGATCCTGCAGGATCGGCAGTCACACACGCGTCAGCGCTACCCCGCGAAAGGGCTCCACTGGCTGCTCGGCCTCGTGCGCCTCACGCAGGGGGATGCACGCGGAGCGCGCGAGGAATTCGACAGGGAAGTGGCCGTCGGGCCCTCGCAGCTGTACGCCGCGGAGTTCGCGATGAACGCGTACGACGGCGCGGGGTTCACCGCGCTCGCGGACAACCAGCCCGGAGCTGCGGTGCCGCTGTTTCGGCGGGCGCTCGAGCTCTACCCGGAGCACGCGCGTTCGCTCGTTGGTCTTGGCGCGGCCCATGCGGCACATGGCGACAAGCGGGCCGCAGATGCCGCCTTCAAGCACGCCGTGAGCGCAATCGACGCGCTGCGGGCGGGAGGGCGCAGCAGCGAAGCCGCGCTCGCGGAGGCCTTCCATCATGCCGTGTGCGGGCGATCCGCCGAGACGATCGAAGGGCTGCGGCGCCTCGTCGAGCATCCCGAGCTGCCGTTCACCGGGTGGACCATCCCGATCGAGCCGCTCTTCGCCCCTCTCCGCCAGACGCGCGGATTCCAGGCCGTTCTCGCCGCCATCGCCGCTCACGCGCGCTGATTTCAGCCTTCTTCACGGCCCCTTCACGACTTGTCACCGGGCACGCCCGTACCGTTGCAGGTATGGACGGCGGGTCGCTTCCACGGCAGTTCACCCCGTTGGTCCCGGACGTACACAGGTGCGGAATAACGCTGCTCCCCTGGAGATCCGACAATGTCAAAGCTGATTGCGATTCTGATCGTGACCTCGTGCATGCTCGCAGGGCCCGTGCGGACCTTCGCGCAGGCGGCGCCACCGCCGGCCGACCAGTCCGGCACGTACGAGCTCGTTCTGCGCGACGGCTCGCGCGTGTTCGGCACCATCGTCAGCGAGGATGAAGACCAGGTGGTGCTGAGGACGCAGGCCGGCGCGACGGTCACCGCCGCCCGATCCGACGTGGAATCACTCAAGGCGGTGAGCGGAGAGATCGTGGACGGCAGGTTCCTCCCGCCGGACCCGAATGCGACACGTTTGTTCTTCGGACCGACCGGGCGGTCCCTCCAACGCGGGCAGACGTACCTCGGCGTGTACGAGTTCGTCATGCCGTTCGTGCAGATCGGGATCACGGATCGTCTGTCTGTCGGAGGAGGCACGCCGCTCGTGTTCGGCTTCGACGAGGGGAATCGCCCCTTCTGGATCACGCCGAAGTTGCAGCTGCTCAACCACGCACGCACCCAGATCGCGGTCGGCGCATTCCAGGTGTTCAATCCGCACGGTGACGGAGGTGGAGTCGGATACGTGGTCGGCACCCACGGCGGCAGCACCGCCTCGTTCACCGCCGGCGGCGGTCTGGCGTACGGAAACCAGGGCGGGCGCTCGGGTGTCGCCATGCTGGGCGGCGAGCGCCAGGTGAGGCGCAACTTGAAGCTGATTACCGAGAACTATCTCTGGAAGGACGGTCACGGCATCGCGTCGGGCGGCGTAAGGTTCTTCGGCGATCGACTCTCGGCGGACCTCGCGATCGGCGTGCCCATCGGCGTGAGTGATTTGGTCGGGTTTCCCGTGCTCAACTTCGTGTACGTCTTTTGAGTTCGCGGGCCGGGGCGAACGCTCCGGCCCGTACGCTTCGGATCGCCGGCACCCGGTGCTATCTGCCACTGACGTGCGGCTGTGGCTCCGTTGCCTGCCAGTCGTACACAGCTTTTGACAGCGCGGCCATCAAGGCCGCGCTCTTCTCGAGCTGCTCGATCCCGCGCACCAGAATCACCAGCACGTAGGGCCTCGGTGCCATGACGATGGCCGCGTCGTGATGGATTCGCGTGATGTTCCCCGTCTTGT
>JBBWZJ010000184.1:0-14229 GCA_039648985.1 Acidobacteriota bacterium | reverse complement strand
ATGGCGACTGCGGCGATGCGGGAGGGTCGCATAGACATCTGAACCCGAGGAGCTGGTTACGCTGCGAGCCCGGAGGGGTTTCCGCCGGGCCCGCCAATGACTTCCACGCCCGAGACGGGCTAGAAGGAGAACTTGAGTCCGACCTGCATCTGCCGCTGGTCGTAGCCGGAGTTGCCGGGGAACGTCCCCGGGATCGCGGCGGCCGGCGCGCCGAATGCGTCGGTCGTCACCACCCGGTTCACGCCAGCGACATTCTGCACGTTGAAAAGGTTCTTCGCTTCGAAGAACAGCTCACCACGCCAGGTGCCGCGGACCGGCAGGAATCGCGAGTATCGCAGATCGAGATTCGCGACCCGTCCCAGACGGCCCGAGTTGCGCTCGATTCCGACGGGCCTGTCGTTGAACACGCCGTCCTTGTTCAAATCCGCGTTCGAGCGGATATTGAACGGCAGCCCGCTGTTCGCCTGGAGGATGATGCCCAGCTGGTTGTTGTTGAGCAGCACGGCTCCGATCCCGCTGCCGCTCACCTGCGGTGCGACCACCGCTGATACAGACAGGGTGTGGGTCTGATTGAACGGGGTCACACCCTTGTCCCGATTGAGGTTGGTCGGATCGGACACGCGGTCGTCGTTGCTGCCCACAACGTAGGTGCCGGTCAGCGGCGCATTGTCCACGCCGCGGGCGAGCGTGTAGGTCGCCTGCGTCATCCACCCATGCGTCATCCGCTTGGTCAGCGTGGCGGTGAAGGCGTTGTATGTCGATTCCGCGATCGACTGGAACACGTTGATGTGGTCGAACGTGGGATCCGCTCGCGCCGCCGAGAACACCGGACGGCCGTCCGGCAGCGTCGTCCCCGACGCGACAAGGTTGACGTCCATCAGCACGGGCAGATTGCGGCCGATCGAGTTGACGTAGCCGACCGTGACCGCCAGGTCGGTCTTGAGCGCACGTTCGAGCTGCACGTTGCTCAGCCACGCGGACTGCGTCTCGAAGTTCGGATCGACCGCAGTGATGCTCTGCTTCGGGAGCACGAATCCCGGCGGGGGCGTGGACAGATTCGCCGGAAAGGCCGGTGCTCCTTGCGCCGTCGGCAGGACCGGCCCGACATTGTAGCTCTTCGGATCGCCGTTGTTCAGGATGGCGTTGTCGTAAAAGTCGAGCAGCGGCGGCTCGTACATCAACCCCACCGACGCCCGCAGCACCGTGCGCGACGAACTGTCGAGCGACCACGCCATACCGGCGCGGGGCCCGACGTTGTTCTTGTCGACCGCGAAGTTTCTCGAATAGGAATTCGGTGCGAACTGCCGCGCGGCGGGCACATCGAAGAGGTCGTAGCGCAACCCGTACAGGAGCTTCACGCGCGACGCGATCTGCCAGTCGTCCTGGACGAACAGTCCGTAGAACCCCGAGTTGTAGCTGGCGGTGACGTCGCCGAGCTGCTGCTGGAAGTTCGAGTACGCGAGAGGATTGGCTCCGCTCTTCGCCGCAAGGTAGTCGTTGATCGTCGCGAAGTTGTACAGAAACAGGTCGCCGCGTACTCGTTTGTCGCCGATCCACTGCCCGTCCACGCCCGTCTTCAGCGCGTGCTTGCCGCGGATCAGGGTGACGTTGTCGATGACCTGGCTGATGCCCTGGTTGAAATTGAACCCCACCGAGTTGCCGTCCCCGATGCGGGCGCCGCCGAAGCTCGCCTTGCCGCTCACCGTGATGGCCGGGCCGTCGACGGAAATCCCCGGGGTGCGGAACTGGTGCCGGTGGGCGTACTGCACGCGCAGTTCGTTCAGCGTGCTCGACCCAAGCGTCGAGACCAGCTGCGCCGACGTCGAATCCATGCGATCGGTGAAATCAGTGGCCCGGTCGGTCGTGGTCAGGCCGCCGCCGATGTTCGACGGCGAGAAGTTCTTGAACCCGAAATAGCGGACCGACAGGAGGCTGCCGGGCGAGAGCTGGTAGTCGCTCTTGCCGAATCCGAACGTGACCTTCTGGTGGGCCGGAATCACACCGCTCGACGGAATCGAAATGCCGAGCGCCTGGGCATCGGCCGGCGTGACGGTGATCACAGAACTGCCGGTGACCAGACTTCGATCCACGTACTCGTAGGCGCCGAAGTAGTGCCATTTGTCCTTCTCGATCGGCCCGCCGACGGTGGCGGTAACGTCATTCGCTTCCGTGTCAGGTTTGCGCGCGGTGGTCGCCAGGAAAAATGGCTTGGACGACATGGGATTGCGCTTGAAGCGGAAGCTCGCGGACCCGCGCACGCTGTTCGTACCCGACTGCGTGATGGCGTTGTAGACCATCCCGGTGGTCTGGCCGAACTCGGGCGCGAAGCCATTCGTGATGACCTTGACCTCTCGGACGAGGACTTCCGAAATGGGCAGCATGCGGAGGCCGGCGCGATCCTTCTCCGTATTTGTGTTGCCGTCGATCTGATAGTTGGTATGCATCTGGGTGCCGTTCGCGTTGATGCGCGGCACGCCGAACTCGTTGTTCTCGTAGCCCGTGACGTTCGCCTGCAGGAAGGCGAAGTTGTACGGATTCCTGGAGACGAGCGGGAGGTTGCGGATCTCGGTCTCGCCGATCGTGCGCCCGAGGTCGATTTTTCCGGGCTCCGTGACCGGAGACTCGCTCGTGACGGTCACCGTTTCCGTCATGCTGCCGACGCTCAGCGTCACGTTGATCACGTCCGACTGCCCTGCAGAGAGCGTCAGGCCCTGCTGCTCGAACTTCTTGAACCCCTGCAGCTCTGCGGCGACGGTGTACCGGCCGAGCGGGAGCAGTGGGGCGCGATAGACCCCGGATTCGTTGGTGACGACGACGCGCGTGTCGCCGGTGTCGAGGTTGGCGACTGTAACGTTGACACCGGGCAGCGCGGCGCCCGATTCGTCGGTGATGGTGCCTTCGATTGTGCCGTTGACCGATTGAGACTGGGCGAACGACCGTCCGGCCCCGGCGAGGACCAGCATCAGGACGAACACCACCCGAAACACGCGAAACATCGAACTCCCTCCCTGTGCGTCGCGCACACCGCGCGCGCCTGTCACTTCATCTATGTATGAGCTGCAACCGAGTATACAATGCCGGTTCAACCCGATTCTTGGACGCAGCGCAGAGGCGAATCGGTCCGCCGGTGCTCGCCCTGCGGCCTGTTTGTCAGACCTGCCGGGGTGGCGATCGCGCCGGGGTCCGGTCGCGCGGGGCAGCCGTGTCCGATCCATCCACAGAGGCGGACCCCGGTGTCCGACCCTGCCCCGGGCGCGTGCAGGGCGACGGCGCACGGTGACGTCGGCCGAGGTCTCGCGGTGCTGCATCGCAGGACCCGAGCGGCCGATACAGTGTTCACAACCGGTTCGAGCCGGGCGGAGCCCTTTGACGACTGTGAATACCGATTCCCCGAAAGCGGGTGCGCGGCAGCCCCCGGGCAGGGGTCGGCGTCCGCGCCGACGCACGTGGAAGTTCTACGTGCTGCTCGGCCTCGGCGTGTCCGTTGTTCTCGTCTCGGCGCTCACGGTGTATTTCTACCAGTCGTTCTCGCGCCAGGTGGACGCCCGGCTGCGGGGAGAGACGGCACGCACCGACCCCCGGATTTTCGCCCGCCCCTTCGAGCTGCGGCGCGGCCAGTCCTTCACCATCGTCCAGATCATCGACCGCCTGAACGATCTGGGCTACTCGCACCGCGCCAAGGCGCAGGACCCTGGGGAATTCACCGTCGGGCGCGACGCCGTGGTGGTGATTCCGCGGGACGGCGATCGGAAGGGTCAGCTCGTCCGTGTCGTGTTCGGCGCCCGCCGTGGCAAGGGACCCGAGCCGGCCACGATTGAACGGCTGGAGCTGCCCGGGACGAAGCGGACGATCGAGCGGTTCACCCTCGACCCGCCGCTCATCACGGCGGTCATCACGTCGGGCCGCGAGAAGCGCCGCGACGTCCCCCTCAGTGCCATTCCCCAGCGGATGGTGCAGGCGGTCCTCGCGATCGAAGACCACCGGTTCTACGAACATCCCGGAATCGATCCCATCGGGCTCACGAGCGCGGCGATCGGTAACGTATTCGGCAGCCACAAGTACATGCGCGGCGGCAGCACGATCACGCAGCAGCTGGTCAAGAACACGTTTCTCTCGCCCGAAAAGACGCTGAAGCGCAAGCTGTCCGAGTGGTTCATGTCTGTGGCGCTCGAGCGCCGGCTCACGAAGGACCAGATCCTCACCCTTTACCTGAACGACGTGTCGCTCGGGCAGCGCGGGTCGTTCGCCATCCACGGCGTGCCGGAGGCCGCGCGTCTGTTCTTCTCCAAAGACGTCACCAACGTGACGCTCAGCGAGGCGGCGACGATCGCCGGCGTGATCCAGTCCCCCTCCCGGCTCTCCCCGTTCAACAATCCCGAGGCGGTGACGGAGCGGCGGAACGTGGTGCTCCAGGCGATGGCGGACTTTGGGTACATCACCGCTGACACCGCCACCCGCTCGGCGCACGAACCCCTGCAGCTCGCCCCGCGGGCCCTCGACGCCGAGGCGCCGTACTTCGTGGACTACATCACCGAGGAGCTGCAGGACAAATACACGGCGGTCGCGACAGGCGCGACCGACGTCTACACGACGCTCGACCTGCACATGCAGCACATCGCGCAGGACGCCGTCCGCAACGGCCTTGCGCGGGTCGACGAACTGCTCGCCCGGCGAAAGCGGCAGCGCGCGCAGGCGGCGCTGATTGCCATCGACCCGAGGACCGGCGACGTCCTGTCCTTCATCGGCGGCCGCACGTATAACCAATCGCAGTTCAACCGGGTGCTCTCCGCGAACCGGCAGCCGGGCTCGGTGTTCAAGCCGTTCGTCTACCTCGCCGCGTTCGAACGCGCGTATGCCGAGGGGCGCACCGACGTCACACCCGCAAGCATCGTCCTCGACGAACCGACGTCCTTCGTCTTCAACGAGCAGACGTGGACGCCGGCGAATTACGACGGGCAGTTCGAGGGGGCGATCACGCTGCGGCGGGCGCTGGCGCTCTCGCGGAACATCGCGACGGTCAAGGTTGCCGAAGCCGCCGGGTACGACCAGGTCGCCGCACTGTGGAGGCGGGTCGGAGCCGGCACCACGCCGCACCCGTATCCCTCAATCGCGCTCGGTGTGTTCGAAGCGACCCCCTTCCAGATCGCGAGCGCGTATACCCTGTTTCCAAATGGCGGCACGCTCAAGCCGCTGCACGCCATTTCGAGGATCGTGAACGGCGGCAAGGACGTCCCGATCCAGGTCGTCGCGGGGAAGACCGTCGCGCGGAGGGACACGACGTTTCTCGTGACGAACATGATGCGGAGCGTCATCAACGAGGGCACCGGCGCGGGCGCGCGTGCGGCGGGATTCACGCTCGACGCCGCCGGAAAATCGGGGACGACCAACGATCTCCGTGACGCCTGGTTCGTGGGCTTCACCCCCGAACTGTTGACCGTCGTCTGGGTCGGCCTCGACGACAACATGCCGCTCGGACTGAGCGGGACCCAGGCGGCGCTGCCAATCTGGACCAACTTCATGATGCGCGCCCTCGCCGGGCGGCCGAACGTGTCGTTCGACGCGCCGGACGGGCTCGTCTATGTGGAGATCGACCGCGACACGGGCAAAATCGCAAACCCCGCATGCCCGAAGACCATCCGCGAAGCGTTCATCCCCGGCACCGAGCCGACGGAACTGTGCGCCGTGCACGGAGGATCGTAGGCTTTGAGCTCGACGGCTCGCACGGGAGAACCCTGACACGGTTTACAATGGGAGTTTCCCATCTACCGTTCACTGCATATTCCCGTCGAGGTTTGGTCTTGATCAGAGTGCTTTCCACCGTCCTGATGGCTCTTGTCAGTTGCAGCGGCGCCGCGTGCCGCAAGCCGCCGTCGGCCGCCACCACCGCATCCGCCGCCTCACCCGCCCAGTCCGGCGCGCCCGGAACTGCGCGGCCCTCGGGCGCGACGGCAGCTCAGGGCACGCCGGGCGGGACGCCGCCGCCGACTGCTCCGCCCGTGAAGCCCGTCCCGGCGCAGCTGCCGGAAGTACTGGCCCGGGTCAACGGCGAGGCCGTGAAGAAAGCCGACCTCGACCGGCTGATCAAGAACATGGAGATGAGCGCGAATCAGCCGATCCCGCCCGAGCGGCGCGACGAGATCCTGCGCCGCGCGCTCGACCAGCTGGTCACCTACACGGTGCTTTCGCAGGAGACCCGCGCCCGCAAGGTCACAGTGACGGACGCCGAGATCGACAGCAACCTGAAGCAGATGCAGTCGCAGTTTCCAAACGAGGCGGAATTCACCAAGGCGCTCGCCGCCCGCGGGACCACGCTCGAGCGGCTGCGCGCCGATGCCCGGGTCGACATGAGCATCAACCGCATGGTCGAAGCCGAGGTCGCGAGCACGCCGCCGCCGACCGATGCGCAGGCCCGCGAGTTCTACGACAAGAATCCCGACAAGTTCAAGCAGGAAGAAGCGATCCGCGCGAGCCACATCCTCATCCCGGCGGACGAGAAGGCCGACGAGGCCACCAAGAAGAAGGCGCGGGCCGAAGCCGACGAGGTCCTCAAAGAGCTGAAGGCGGGCGGCGATTTCGCGGAGCTCGCGAAGAAGCACTCCAAGGACAGCAGCGCCGCGCAAGGGGGCGACCTCAACTTCTTCCCGAAGGGTCAGATGGTTCCCGCGTTCGACCAGGCGGCCTGGGCGCTCAAACCCGGTGAAATCAGCGACGTCGTAACGACCCCGTTCGGCTTTCACATCATCAAGGTGACGGAGCGCCGCCCCGCGTCGACAGTGCCATTCGATCAGGTCAGCGGGCGCATCAAGGAGTATCTGGCGCAGCAGCAGAAGCAGGAGCGCGCATCGGCGTTCATCGAGTCGCTGAAACAGAAGGCGAAAATCGAGGTCCTCGTCTGAACGAGGACGTCCTCGCGTCGGCCGCCGAGGCGCTTCGTCTTGGCGAGACGGTCGCACTCGTCACGGTGGTGCGCGCACAGGGATCGACGCCCCAGCGTGCAGGCGCCAAGATGCTCGTGTGGCCGGATGGGCGGACGGTCGGCACGATTGGAGGCGGCTGTTACGAAAACGATGCGTTCTGGAAGGCGCGCGAGGCGCTCGCGTCCGGGCGCCCCTCGCTCGTGCACTACGAGTTGAACGACGACTTCGCCCAGGAGAACGGGCTCATCTGCGGCGGCCGCATGGACGTCCACATCGATCCGCTCGTCCCGTCGCCGGAGCTGTACATCATCGGTGCCGGACACGTCGGGTTCCACCTGGCCCGCATCGCGCGGGACGCCGGCTTCAACCTCCACGTGATCGATGACCGCGAGAAGTTCGCCAACGCCGAGCGCTTCCCCGGCGCCGAGGTCGTCGTCGAGCCCATTCCGCAGTGGCTCGAACGGGCGCAATTACCCGCGGCCGCCTATGTCGTGATCCTCACCCGCGGTCACCAGCACGATCTGGATGCGATGCGTGCGCTCGCCCCGAGGGAGTACAAGTACGTCGGTCTCATCGGAAGCCGCGCGAAGGTCGCGCGGATCTACGACGCACTGCGCGCGGAGGGCATCGCCCCGGCATGCCTCGAGCGTGTCCACGCCCCGATCGGCCTCGAGATCGGCGCCGTCACGCCTGCCGAGATCGCGGTCAGCATCCTGGCGGAGTTGATCGCGGTCCGCCGCGGCGCCAGCACGGCGGGGCTCGCCATGAAACGCGTCTAACGGAGGACTTCCGACTCCCGGAGAACGCCTGGTCGGATCGATCGTCCTCAAGGCGCTGCCATCCAGCTCAACGGTGGAGCATCCACGCGACGTGCGTTTGGCCGCAGATGGGCTGGCCGCGTGGCGCTGGGTTGTGCGGGTTTTTGCCGGGATCCGTGTATAATCCTCTTAGCACTCCCACGGGTAGAGTGCTAATACCCATGACACGCCATCCTGAATTGCCGGAACGGGATAGACGGATCCTCGGGGTCCTCGTCCAGGCGTACATCGAGCAGGGAGAGCCGGTGTCTTCCCTCTGGCTCGCCAGCCGGGGCTTCGGGGTCTCTTCCGCGACACTCCGCAACGTGATGGCCCGGCTCGAGGAGCAGGGATACGTCCGCCAGCCCCACACTTCCGCCGGCCGTGTGCCGACCGACCAGGGGTACCGGCTGTACGTCGATCAACTGCTCGCCGAGCGCCGTTCCTCTGCGCGCCCAACCCCCCAGATAGAAGCACGCCTGCGCCGCGCCGGGACTGTGGGGGACATGCTGTCGCACGTGTCCCAGGAGGTCGCGCGCGCCTCGCACCAGGTCGGCTTCGCCATCGCGCCAGCCGCGGAGATGACCACCCTCGAGCGGCTGGACTTCGTGCCCCTCGACGGCGGAAAACTCCTCGTCATCGTCGTCGCCGCAGGCGGTCATGTCTCGCACAAGGTCGTGAATCCGTCGGAAGAGTACGGGCCGGGCGAGCTCCAGCAGGCCGCGAACTATCTGAACCAGGAATTCAAGGGACGATCGCTGCTTGCCGTGCGGCGCGCCGTCCTGGAACGCCTGCAGGAAGAACGGACGCTCTACGACGTGCTGATGGCCCGTGCACTCCGCCTCGCGAGCACCACGTTCGAAGATATCGACGTGACGCCTACGGTCTTCATCCAGGGCACCTCGCTGATGCTGGACGACGTCGGGGGAGAGGATCCGGAGCTGACGCTCTCCACGCTTCGCACGCTGCTCAAGATGATCGAGGAGAAGACCCGCCTCGTGAAGCTGCTGGACGACTACATCAGCACCGAGGGGATCACGATCGTGATTGGGTCGGAACATCACGCGCCCGATCTGCAGCACTTCAGCCTCGTGGCGTCGACGTATTCCGATGGACACAACACCGGTGCGGTCGGCGTCATCGGCCCCACCCGGATGCGCTATTCGCGCGCGATCAATGCCGTCGAGAGCCTCTCGAAGGCCATCACGCGCATGGTGAAAACCAATACCTGATGGCGGTTCGGGTTGTCGGGTCGACCCCGAAGCCCTGATCGGACAGCCGGTACTCCTCTGAATGATTGCGAGCCCTACCTTGGACGACAACACCACGAATCAGACCACGGCGGCAGCCGAGGCCGCGCCGGACGCCCCGGCGGAACAGTCGCAGACCGAGCGGCAGCGGGACGAGTACTACGATCTGCTCCTCCGTAAGCAGGCGGAGTTCGACAACTATCGGAAGCGCGTGGAGCGCGAGCGTCAGATGGTGTCAGAAGCGGCCGCGGCCGGCATTGTCGAAGAGCTGCTGCCCTTGATGGACGACCTCGAGCGCGCGCTCAAGACCGAAGCCGTCGGCGACGCCGCGGACGCGTATCGGCGCGGCGTGGAGCTAATCCACCGGCAGCTCGCCGAGATCCTCCGGAAGCGCGGAGTGCGGCCGATCGAGGCGCTCGGCGCGGACTTCGATCCCTACTATCACCAGGCCGTCGCGCACGATCCGGCGGAGGGGCGGCGCGAGGGCGAGGTCATCGAGGAGTTCCGCCGCGGATACATGCTCGGGGACCGGTTGCTGCGGCCGTCCATGGTAAAGGTGGCCAAAGGGTGAGCAGCGTGACGAAGCGGGACTATTACGAGGTGCTTGGCCTCGAGCGCGACGCGACCGAGCAGCAGATCAAGAGCGCCTATCGCAAGCTCGCGTTGAAGTTCCACCCGGACCGCAATCCCGGCGATCACAAGGCCGAGGAAGCGTTCAAGGAAGCCGCCGAGGCGTACGCCGTGCTCGCGGACGCCCAGAAGCGCAGCCTGTACGATCGTTTCGGCCACGCGGGTGTCAACAGCGGGGCAGGAGGCGGCGCCGGGTTCGACCCGACCATCTTCGCGGACTTCTCCGATATTTTCTCGGGGCTTGGCGATGTATTCGGGCTCGGGGACATCTTCGGACAGCGGCGTCGCCGCGGCGGTCCGCAGCGCGGCGCAGATCTCCGGTACGACCTGGAGATCTCGTTCGAAGAGTCCGCCACCGGCACCGAAACGACGATCCAGATCCCGCGCGAGGAGACCTGCGAGACCTGCAAGGGATCGGGCGCGGCGGAAGGGACGAGCGCGGAGACGTGCAGCCAGTGCAAGGGCACCGGCCAGCTTCGGTATCAGCAGGGCTTCCTCACGGTCGCGCGTCCCTGCTCGAATTGCCGCGGCACGGGCAAGACAATCGCGAAGCCGTGCCAAACCTGCCGCGGCGCAGGCCGCGTCGCCCGCGAGCGCAAGCTGACGGTGAAAATCCCGCCGGGTATTGCGACGGGCCAGCGACTGCGCCTCTACGGTGAAGGGGAACACGGGTCGGCCGGCGGCCCCCAGGGCGATCTCTACGTGGTCGTTCACGTGCAGGAACACTCGTTCTTCCACCGCGAAGAAGACGACCTGTTCTGCGAGATGCCGATGAGTTTTCCGACGCTCGCCCTCGGCGGCACGGTCAAGGTGCCGACGCTCGACGGCCGCGAAGAGATTCACGTCCCGGCGGGCACACAGCCGGGTGCACGCTTCAAGCTGCGGGGCAAGGGCATGCCGCATGTGAACGGCCGGGGCCACGGGGACCTCCACGTCATCGCGCGCGTCGCTGTGCCGAAGAAGCTGACCAGGGAACAGAAGCACCTGCTGGAAGAACTGGAACGCACGCTGCCGCAGGAGAAGCTGGACGCTGAGGACGAGGACAGCGCCGAGAAGCCGTTCTTCGAGCGCGTCAAAGACATCTTTGGCTAGGTATCCGGCGCTCGACGTGCTCTACGTGCCGGGTCCTGAGATCGGCGCGTTGCACGACTGGCTGTACGCCGAGCTCGACGCGTTCGAGCCGATCGCCATCGAGGACCTTCCGAACGGCGACGGCTGGCGCGTGTTCTTCCGCGCCGGCTCCCAACGCGAGGACGCGCGGGCTGCACTCTCCGCGGCTGTCGGCGAGCGTCTTGTCGCGCTCTCCCCCACCGAAATCGAGGACGAGGACTGGGCCCGTCGAAGCCAGGCGGCGCTCAGCGCCATCCAGGCAGGTCGGATCACCGTGGCCCCCCCGTGGGACATTCCGGAGCCCGGCACCGCCGGAGAATCCATCACCATCGTGATCGAGCCGTCGATGGGTTTCGGCACGGGTCATCACGCGACAACTCGACTCTGCCTGGAGCTTCTGCAGACGCTCGACGTGACAAACAAGTACGTCATCGACGTAGGCACCGGATCCGGGGTGCTGGCGATCGCCGCCTCGTGTCTGGGTGCCCGGCGAGTGACGGCGGTTGACAACGACCCGGACGCTCTCCAGAACGCCCGCGACAACATCGCTTACAACTTCCCGATGAGTGCGGACACTCACATTTCCGGTGAGTTGTTGAACCAGACGCCTGGACGCCAGGGGAGCGACATCGAGGTGATCGAGGCGGAGCTCTCCGCCCTCGAGCCGTCCGACGCCGATATCGTCCTTGCCAATCTCACCGGGGCCGTGCTGCAGCGTCACGCGGCAGCGCTCCGCCGGATGCGGCGCGCGGACGGCGTCCTGATCGTGAGCGGCTTCAGTCCTGGCGAGATCGATGACGTCGTTCGAGCGCTGGCCCTGCCGGTCGCCGAAACCAGGATCGACGGCGAATGGGCTGCGGCCGTTCTCGGCTCGTCAGCCGGGCGACAGCTTTGAGCGATCTGCCCCCTGAGCCACGAGCGAGCAGCGGAGCGCATCGCTGGAGCGCGCTCGCCCGCCCGTCGCCGCGGTCCGCGTGGATTCCGCTCGTCTACTGGCTCATCGTCCTGCTCGAAGGTGCGGTGTGGGGTGCCATGCGTCTCGGCGACGCGATGGTCATTCCGACGCTGCTCGCGTACGGTGCGCGGTGGATCTGGCTGGTCCCGGTCGTGGCGCTCGCCCCGCTGGCGCTCTGGAGGCGGTCGCTCGGTCTGCCCCTCGCGGTCGCGCTGGCCGTGTGGCTTCTCGGGATCATGCAGTTCCAGCTGCCCCACTTCGCTGTCGCACCTGCCTGTTGCCGCGTCACCGTCGTCACGCTGAACGGAAACAAGGACGCACGTCCGGAGTCATTCAGGCAGGTCGTCGACGCCGCGCAACCGGACATCGTCGCGATGCAGGAATGGGAGCAGACGTCAATAGCCAGCGCGCTGCCCGGGTGGACCGTGCAGTGCGACGGAGAGCTGTGCCTGGGCAGCCGCCGTCCGATGAGCAAGGTCGCGGTGTTGAGCGTTCCGAAGCCCAATGGCTCCCGCGCGATGGTCATGACCGCGGAGATCACGACGGAAGCAGGGCCGGTGGCGTTCTTCAGCATCCATCTCGACACGGTGCGGAAGGGCATCGAACCGATGCTGCACGCCGGATTCGGCGCGACCGACGAGCTCCGCGAGAACCTCGTGTTCAGAGATCGCGAGTCCCGGGCGGCGGCGGCCTGGATCGTCGCCCACAGTGCACACCCGGCGGTCGTGGCGGGCGACTTCAATATGCCGACCGACAGCGCGATTTATCGTCGCAACTGGAGTAACTGGTCGGACGCGTTCGAGTCCGCTGGCACTGGTCTGGGGCATACGAAGTTCACCTCGCTGTGGGGAATCCGGATAGATCACGTCCTGTTCGACGCGAACTGGCAGGCTGTCCGGGCGCGCGTCGGCCCGGATGTCGGGTCGGATCATCGGCCGCTCATTGTCACCCTGCAGCGAGCAGCTTCAGCGGTCCGGGGGAATTAGCGCCGGCGTGACGCGGAGCTAAAGCTCCGCGCTACGAACGTGCCACGTGCTACGTGCTACGTGCTACGTGCTGCGTCCAACCTGCGACGTGCCGCGTGCCGCCTCCGTACGTAGCGCGGAGCTTAGCTCCGCGTGCGTAGCACGTGGCCGTTGGACGTCGCACGTTGCACTTTGCACGTTTGTCGTTGCACGTTTACAGATCGCGAAGCGCAAATCTGACGATGGCGATGGCAACGACGGCGATCGCGTCCGCGCGCAGCGTGAGGCCCCCAAGTGTGACGGGAATGCAGCCCGCGGCCTCGGCCTGCTCGCGTTCCGCCTCCGTCCACCCTCCTTCGGGCCCGACGAGGAGCGACAATGCGGCTGGCGCGTGACTCTCGAGCACGCGCAGCGACTGCTCTGTCCCAAGCGACGCCGAGGGCTCCACGAGGATCAGTCGCAGGCCCGCTCCTCCGGCGGACAGCCATTCCGCGTACGGGCGCGGCGCGCTGATGACCGGCACTGTCGCGCGGCGGCACTGCTTCGCGGACGAAACCGCGACACGCGCCCAGCGTTCCGTCGCCCCGCCGCTCTCGTCTCGCGCGCGCCCGATCGAGCGCGCGGTGACAATCGGATCGATTCCCGTGACGCCCATCATCGTGCAATCGCGGACGACGTCGTCCATCTTGTCGCCTTTGAGGACCGCCGGCACGAGCGTCAGCGGCACACGTGACTCGGGCGCCGGCGCGATGGGCTCGAGAAGATCCACCTGGACGCGATCGCGGGACGCGGCCGCGATCCTCGCGGCGAACTCGTGTCCGCGGCCGTCGAACACCGCGACTTCGTCTCCTTCGCCGAGCCGCAGGACGCGCGTCAGGTGGCGCGCCTCGTCCCTAGGCAGCGCGGTCTTCGACACGGCTGGGTCGAGATCCGGCACGTAAAACCGTGGGAGCATCCGCCGGATTATGCGTCATCCGCGCTATACTCGCGTCGGATTCACCCCAACACATCAGCCATCTTCCGCGTGCTGTTCAAAGGCCAGTCGCTCGGTAAGTACAAGATCCTCGCGCCCCTGGGGAGCGGCGGGTTCGGCACCGTTTACCTCGCGCAGGACACCTGGATCGACAAGAAGGTCGCGATCAAGGTGCCGCACCGCCAGGGACTCGACTTCGGCGAGCTGCTGCGGGAGCCACGGCTGCTGGCCAGCGTCAGCCATCCCAACATCGTCGCCATCACCACCGCTGAAAAGCAGGAGAACGTCTTCTTCATCGTGATGGAGTACGTCCAGGGGGAGACGCTCGAGCACATCATCGAGACGCACGGCGCGCTCGACATCAACCGGGCGCTCGATTTCACCTGTCAGATCTGCAACGGCGTCGACCACGCGCACTCGCAGGGCGTCATCCATCGCGACCTGCGGCCGGCGAACGTTCTCGTGACCGACAACGACATGGTGAAGGTGGCGGACTTCGGGACGTCGCGCTTCCTCGAAATTGCGGCGCATGGGACGACCGTCATCGGCAGCCCGCCCTATATGGCTCCCGAGCAGTTCCACGGAAAGGCGGTCTTCGCCTCGGACATCTACTCGCTCGGCGTGACCATGTA
>JBBWZJ010000171.1:0-8715 GCA_039648985.1 Acidobacteriota bacterium | reverse complement strand
AGGAGGTCGGCGAGATCGCGATCGCGAGCCGCACGCTGGCGGCGGCCGAGAGCCTGGCCGCGCGGCTCGGAGGGCGCGCGGTGCCGTGGCAGGCCCTGGACGATGCACTGGGGACCGCCGACATCGTGATCACCGCGACAGGCGCCGCCGAGCCGGTGCTGACGCGGGCGCGCATGGAAGACGCGATGCGCCCCCGGCGCAATCGCCCGGTGTTCGTCATCGATATCGCCGTCCCGCGCGACGTCGAGGCGGCGGTCGGAAACCTCGACCAGGTCTTCCTGTACAACATCGACGACCTGCAGACGATCGTGAAGGAGAATCTGGCGCGGCGCGGCGGCGAGCTCGTCCGGGCGGAGGCAATCGTCGAGGAAGAGGTCGCGCGGTTCACGTCGTGGATGCAGTCCCGCGAGGTCGTGCCCACGGTTGTCGCGCTCCGCCAGCGGTTCGAGGCCATCCGGCAAGGCGAGCTGGCGCGGCTCGAGCCGAAGATGGCGGGGCTCCAGCCGGAAGCGCGCGCGCGCATCGACGAAGTCACGCGGCTCATCGTCGAGAAGCTCCTGCTCACGCCAACCGAGCAGCTGAAGGCGCTCAGCGACGAGGCGACCGCCACCGCGTACGCGGATGCGCTCAGCAAGCTGTTCAGCCTCCAGGAGGGGGAGCTCGCGCAAGTCGAAACACGAACGAAACCGCGTCGGAAGGGAACGCCGTCCGACGGCTCCGGCACATGACCGCGATCAGGATCGGCACGCGCGGGAGCGCGCTCGCGCTCTGGCAGGCACGCACCGTCGGGGCGCTCATCGAAGCCTCAGGCCGCGCCGTGGAGATTGTCGTCATCCGGACAGGGGGGGACCGGCTGCAGCAGGCGCCTCTCTCCGAGGTGGGCGGCAAACGGCTCTTCGTGAAGGAAATCGAGGACGCGCTCCTCGCCCGCGATATCGACGTCGCCGTGCACAGCGCCAAGGACATGTCCGCCGTGCTGCCTGCGGGGCTCGACATCGCGGCGGTCCTGCCGCGCGAGGACCCGCGTGATGCGTTTGTGCTTCCGAGGGGCCGCGAGACCAGCGACTTCGCCGGGACCCTGGCGCGGCTCGAAGGGGATGCGGTGATCGGCACCGGCAGCATCCGGCGGTCGGCTCAGCTCATCGGGCTCCTGCCGCACGCGCGGTTTGCCGGCATCCGCGGCAATGTGGATACACGGCTGCGAAAGCTCGACGCGGGAGACTTCGATGCGCTCGTCCTGGCTGCGGCGGGGCTGCGCCGTCTGGATCTCGCGTTTCGCATCTCGGCCGCAATCCCGCTGGAGGTCTGCGTTCCGGCCCCCGGGCAGGGCATCGTGGCTGTCGAGACCCGATCCGAAGACACGGCGGCGCGCCAGGCGCTTGCAGGTGCGGACGACCCGGCGACGGCTGTATTGTTCGACGCGGAGCGTGCCGTCGTCGTCAGGCTCGGGGGCGGCTGCCAGCTGCCGCTCGGAGCTGTCGCAGTGCACGAGGGCCGCTCGATCGTGATGCACGGCCTGGTCGCGTCACCGGATGGACGGCGGATCATCCGGCGTCAGGCATCGGGACCGCGCGACGATCCGTCAGGCGTCGGCCAGCGGCTGGCTGATGCGCTCGCCGACGCCGGGGCGCTCGAGATTCTCGACGGCGTCCGCGCCACGGCGAACACCGTGGACGGACGCGGCGCTCAGGACTGAGCCATCCAATGAAGCTGCCCTGCGTTTACATCGTCGGCGCCGGACCGGGTGACCCGACGCTCATCAGCGTCCGCGGACAGCGCTGTCTCGAAGCCGCGGACGTCGTCGTGTACGACCATCGGGTCCATGCGCGCCTGCTGCGCGGCGCACGCCGCGAGGCCGAGCGCATCGATGTAGGGGCGGCGGCGCCGAAGCCTCTCGACCAGGATGCGATCACGTTCCTGCTCGCGGAGAAGGCGCGCGAAGGCAAGGTCGTCGTCCGGCTCAAATGGGGCGATCCGTTCGTGTTCGACAGCGGGGGCAAGGAAGCCCTGTTCCTGCACGAGCAGGGGATCCCGTTCGAGGTGGTGCCCGGGATTCCGGTGGCGATCGCGGGGGCCGCCTATGCCGGGATTCCGGTGACGTACCCGGAGGCTGGCGACGTCCTCGTCCTGGTACGCGGCCACGAAAACGAAACGGACGATCTGCGCGTGGACTGGAGCCGGCTCGCCGGCCTCGAAGGGACGCTGGTGTGTTATGCAGGAGCGCACCAGATTGGCGCGGCAACACGCGCGCTGCTCCATCACGGTCGGGCCGCGGATGAAGCGGCGGCGCTCGTCTACGACGGAACGCTCCCGTCGCAACGGACCGTGGAGGGCACGCTCGGCACGATTGCCGGCCTGGCGGACTCCGCCGCGCCGGCGCTGCTCATCGTCGGAGTGGTAGCGGGGCTGCGGTCGCACCTGCGGTGGTTCGACGACCGGCCGCTGTCAGGCCGGCGGATTGTCGTGACGCGATCGCGCGAACAGGCGGGGGAGCTCATCGACATGCTGGAAGAGCGTGGAGCCGAAGCCGTGGGGGTCCCAGCGATCCGGATTGCTCCACCGCACGACCTTGCGGCCCTCGACAGCGCGTGCGCGGAGGCGGGCACGTTCGACTGGATCGTGTTCACGAGTGCGAACGCGGTGGACCACTTCATGAGCCGGCTGCTGACGAACGGCGATGTACGGGACCTGCACGGCGTGCGGCTCTGCACCGTCGGTCCGTCGACCGCCGCGCGACTGCATCGATACGGCCTCCGCGTGGATCTGACGCCCGCCGAATTCCGGGCAGACGCCGTCGTGGCCGCAATGCTCGACGCGGGAGCCGTCGCGGGCGCGCGGGTGCTGCTCCCCCGGGCGGAGCTTGCGCGCGACCATCTCGCGGACGGCCTGACGCAGGCCGGAGCGGATGTCGTCGAGGTCGTGGCATACCGGACGCTGCCCGAGGCTCCCGGAAGTGGATCCGATCAGGACATCTACCGCATGCTGCTCGATCGGCAGATCGACGCAGTGACGTTTGCGAGTGCGTCGGCGGTCAGGAACTTCGTCGACGTGATCGGCCGCGAGCAGGCGGCGGATCTCCTCCGTACCGTGGTGGTCGCGTCGATCGGCCCGGTGACCGCCGAGGCGGCACTTCAGCTCGGCATCGTCACGAGCGTGATGCCGGCCCGCTACACGATCCCGGATCTCGTGGACGCGCTCGTGGAACACTTCACCCGGATCGCCGAACCGAATCTCACATGACCCTGAAAACCCGTCCCGAATCGCACACGAGGCCGGGCATGGATCTCGACGCCTCTCGAGGGAGCGAGTTCCTGCGCAGGCGGCCGCGACGCCTCCGGCGAACGGCCGCAATCCGGTCGCTGGTCCGCGAGACCCGGCTGTCGCCGGAGATGTTCATCTACCCGCTGTTCGTCTGCACGGGCGAAGGCCAGCGCCGCGAAGTCGGATCGATGCCCGGCGTCTGCCAGCTGTCCGTGGACGAAGCCGTCCGCGAAGCTGCCGCGGCGCGGTCCGAGGGCATTCCCGGCGTGCTGCTGTTCGGGCTTCCCGACACGAAGGATCCCGCGGGCTCGAGCGCCTACGATCCCGAGGCCCCGGTGCAGTCCGCCGTCCGGGCCATCAAGCGCGAGGTGCCAGGCCTCCTCGTGGTGACGGACGTCTGTCTCTGCGAATACACCTCGCATGGCCACTGCGGAATCGTGGTGGACGGGGAGATCGTCAACGACCCGACGGTCGAACAGCTCGTTCGGGCGGCGCTCTCCCACGCTGCCGCTGGCGCGGACGTCGTGGCCCCCTCCGACATGATGGACGGACGCGTCGGCGCCATCCGGACGGCACTCGACGAGGCCGGCTTCGCCGACACCGCGATCATGTCGTACGCGGCGAAATACTGTTCCGCGTTCTATGGGCCGTTCCGTGAGGCGGCCGATTCCGCCCCCGCCTTCGGCGATCGGCGGTCGCACCAGATGGATCCCGCCAACGTGGAAGAGGCGCTGCGGGAAGTCGAGCTCGACATCGAGGAGGGCGCGGACATCGTCCTCGTCAAGCCGGCTCTCGCGTACCTGGACGTAATCGCGCGGGTGAAAGCGGAATTCGGGTATCCCACCGCCGCCTATCAGGTCAGTGGTGAGTACGCGATGCTCAAGGCCGCCGCCCGCAATGGCTGGATCGACGAACCGCGTGCGATGATGGAGACTCTCACGTCAATCCGTCGTGCCGGCGCCGATATGATCATCACCTACTACGCGCGCGTGGCGGCCCGCGCGCTCGCAGGGCGCTAGCCGGCACGGCACCGGCGTTTGGCGTCCGGACTCTGGTCTGAAGACGGCAACAGTCGAACAGGAGGATGTATGCGCAGGACTTCCCTCGGTATTCTCTTCGCGGCAGTCATGGCGGCTCTCACGCTCACCGCGTACGCGGCGGCGGCGAAGAGCTATCAGTTCACCGGGGTCGTCAAGAGCGTTGACGGTGCCACGTTCACGGTGCAGAAAAGCGCGTCGGAAACCTGGGAATTCAGCACCGATGCCTCCACGAAGGGGACGCCGAAGGTGGGCGACAAGGTGACTGTGCAGTACCGCATGATCGCCACGAGCATCGAGTCGAAGGCCGCGGCCGGCCCGGCGGCGACAAAGCAGCCCCCGGCGGCGACGTCGAAGCCCGCGGCGCCCGCGGCCAAGAAGAAGTAGGCGTACGGGCGCCACGGGATTCCGACGACGATCAGCGTCGCATCGTCTCGACCTGAAGCCAGAGCCGAAGTCTGAAGCTGGAGAGGCAGCGCGCGTCGCCATGCTATCGTCGGAAGATGCTCCCCAGAAAACGCACCCGTTATCCGCGCTCTGAAAAACTGTTCGCCGCCTCGTCGCGCATTTTGCCGGGAGGCGTGGACAGCCCGGTTCGCGCCTTCAAAGCGGTGGGTGCGACGCCGCTGTTCATCGTGCGTGGCCGCGGCGCGAAGATCGAGGACGCGGACGGACACACGTACATCGACTACGTGATGTCGTGGGGCCCGCTGATCCATGGGCATGCACCCGGAGGGCTGCTGAAGACCCTCATCCGCACCGCGGCGCGGGGAACGAGCTTCGGCGCGCCAACCGAGCTCGAGACCCAGCTCGCGCATCGTGTCGCCATGCTGATGCCGTCGATGGAACGCGTGCGGTTCGTGAGCTCCGGGACCGAAGCCGCGATGAGCGCGGCACGCGTGGCGCGGGCGGCCACGAAGCGCGACAAGATCCTGAAGTTCGAGGGCTGCTATCACGGCCACGCGGATGCGTTCCTCGTCAAGGCCGGCTCCGGCGCGATGACGCTGGGCGTGCCGACGAGCCCGGGCGTCGCGGCCGGCGCCGCGGCGGACACCCTCGTGGCGCGCTACAACGATCTCGAATCGACACGGCGCGTGCTCGAGAGTGCGAGCGGGCAGGTGGCCGCCGTGTTCGTCGAGCCCATCGCGGGCAATATGGGGCTCGTGACGCCGCAGCCCGGGTTCCTGCAGGGGCTGCGCGCGCTCTGCGATCGCGCGGGCGCGCTGCTCGTGTTCGACGAGGTCATTTCAGGGTTCCGCGCCGCGGCCGGCGGGGCACAACAGGTGTACGGCGTCAGACCCGATCTGACGTGTCTTGGCAAGATTATCGGCGGCGGTCTGCCCGTCGGCGCCTACGGAGGTCGCGCGGATCTGATGCAGCTCGTCTCGCCTGCCGGTCCGGTCTATCAAGCCGGAACGCTGTCTGGCAACCCCGTCGCGATGGCGGCGGGGCTCTGGGCCATCCAGGAGCTCTCGCCCCGGCTATACAAGCACCTCGCGAAGCTCGGCGCGGAGCTCGCCGCGGGGCTTGCCGGCGCGGCACGCCAAGCCGGCGTGCCCATGCAGGTCAATGGATTCGGATCGTTGCTGACACCCTTCTTCACGGGCGAGTCGGTGCGCGATTACGACTCCGCACTGACGGCCGACACTGCCGCTTACGGCCGGTTCTTCAGGGGCATGCTGTCGCGCGGCATCTACATTCCACCGTCGCAGTTCGAGGCCTGGTTCCTCTCGGGCGCTCACACGGCGTCCGACATCGACAGGACCATCAAGGCCGCCAAAGCGGTCCTCAAGGAGATTTGACTGGCAGCGAGCGATTACCGAATCGCCGGCGGCGTGTCGAGGCGGACTCGGAGGATCGTGCCGGCCGGCAGCGTGACATCCTTGCCTTCCGTCGCCGCGACCGTTCCGCCGCCGCCGATCAGCACCCCGAGCAGCGCACCCTTGACCCCCCCGATGATGCCACCGATGATCGCGCCTACGCCCGCGCCGGCGCCAATCTTGTTCGCCTCACCGCGAATCCCTTCGCTCTCGAGCGCCTGCGTGACAGTGCCGCGCATCGGGTAGTCCCGTCCGTGGACGGTCAGCTGATCGAACGCGACGGTGAGGCTGCCCTTCCGCTCCATGCGCGTGGTCTTCGTCACGCTGCTGACGACGCCACGGACCGTGGAGCCCGCCGGGATCAGCACCGTGTTGCCCTGGTACAGGTCGGCGACAGTCGTCGCTTCAAAGCGCTGCTCGACCTGAGCGGTCGCGGAGGAGAGCTCGTTTTCGAGCCGGACGTCGATCTCCTGCCCTGACGGGATCACACTGTTGTTCGACCCGCGCGTCGTCGTCCCCTGATCCGAACGGTTGCGATCGTCGGTCGATCCGCTGCGCGTGCCCTGACCGCGATCGTCGATGGTGCCGTTCCGCGTCCCCTGCGACGGCCGGTTCCGCGCGTCCGACGTTTGCCCGGTCGACACGCCGCCTGTGACTCCGCCCGCACCATTATTGACGCCGCCATTCCCGCTGGTCGTCCCGCCGCGGCTGCTGTTCGTATTCCACGCGGGGCTGTCGGTGCGGTTGTCGGCAGCCGCCCGCGATCTCAGATCCTGCAGCCGATCGCGAACGTCGGTATAGTCGCTGCGGTTGATCGAGCCTTCCCGCCGCATCTTGACCTTGAGGTAGACGATTTCGTCGCGCAGATCATCCAAATCGCTCTGGAGCCGGGACGCCGTGTCAGGGTCGCTGCTCCGGAGACGCGAGACTTCGCTGCTCGCCTGATAGACCTGGTCCTGGAGCCGTTGAATGTCGGCGGCAGTGACGCTTTGGGCTGCGACAGGCAGCGCGAAGGCGGTCACGATCGCGAGCACACCCGACACGCGGATCCACGCCGAAAACGACAATCTGTTTCGATTCATCTTCCAATCCTCGCTTCATCGTCCAGGACGCCACGGGCGGTCCTCTGTCGGACCCGCCGTACGGAGCGCCGCCCGGGCTTCACTGATTCATACGCCGTCAATGCAAAAGCAACGCCCTCCACCACGGCCGTCACCGCCTCTCCACCTGTAATGACAAGTCTTCTGCTCTCAAATACTTACGGTCAGAGACGAGGTCTGGCCTGAATCCCGCCGAGCCACTCTGCCCCGGTGGAGCGACGTGGTTTGAGGACGTCCGAACGGCAAAGCTACACAACGAGGACGCCCCGGGACCGGATGGTATGATCGATTGGTCGCGCGAATGGCACTCCTCAAACTCCACAAGACTGTCGGCGTACGCGTCGGGCCGGTCCAGGTCGGCGGCGGCGCACCTGTCGTCGTCCAGTCGATGACGATGACCGACACGGCGGACGTGGAGGGGACGAGCCAACAGTGCATCGAGCTGGCGCAGGCCGGCTCGGATATGGTGCGGGTGACCGTGAACGTCGCAGACGCGGCGGCCGCGGTGCCCGAGATCAAGCGCCGCATGCTGGATGCGGGCGTCGCAGCCCCGCTCATCGGTGATTTTCACTACAACGGCCACCTGTTGCTGACGCGGTACCCGGAGTGCGCCGAGGCGCTCGACAAGTACCGGATCAACCCGGGAAACGTGGGGACCGGCCGCCGGCGCGACGAACAGTTCGCGACGATTTGCGGCGTCGCGCGCGACAGGAACAAGCCTGTGCGGATCGGCGTCAACGGCGGATCGCTCAACCAGGAGCTCGTGCTCGCGAAGATGCAGGAGAACACGGACCGGGACCTGGGTCTCACGTCCGAAGAAATCATCAACGAGTGCATGGTCCTCTCCGCCCTGCAATCGACGGAGCTCGCGCTCGAGTCGGGGCTGCGGAAGGATCAGATCATCATCTCGTGCAAGACGTCCCGCCCCCGGGACCTGATTGCCGTGTACCGCGACCTCGCCAGACGGACCGACCAGCCGCTCCACCTCGGACTGACGGAAGCGGGGATGGGCACGAAGGGCATCGTCTGGTCGTCGGCTGCCATGGGCATCCTGTTGAATGAAGGGATTGGCGACACCATCCGCGTGTCGCTGACGCCTCGACCCGGCGGCGATCGCCGCGAGGAAGTGTACGCCGCGTGCGAGCTGCTGCAGGCCCTCGGGATCAGATCGTTCTCGCCGAGCGTCACCGCATGCCCCGGCTGCGGCCGGACGACGAGCAGCACGTTCCAGGAGCTCGCCGAGCGCACGCAGGACTACATCCGGGAGCGCATGCCGGAGTGGAAGCTTCAGCACGAAGGGGTCGAAATGATGACGCTCGCCGTCATGGGCTGCGTCGTCAACGGCCCCGGCGAGTCGAAGGCCGCGAACATCGGCATTAGCCTGCCCGGCACCGGCGAAGCGCCCAATTGCCCCATCTTCATCGACGGCGAGCACCGGACGACGCTGCGCGGCACGTACGAAGAGCTGGCTGTGGCCTTTCAGCGCCTGGTCGATGA
>JBBWZJ010000149.1:0-7824 GCA_039648985.1 Acidobacteriota bacterium | reverse complement strand
GCCCCTGCGCGATCCGCTCGAGAAGCACCAGCAGCCCCCGCGCCGTCGTCGTGTTGTTCAACCCCTTGTCGAACGCCTTCTGGTCCTCGACACCCCTGAGGACCTGCATGCCCTCCGCACCAAGAGATGCCACAGTGCGGCGGATGTTTTCGATGCCGAGCTTCTCGATGAGGAGGTTCGCCGCGAAGTTGCTGCTCACGGTGATCATCGCCTCGCACAGCTGCCGCAGCGTCAGCGTGCGGCCAAGAGCGGCGACGACATCCGCGTCTGCGGAATCGTCTTCGGCGAGCGCGTAGCGGCTGCCGTCGACGATGCTGTGGAATTCGTTCCGGATAGGGAGAGCGTCGTCGAAGGTGAGCGCGCCGGCGTGCGCCTGCCGGAACAGCTCGATCATGACCGGCACCTTCATCGTGCTCGCGGCATGGAACGTCTTGTCCGCATCGACGAACACGGCATCCCGGCCGTCGAGCGCGCGGTAGGCCACGGCGACCTCTGCGCCGCTCGCCGCGATGATCCGGCGGAGCGCCGGTTCGAGCCCCGGAGCCGGGACCCCGGCCCGCTGGTGCATCAGGAGCGACGCGGTGATCAGCATCGCGAGCACGTCAGCCGCTCACGGGATCGCTTCGGCCAGGGTTCCCCAGGTGTCGGGGTCCTGGGAGACGAGCGTGCTCAGATACAGCGAAACGTCGGAGGGCGGAAACTTTCCGGCGAGCTCTTTCGCCGCGGTTCGAAGCTTCTCGGGATCGGGTTTCGTGACGTTCTCCTCGTTAATCAGGCCGTCCTCGTGCGCAATCCCGAGGCTGTCGAGGAACGCCCCCATCATGGGCCGCTGCCGTTCGAGATGATAGTTCACGAGGGCGCGCGCCGCGACGGCATCCGACACATTGGGCATCGTGGAGAGGTACTTGGCTTTCTTCTCGAGCGGGAGGCCGATCACGCTCTTGGCGCGGAACTTCATGTGCGCGGCGAGGGCCGCCACGGCCTCGAGCTGCTGCTCGGTCGACTGATCGTCGGCCCAGAACAGCTGCGCCGCAGCCACGCGGCGGTCGGGCGACATCTGCTTCCAGAGCTTCGACGGTCTGAACCCGCTGAAATCCTGCGTCATGGATCGATCTTAGCGTAAGTGCCGCTGCCTCCGAAGACGTCGCGACACACGATGCGCGCGAGCCACCGCGGCCGGCTCGGTGCGAGCGGATGATAAAGTGAAGGCGCGATGTCGGCGTCAGACCGTCTGTTCACTCCCGGATTCTTCGTGATGTGCGGGTTCACGTTCACCGTGTTCCTGTCGGTGTTCCAGCTGCTGCCCACCGCGCCGTTCCACATTCACGATCTCGGCGGATCGACCTTCGCATCCGGGCTGTTCCTGGGCTTCCTGACGTACTCGTCCGCCTTTTCCGCCCCGCTCACGGGCGCCATCGTCGACCGCGTCGGGCAGCGCAGCGTCCTCATTGGTTCGAGCATCGCGATCACCGGCTTCTCGATCCTGTACGGGTTCATTACCGACTATCGATGGATGCTCGCGCTCGTCGTCGTTCACGGCGTCTTCTGGTCAGGGCTCCTTTCTGCGTCCGCCGCGTTCATGACCAACATGCTGCCCGCTGCGCGCCGGGCGGAGGGCATCGGGTACTGGGGCCTCGCCAGTGTGTCGGCGCTGGCGGTGGCGCCCACGGTGGGTTTCTGGATTTATCGACAGGGCTGGTGGTGGCTGTGCGCCGAATCGGCGGCCTTGAACATCGTGATGGCCGTCATCGCGTCGCAGCTTCGCGAGGTGCCCATTCCCGAGGGCTCGCACGCGGGCCCGCCGCGCGGCGTCATCGAGTGGCGGGTGCTCATCATGTCGGTGACGCTCTTCCTCTACTCGTTCGGGTACGGCGGCATCACCAGCTTCACGGCCTTGTACGCCGACGCGAACCAGGTGCGCCCGAAGGCCATCTACCTGACAACGCTCGCCGCGGTCGTGCTGCTGACGCGTCCGGCTGCCGGGCGCCTTGGCGATCGATTCGGGTACCGGCGGATCTTCCTGCCGTGCCTCCTGCTCATCACGATCGGGCTCGGGTGCCTGGCCGTCGGCGGCACGCGGCCGCTGATGATCGCCTCGGCGCTGATTTTCGGCATCGGCTTCGGTACGGCGTATCCGGTTTACGTCGGGTACGTGATGCGTGAAGTCAGTGCGGCACGCCGCGGTGCAGCCTTCGGCGCCATCCTGGCCGCCTTCGACACGGGCATCGGGACGGGGTCCACGTCGATAGGCTGGATGATTCAGCACTATGGATTCAGAACGGCGTTCGCCGCCGCGGCCACGCTCTCGGCGCTCGCGATTCCGTACTTCCTGGTGGTCGACCGGCGGCTGAAGGCGATCGCTCTGTCCGGCCCGGACAGGACGGCGCTCACCGCAGCTCGATGATCTCGACGTCCGCGCGGCCACCCGCGATGGTCAGGCGCGCGACCGACGGCGCCAGGTTGAAGCGCCGCGGGCCCGCGGCGCCAGGGTTGACGACGAGCCTCGCACCATGACGTTGCACGAGCGCCTTGTGCGTGTGGCCGTACACGACGATGTCGCCGCCGTAGGCGGCGAGCAGCTTCGCCGGCGTGGGGCTCCCCAGCTCGTGGCCGTGGCTCACATGGACCGTCAGCCCTCCTGCGGTGACGAGCTGACGCCCCTCGAGAGGTGGGCCGGGGGGATCCACGTTGCCGTAGACCGCCAGGACGGGCGCGATGGCGCCCAGTTCGTCCAGCACGCCATGGCCTCCCACGTCGCCGGCGTGCAGAATGCGCGACACACCCTGCAGCGCGTCGAACAACCGGGGGCGCACAAGTCCGTGCGTGTCCGATACGAGCCCGATTATGATGGCGGCTTCAACCATGCACTTGTGCGATATCCACTGTCATCTGTTCTCGTCGCGATTTCTCGAGATTCTGTCGCAGGGCCTGCGGGACCTGCCCGAGACCGGCCGCGCGACGGCAGTATCGCACCGCGTGGGGTGGAACGATCCCGGAACGGTGGAGGAGCTCGCGGACCGGTGGGTCGCCGAGCTCGATCGCCACGGCGTATCGCGGGTGGCGCTCATCGCGAGCATCACCGGCGACGAAGACTCGGTTGCCGCCGCCGTCCGGAGACACCCCTCGCGGTTCGTGGGGTTCTTCATGTTCAATCCGCTGCAGGGGGACGTGAAGAGCCGGCTCTCGCAGGTGCTCGGGGGCCACGGGCTGCGCGGGATCTGCCTGTTCCCCGCGATGCACGGATATCGGCTGGATGACGAGCGCGTGCGGGACGTGTTTGCGGCCGCTGCGTCCGAAGGGGCCGTCGTGTTCGCGCACTGCGGCGTCCTGAGCATGGGGATCCGGAGAAAGCTCGGCTTGCTCTCGCCGTTCGACATGCGGCTCGGCGATCCGCTGGCACTTGCGGCGACGGCGGCGCGGTTCCCTGCCGTCCGCGTCATCGTGCCGCACTTCGGCGCCGGCCTCTTTCGCGAGGCGCTCATGGCCGCCGACCAGTGCCCGAACATCCATTTCGATACGTCCAGCTCCAACGGCTGGCTGAAATACCATCCCGGCCTCACGCTGGACGCCGTCTTCCGTCAGGCGGTGGCGGTCGTCGGATCGGAGCGGGTGATCTTCGGGACCGACTCGTCGTTCTTCCCCCGCGGATGGCAGCAGCCGGTCTATGCGGCGCAGGAAGCCGCGACCCGCGCAGCCGGGCTGTCGGACACCGACCGCGCAGCGATCTTCGGCGGTAATTTCGAGAAGTTGGTTGGGTGAGGACAGGGTTCGGGGTTCCGGGTTCGGGGTTCGGGGTTCCGGGTTCGGGGTTCGGGGTTCCGGTTCGGGGTTCGGGGTTCCGGTTCAGGGTTCAGGGTTCCGGTTCGGGGTTCAGGGTTCCGGTTCGGGTTCAGGGTTCAGGGTTCGGAGATTGAGGGTGTAGCTGCGGCGGTTGGGCGGAAGACGTTGCGGCTGCGTCCGGAGGAACGGCGAGTGCGTCTACGATCGCGAGTCGGCTCTGTACTCCTGCTCGGTGCGGCCGGGATGGTGCTCGCCGCGCGCGCGCCGCAGGCACGGCAGCAGCCGCCGCTCGTTGCGGCGGACCTGCTGCTGACGAACGCGCGGGTGGTGACGGTAGACGACGAGCGTCCTGGGGCCGAGGCGGTCGCGGTCCGCGGCGATCGCATCATCGCGCTCGGATCGAGCGCAGAGCTGCAGCGCTACACGGGCACCGCGACCCGTGTCATCGACCTGCACGGACAGCTCGTCATCCCGGGGTTCATCGAGAGCCACGGCCACTTCAGTGGCGTCGGCGAGGCGCAGCTCCAGCTCAATCTGACGCAGGCGACCAGCTGGCCGGAGATAGTGGGCCTCGTTGCCGCCGCCGTCAGGACGGCCAGGCCTGGTGAGTGGATCGTCGGCCGGGGCTGGCACCAGGACAAGTGGACGGCGAAGCCCGACCCGAACGTGGAGGGATTCCCGACCCATGCGTCACTCGACGCCGTTTCCCCCGGCAACCCGGTCCTGCTGACGCACGCGAGCGGACACGCGGTCTTCGTGAACGCCCGGGCGCTGGCTGTGTCGGGCATCACGCGGGCGACGCCGGCGCCGTCCGGCGGGGAAATCCTCCACGACGATCGGGGTGAACCGACAGGGCTGCTGCGCGAGACGGCCGAGACTCTCGTGCGGACGGGGGCCGGGGACGCCAGCCGTGACCGCAAGGCGCTGGAGCTCGCGTCGACCGAGGCGCTCTCGAAGGGGATCACGTCGTTCGAGGACGCGGGCTCCTCGTTCGCGACGATCGATCGAATGAAGGCGTTGATCGACGAAGGCCGAATCGGCGTGCGCCTCTGGGTCATGGTCTCGGAAGGGAACGCCGCCGCAGCGCCGAACCTGAAACGCTATCGGACAATCGACTACGCCGCCGGGCACCTGACCGTCCGCGCGCTCAAGCGCCAGATGGACGGCGCGCTCGGCTCGCGTGGCGCATGGATGCTGGAGCCTTACAGCGACAAGCGGGACAGCACGGGACTCAACACGACGTCCGTCGAGTCGATCGAAGAGACCGCGCGGCTCGCGATCGCGAACGATTACCAGCTCTGTGTCCACGCGATCGGAGACCGGGCCAACCGCGAGACCCTCAATCTCTTCGAGCGGACGTTCAGGGCGAATCCGTCGAAGAGCGGCCTGCGCTGGCGCGTCGAGCATGCGCAGCACCTCGCCGCCGCTGACATCCCGCGATTCGGCCAGCTTGGTGTGATCGCGTCGATGCAGGGCATCCACTGCACGTCCGACGCCCCGTACGTCCTGGATCGTCTCGGACCCAAACGGGCCGAAGAGGGCGCATATGTGTGGCAGAAGCTGATGAAGAGCGGAGCCAGGGTGGCGAACGGCACCGATGCGCCGGTCGAGGACGTGAATCCCATCCCCAACTTCTACGCGAGCGTGACCCGCCGGACGAAATCAGGGACGGTGTTCTATCCGGATCAGCGTATGAGCCGCATGGAAGCGCTCGCGTCGTACACGATCAACGGCGCCTATGCGGCGTTCCAGGAGGACACGCGTGGGTCGCTGAAGGTCGGGAAGCTCGCCGACATGACGGTGCTGTCGAAAGACATCCTCATGGTCCCGGACGAGGAGATCCTGAGCGCCAGAGTCGTCTACACGATCGTCGGCGGCAGGATCGCGTACAGCGCCGCGGCGCGCTGAACGCGCGCGACGCCGCTACCGTGCCCCGACGGGTCTTCCGCGCTGCGGCTGGGGAGTGTTCTGGGGTGCGTGGCGCCGGTACTGCTCGAAGAACCGGCTGCACGCGCGGTGGAACCGATCGTTCAACTGCCGCCCGGTTTCGCCCGGGGCCGGTCCAAGCCGCGTCCACGCGGCCTGCGCGCTGCGCACGTCGTCGGCCATCGCGCGCCACTTCGTCTCTTCGCCGGCCCGGCCGCCGATGGTGTTCGACGCAAGCGCCTCGCGCAGCATCATCGCGAGTGCCTGGGAGGAGCTCGGCGGCGCGACAGCCTCCTTCAGGAATCCTTCCACACGCTCGCAGAGCTTCTCCATCTTCCGGCGGTTCGCGTCTGTGTCGAGCTCGGTGCCGCGGAACGCGTCCGGATACGCCGCGATGAGCCGTTCGAGTGCGTTCATGAAGCGCGGGCTCAGCGGGTCGGCGCCCTGGCGGACTGTCGGCGACGACTGGTTCCAGCGGCTGCGCAGCGATCGCACGCGCTCGAGCAGGGCGGCGTTATCGAACGGCGACGGGGCCGGCGGGGCGATGTCGCCCATGACCTCGGGCGCGTGCAGTCCCCCTTCGTCGCTGCGTTCACCGGCGACGAGCGACTCGAGCTCCATCACCAGCGCTTCGCGATCGGCCTGACGCGCCTCGAGCTCGATTTCGTCGCGCCGCTTGTAGCGGTCGAAGAACGTGTCGCAGGCGAGTCTGAACCGCTGCCAGAGGGCTTCGGACTTCGTCCTGCGCACCGGACCGACCGTTTTCCACTCGGCCTGGAGCCGGCGGATTTCGGCGGACGCCCTGTCCCAGTCGGTCGAGGAGGCGAGCTCCTCGGCGCGGGCGCAGAGCGCTTCCTTGCGGGCCTGGTTGGCCGCCCATGTCTCCTTGCGCAGCGCGAGGTCGGCGTTGCGACGGGTGAAGAACGCGTCGCACGCCTCGCGGAAGCGCTTCCACGTGGCGCGGGTCTCCTGGCGCGGCACGGGTCCGATCGCCTGCCATTCGGCCTGGAGCTTCTTCAACTCGTCCGCCGTCTTGATCCAGTCGCTCGACGTCGAGAGCGCCTCGGCGCGTTCGATGAGGGCGATCTTGCGTTCGAGGTTGCTCTTCCGCTCCTCGACGCGGAGCGCGAAGAACTCGCGCGCCTTGGCCTGAATCGGGTCCGCCGCCTGGCGGTACCGGTGCCACAGCGCCTGGGCCTGGGCCCGCGGCGCCTCGGCCGCCTGCTTCCAGCGCTCCTGGATCTCGTGGAGATCGCGGGCGACCTTCTCGAGATCTTCCGCTTTGACCCCTTCCGGGGTATCGAAGCCGTACTTGCGTCGCAGCGCCTCGGTCCGCGCGATGAGCTCCTCCTGCACGGCAGCGTTCGCGAAGCGTTTCCACTCGTCCAGCTCGCGGAGCTCGTGCAGCCTCGGCGCGATAGCCGCCTGCGCGGCCTTCAGCCGCTCGAGCAGCGGCTGGTGCTCGCGGCCCGGCAGTGCCGGTGCCTCGAGCGCGGCGCGCAGCTCGCGCGCCAGCCGGTCGGCCTCGCGCAACGTCAGGTCCTCGGCGGTGGACCGGATGGTGGCCCGCTCGAGCAGCTGCTCGAGCCTCTGCACGTGCTGCCGGATCGTCCGCTCGGACGCGGCGCGACGTTCCTCGGCACGAATCCGCACGCGGGCGTCGGCCGCGGCGAATCGTTCGGCGGCCGCGGGATCGATCGAGTCGGTCCGCTGCTGCAGGGATGCCCACTCAGCCTGGACTGCGGCCCAGGCCTCCTCGGAGGACTGCTCCCCGCTCGCCAGCCGTTCGGCTTCCATCGACAGGGCTTCGAGCCGCTCGTTGATGCGCACGCGGTCCTGATAGTTCTCGTGGCGCGCAGCTGCAGCCTGGGTGGCCTCGACGAACCGGGTCTGGAGCGTACGATCCGCGATGTCTGCGGAGGGTTCCGGCAGGCCTTCCCACTCGGCACGCGCGCTCTCGAGTTCTTCGAGGGCGCGTTCGGCAGAGACTTTTTCGAGGCGTTCGCAGAGCGAGACCCGGACCGCGCGCAGTGCCGCGGCGTGCTCGGCAGCCGCCCGGCGCTCGGCCTCGGCGCGCTCGGCGGCGGCGATGCCGGCCCGCGCCGCTTCGACGAGGGC
>JBBWZJ010000095.1:0-7557 GCA_039648985.1 Acidobacteriota bacterium | reverse complement strand
CGGGGGACGAGGTCACGTTTCATGCCGTCGACCGTGCGACGTTCGATCGGGTGGGCCCTTGATGGCGTCGTTGACTGTCCTCCGTTCCGGGATGTTGACGACGGTGCAGGACCTCGGCCGCTGGGGTCACCAGTCGAGCGGCGTGCCGGTCGCGGGCCCGATGGATCTTTACTCCCACCGGCTGGCGAACCGGCTGGTCGGCAACGGCGATCGGTCGGCCGCGCTCGAAGTGACGATCGTCGGGCCTGAACTGCGCGCGAGTGGGCATGTCCTCTGTGCCGTCGCAGGCGCGGAATTCCCCTTGCAGGTGAACGGCAAGTCGGCCGACACCCGCAGCGCGTTCGAAGTTCCGGACGGCGCGATACTTCGTTTCGGTGCACGTGCCGCCGGTGCGCGCGCGACGCTTGCGGTTCGCGGCGGGTTCGATGTCCCCGCGACATTCGGCAGCCAGGCCACGAGCATCGTCAGCCGGATGGGGCCGTTCGGCGGCCGCGCGCTGTTGCCGGATGACGAACTACGCGTTGGCACGGGCCCGGTCGTCCATGTCGAGGCAGGTGCGCGCGCAGCGTTGCCGTCGGGCGGCGCGCGTCTGCGCGTGCTGATGGGGCCTCATGACGTCCGGTTCCCTGACGCCGCCGTGAGGAGGCTGCTGGAGTCGCGCTTCGTGATTACACCGGACTCGAATCGCATGGGATACCGGTTGGACGGTCCCATTGTGCCGGGCGGCGCGGAGCCCGGGATGCTGTCAGACGCCACTCCATTTGGATCGCTGCAAGTAACCGGGTCAGGGCAGCCGATTCTGCTGATGGCGGATCGGCCGGCTACGGGCGGCTATCCCAGGATCGCAACTGTGATCTCGGCCGACCTGCCGATCGCCGGACAGCTCGCACCGGGCGACTGGATCGAATTCGTGGCCTGCTCGCGCCCCGAGGCCATCCAGGCGCTTCGGCGCCAGGAAGCGGCACTCGGCGCCTCGTGACGATGAACACGTTCGATCAGCGCCTCGTCGAAGCCTTCGGCGCGCACTGCGTCGGCCGGAACGTGCCGCTCGCGCCGCTGACGACCTTCAAGGTGGGCGGCCCGGCCGAGTGGCTCATCACGCTGCAGCGGGGTGACGACGTGCAGCGGGCGATGGCGATTGCACGGACCGCGGGCGTGCCGGTCACGCCGCTCGGTGGAGGATCGAACGTGCTCGTGGCGGACGCGGGGGTCGAGGGCCTCGTCTTACGCCTGCATGGCGGCGATGTCGTCCCCCTCGGTCCTTCGCTGGTCCGCGCCGATGCGGGCGTCACGATAAACGGGCTCGTGCGGTGGACCGTCGGCCGCGGTCTGGCGGGATTGGAAGCGTGGGCCGGAACACCTGGAACTCTGGGCGGCGCCGTCTTCGGAAACGCGCATTTTCGAGGGCGTCTCATCAGCGAGTTGATCGAGCGGGTGAGACTCGTCACCCCGAACGGGGCTTTGGTGGATGTGCCGGCTCGCGAGTTGGAATTCGCGTACGACTTCAGCCGCCTGCAGCGAACCGGCGAAGTGGTGGTCTCGGCGGATCTGCGGGTCACCACCGGTGACCCTGTCGTGCTGCGCGCTGTCGCGCGCGATTCGCTGGCGTTTCGAAAACGCACGCAGCCGCTCGAAGCGCCAAGTGCCGGCTGCATATTTCAGAATCCGCAGCCGTCGGTTGACGCCGTTCCCGAGGGAATTCCATATTCCGCCGGCGCGCTCGTGGATCGCGCGGGGCTGAAGAGCGCTCGGGAGGGCGGCGCGCTCGTGTCCGCCACGCATGCGAACTTCATCGTCAACGAGGGCGGGGCGTCGGCGGACGAGATACGGTCGCTCATCCGCCGATGCAAAGCGGACGTCAGGAAACAGTTCGGCGTCACGCTGCGCGAGGAGATCGTGTATCTCGGGTGGCCCGCGGAGCGGAGGTGAGCCGCCGGTCCCGCAGGAACGATTGAAGCTTCAGAGGACACATGGCCAAGCTCAGGATCGAAGGCGGGCGCCGGCTTTCCGGGCGCATCACGGTCGAGGGAAACAAGAACTCCGCGCTGCCGCTGCTCGCGGCGTGCCTGCTCACCGATCGCGAATGTGTTCTCAGGAACGTGCCGCGTATCCGCGACGTGGACGTCCTTGCGGAGATCATGACGGGTCTCGGCGCCACGGTGGAAGGCCGCGGGACCTCGACACTGCGCGTCACGTGCGCGCGCGTGACGAGCGACTGTCCGGATCCCGTCCTGGTCGGCAAGCTGCGGGGATCGGTTCTTCTGCTCGGGCCGTTGCTCGCCCGGACGGGCTCTGCGCGTCTCGCACAACCGGGGGGCGATTTTCCCACGCGGCGGACGATCACCACGCATCTGCAGGCGCTGGCAGCGATGGGCGCCGTCCAGCGCGACGAGCCAGGGTACTCGCTCGAGTCGGCCAATGGGCTCCATGGCGCCTCCTTCTACCTCGATGAAGCGTCGGTCACCGGGACGGAGACTGCCCTGCTGGGTGCTGTGGCCGCGAGCGGACGTACGGAGATTCGCCACGCCGCGATGGAGCCGCACGTCGTGGAGCTCTGCCGGTTCCTGCGCGCGATGGGCGCCGGCATCGAGGGCGAGGGCACGTCCACGATCCGCGTCGAAGCGCCGGTCCGATTCAGCGGAGCCGAGCACCGTCTGGACGGCGACTACATCGAGGCGGGCAGCTGGGGGGTCACCGCCGCGATCACGGGTGGCGACATCGAGGTGACCGGCGCCCGCACGCGGGACCTGGAAGTCGTTGCGGCACCTCTCAAGAAGATGGGGCTCAATTGCGACTACTCCGACGACCGCCTCGTCGTCCAACCCTCGACCCTTACCGCCGCGCGACGGATCACGACTGGCCTCTGGCCCGGGTTCCCCAGCGACATGGTGAGCCTCGTGACCGTGCTCGCCACGCAGGCCGACGGCCGGACGCTCGTCCACGACTGGCTCTACGAGCTGCGACTGTTTGCGCTCGAACAGCTGAGCGCGATGCGAGCCGACCTGTTCCTGTGCGATCCGCATCGGATCATCGTGAGCGGCCCGGCCAGGCTGCGCGGCCGCGACCTGGACAGCCGGGATCTCCGATCCGGCATGGCGCTCATCGCTGCCGCGCTGGCGGCCGAGGGGGAGAGCAGGGTCACGCCGCTCGAGACGGTCGAGCGCGGCTACGGTTCGCTCGTCGAGCGGCTCCAGTCGCTCGGTGCGGTCGTCGAGCGCGAAGGCTGAATTCGGGACTCGGGGCCGGGCCGACGGAGCCGGGCGCCTACCGCTGGTCGCCCGGCTTCTTGACCACGGGCGGGGTGGCGGGCGCGGAGGGCTGCAGCGGTTGCGGGAACGCGCCGCCGGGACCCGCGGGACCCGGCGAGGGCGCGTTGTCGTCGCGATCGCGTGGGGGTGGCAACTGGATGTTCGGCAGCTCCACAACGGCGCCGTTCGAGTCGCGCCCGAGGCGGAACGGCCGCAAGTCCGCCTCCGACAGGTCGAGGACGCGGACGATGTGCGGCGTGAGCGTGAGGATGATGTCGGTCTGCTGCGATTCCTTGTGGCGGCTCGCGAACAGGTGACCGATGACGGGCAGGTCACTCAACCCGGGCGTCCCGGAGAGCACCGTCCGCTCCTCGTCGCGGATCAGGCCAGCGAGCATGTTCGTCTCGCCGTCCTTCAACCTGATCGTCGTCGTGATCTCCCTGTTGCCGAATGTGGGGAGCCCCGCGAATCCGGTGCCTGACAGATTGCTCAGAGACACCTTCAACGCCAGCGTCACCTCGTCGTCATGATGCGTCCGCGGTGTGATGTCGATGTTGACGCCAATCGTCCGGTAATTGAACGACGTGATCGGCTGCTGGTTGATTCCGCCGGTCGCGATAGGCGCGAACTGCGTCACCGGAATCGGCACGTCCTCGCCGAACCGTGCCTGTGCGGTGAGTCCTTCGGACGTTCGCAATTGTGGATTGGCAAGCGTCCGCGTATTCGCGTCGTTCTTGAGAAGCCGGTAATACACGCCCGGCAGGCCGGAGAGCAGCACATCGGCCTGCGTCAGGTTGCGCAGCGTCTGAAGCGAAAATCCCGTGCGGTTGACGTCCGCCGATCCGGCGATGCCGGGTGCTGAGCCGGAGCTCGCCAGCTCCAGCCCATACTCACGGAGCCGGCTGCGGTCGACCTCGAGCAGTTCCACCTCGATGACGACCTCGGGTCGCGCCTTGTCCACCGCCGCGATCAGTCGGGCCGCCGCCGCGACGTGCTCGGGCGTGTCCTTGATCGAGATGGCGTTCGTGGCCGTGATCGGGGAAATCTGACGCACGTCGACGACAACCCGAAGAAGATCGACGACCTCCTTGATGTCGGCGTTGCTCAGATAGAAGGTGCGGACGACGGCTTCTTCGTATTCGCGGCGCTTGGCCGGAGTGTCCGGAACAATCGTGATGGTCCGGGGCGCGGTGACTCTGTAGAACGTGCGCGTGCTGGCCGTCAGCGAAGCGAGCGCGTCCGGAAGCGAAATGTTGCGGAGATCCACGGTGATGGGGGCATCGCGGAAGCCCGGATCGAAGATGACGTTCAGGTCCGCCCATCGCCCAAGCGCCCTGAACACCATCGTGCTGCCGGCATTGCTGAACACGAGGGAATCGGGCAGCTTCACCCCTTCAGGGAGCTCGAGCCCGGCGGGCGCCAGGTCGCGGGAACGCTCGATGAGCGCCTGCAGCTCGGTCTTGCCTTCGCGTGAGACAGCGAGCCGGGTTCGGAGCTTCTGCCGGGTCTCGCGGAGCGCTGCGTCCACGTCCGCGGCAGAGGGATTCAGCTCCGAAGCCAGCTGAAATTCGGCGAGCGCTTCTTCGAACCGCTCGGTTGCCTGGAGCCGCCGGCCGCGGAAATAGTGTTCCTGCGAGGCTCGAACGCGCGCGCGCTCGAGTGCGAGCTGTGCGGTGCGGTCCTCTGGTTTGGCGCGAACCGCCTTCGTGTAATCCACGACCGCGCGGTCGTAATCCTGTGCCGTCTCGGCCTTCTGGCCTGCACGATATGCGGAGCTCGTCGCACACGCGCCCGTCAGCAGTGCGGCTGCAACGACCGCACGTCCGGACAGCGTACGGAGGCGGTCAGCGTGCCGCTTCGCCATTGGTCGTCACATCGGCTCCACGCGGGATTTTGAACTCGAAGACCTTGTCGGACACCCCGACGTTCTCCTTGAGATTGGAGAACTGGAAAGTGGAGCGGCCGCCCTGGCTGTCGGCAGCGCTCAGCGAGCGGATTTGCAGCGTGCGGCGGTCCACGACGATCTGGAGCCAGTCGTAATCGCGATCGGGCAGCTTCGGCTGGAGGCGCAGCGCATACGCGTCGGCGGCGGCTCCCGGCATGTACTTCACAGTGAAATCGCGCGTCAGGTTCCCCTTTCCTACGAGAAACAGCACCGCCGTCGTCGCCTGATCCCCTTCGGGGACCGGACTGACGATGACCTGGTTATCGGCGGGGACGTGCAGATAAATGCGGCGCCCGTCCGACACGAATACCTTTGGCTCGGGCTTCTTGTAATCCCACCGCATCTTGCCCGGCTTCTTCACCTGCACGACGCCGCTCTCGGTCTGCTTCTTTCGGAGCACGCCTCCCTCGGATTCGTGGACGAAGTCTGCGGTGAAGTCGCGGATGGCGTCGTATTTCTTCTGGAGTGCCGCAGCGACCTCCTGGGCGGACTGCTGGCGGGGCTCCGGCGCGGGGCGCGCCGCGGGTGCCTGGCGGGCGGCATGCGTCGAGGCCGCCAGCAGCAGCAAGGCCGGCAACACGATCGAGATTCGACTCATTCAAGTGGAAGGCGCAGGCGTTCATCTTACCAGCCGCGGAGCGGGTTGGCGCGGCGAAAGCGCCGCGGGAGCTCAGGCGAGCCGCCGGCGCTTGGCTGCGATGAAGGCCTGGACCTCGGCGATCGGACGGGTATTGAGCACGTGCCCCGGTTCGACCCAGCCGCGGCGTGCGGTCCCGATCCCGAAGGCCATCTGCCGGTGCAGGGCGCGGAAACGGTGGCAGTCACTATCCACGGTCAGCGTGACACCGGCCGCGGCGGCCCGCCGCGCATGCTCGCCGTCCAGATCGAGGTGCGACGGGGCACCGTCCACTTCGAGCGCCGTACCGGTCTCGACAGCCGCGGCGTAGACCGCGTCGAAGTCCAGCGCATACCCTGGCCGGCGGCCGACGAGCCTGTTGGCGGGGTGGGTGATGACCGTGACGAGCGGATGCCGGATCGCGCGAATACATCGCGCCGTCAACCGCTTGGCATCCTGGTGAGCAGGGTCGTGCAGCGACGCGAGGACGATGTCGAGCGTCTCGAGCACCGCATCCTCGAAGTCGAGGCGGCCATCGGGCATGATGTCCACCTCGACGCCGTGCAGGATCGTCATGCGCGGGTAGCGTTCCCGCACCGCCGCGATGTCGTCGCGCTGGCGCTCGACATCGCCGCGCGACAGGGTCCGTGCCGCGCCCGCACGTTCCGAATGGTCGGTGATCGCGATGTACTCGTAGCCGATGAGAGCACATTCCGCGACCATCGCTTCCAGCGTGTCCGCACCGTCGCTGTAGACCGTGTGCATGTGCAGATCGCCGCGAATATGCTCGCGCTGCAGGAGCACCGGGAGCGAACCGGCCGCCGCGGCTTCGACTTCGCCCGAGCCTTCGCGGAGCTCGGGGGGGATGAACGGCAGGCCCGCATGCGCATAGAGCGCCTCTTCGCCGGGCGAGAGCCGGGGTCGCTGGTGTCGCCGCTCGTGCACCGCCCGCAGGTGCGCACGGGATCCGGTCGCGTTGAAGAGTACTGTTCCGTAGTCATCGGGGGCGGCAATCCGGATATCCACCTCCACCTGCTGCATGAGAACGAGCGCCCGTCGCGGGGCCCGGTGCCGTACGTCATCGACAGCCGGCATCGCTGAGAGGGCCTCGATCGCACTGGCGGGATCCGACGCACGGCCCACGATTACGACGGACGAGACCAGAGCTTCGAAGCGGCGCACGTCGCCTGCCGCCGTCAGGAGATCGACAGCGGGGCAGCAGCGCGCTACGGCACCGAGCGCCGCTTCCGTCAAGTCGGTAGCCCGCCCCAGAGTGAGACGACGCACTTCCATATCGAGCGCCGCCGCCGCGGGACGCAGCCGCTGCTCGAGAGTTTTCTCGCCAACTTGCTTCAGACGGCCCTCGTCCAGGGCGAGCTGGAGGTCGGGGAGCGTGACGACGCCGAATTGCCGAACCAGCGCGAGCGCCTCGGCGCTCGACGCCACCTCCAACTCGAGGAGCCGCCGGAGCAGTGTCGGGATGCCAGCACGCGCGGCAATCAGCGCAAGGTCGTGCCCCCCAAGGGCGACTTCGTGCAGGCGCGCGAGCGCGTGCGGGCTGAAGCCAGGTTCGGTGCCGGCGCGGTCGCGGCTGGCGCGCCGCTCGAGCGCAGCCGCTTCGGCCGGAGTGAGACCGCTGATCGCGGCCGCCGCGCGGCGCAATTCGTCCCCTTCGCCAGCGGACCCGCGGATGTCGGCCAGGTCAGCCAGCGCGTCGAGGGTCGCGGAAAGCACCGCCGCGCGCCTCA
>JBBWZJ010000065.1:0-3233 GCA_039648985.1 Acidobacteriota bacterium | reverse complement strand
TGCTATTGAACAACCGCAGTAATCGGCTGTTCGTCGCATCGGCGACGACGGATCGCGTGCTCTCGGTCGATCTCCTGCGTCGCAGGGTCGTGGGCGAGCTGCTCGATCCACCGCCGGAAGGTCCGGGCGAGGGGAGCACGCCGAACGCGCTCGCACTCTCGCCCGACGGTCATCGGCTATTCGTGGCCGAGGGCGACGCGAACGCCGTGGCGGTGTTCGACCTCGCGCCGTCATCGAGCGGGATCGCGACGAGCACCGGCGACGATCGACTCGTGGGACGCATCCCGAGTGGCTGGTATCCCACCGCGGTGCTCGTTCGTGGCGACACGCTGTTGGTCGCAAGCGGCAAGGGACGCGGGACTCTGGCCAATCCCGATGGTCCGCAGCCCGGAACGGCGCGCGATCGTGGAAGAGCGGCCAAGGTCAACACGACATTCTCTCAGCTCAGCGGCTCACTGATGATCGCGCCGTTCGCGGGCGCGGATGCGGCGACGCTGCGGCGCTATAGCGACCGCGTCGCGCGCGCCAACGGATGGACGGAGCCGCGCGCGGCTGCGCGCCGATATCCGCCGTTCGAGCACGTCATCTACGTCATCAAGGAGAACCGCACCTACGATCAGATCCTCGGCGATCTCGACGGCGCGGACGGCGACACGTCACTCGTGCTGTTCGGACGTCGGGTGACGCCCAACCATCACGCGCTCGCCGAGCGATTCGGGACGTTCGACCGCTTCTTCGTGAGTGCGGAGGTGAGCGCGGACGGCCACAACTGGTCGACGGCGGCGTATACGACGGACTATCTCCAGAAGACCGTGCAGCCGAACTACTCGTCGCGGGGCCGCAGCTATGACTACGAAGGGGCGATGTGGGGCAAGCGGACTGTCGTGCTCGACGACGACCCGAACGAGCCGGCGCGGGGATATCTCTGGAACCTCGCGCAGCAGAAGGGGATCACTTTCCGCAATTACGGGGAGTTCGTGGTGTCCGACAGCACAGATTGGGACGACGTGCTCCCCGCGGGCTACCGAGGCGACAAGCCGTTCCTCGCCTCGCATACCAATCCGACCTTTCCCGGCTTCAACCTGGCGATTCCCGACCAGCGACGGGCCGACGTGTGGATCGCGGAGCTGGCGGAGTTCAGCCGACGAGGGGTGATGCCGGCACTGGAGATCGTGCGGCTGCCGAACGACCACACCTCGGGCGCGAGCGCGGGCAAACCGACGCCGCGCGCCCACATGGCGGACAACGATCTCGCGCTCGGTCGCATCATCGAGGCGCTGAGCCGCAGTCCGTTCTGGAAGAACACCGTGGTGTTCGTCCTCGAGGACGACGCACAGGACGGCCCGGATCACGTCGACTCCCACCGCTCACCGCTGTTCGTGATCTCACCGTACACGCGCGCCGGGGCGGTGCATCGGTTCACGAACACCACGGACGTACTCCGAACGATGGAAGAGATCCTCGGCCTGGATGCCCTCTCACAGTTCGACCATTATGGGCGCCCGCTCCGCGACATCTGGAGCGACGCGCCGGATCTGCGCCCGTGGACGGCGCTCGTGCCCGATGTCAGTCTGGCGGAGAAAAATCCGGCCGACACGCGGGGGGCGCGCCAATCGTCGCAGCTCGACCTGCGGATCGAGGACGTGGCGGACGAGGCGCTGTTCAACCGAATCCTGTGGGAGGCGGTGAAGCCGGGCATGCCATATCCGGGCACCCGTCGCGGCGCCACGCTGGAGGCGGTGAGACGGTAGGCGGTCGGGCGGTCGGGCGGTCGGGCGGTTTCGCCGGATATTCGAAGGGCACACCGAAGCATGTCGGTGTGCCATGCCGCCAGACCGCCAAGCCGCCAGCCCGTCCTACTAGTTCTTGTGTCGGAAGGTGATCCGGCCTCTGGTGAGGTCGTACGGCGAGACCTCGATCGTGACCCGGTCGCCCGCAAGGACGCGGATGCGGAAGCGGCGCATGTTGCCGCCGAGTGTCGCAAGCACGTTGTGCCCGTTGGTCAACTGGACCCGGAACGTGGCGTTCGGGAGCACTTCCGTGACCGAGCCTTCCAGCTGAATCGCGTCTTCTTTCGCCATCCGTGACTTGCGCGGGAGCCCGAGGGCCTAGCGCGAGCGCTCGGTACGGCTACGGCGGCGCGCCGCTGCGGCCTTGAGCTGACGGGCCTCGCTCGGCTTCACGTAATAGCGCTTCTTGCGGAGATCCTTGAGGATCCCAGCCTTGGCGATCTTACGCTTGAATGCCTTGAGCGCCCAATCGAGCCGGTCGCTTTCCTCGAGATGAATCTCGACCATCAGTACGCCCTTCCTTGGTGTTGTCCGCGCGTGATGCGCGGAACGATGCTGTCCCGGCAAACGCGGGGAGACCCGCGTACCACGCGCTCCCACAATCGCGGGAGCGGCGCGCGGGTGATGCAGCCCCGAATATTAGCCCCGAAGGGCGGGGCTGTCAATTGAAGGGGCGGTCTGCGGCAAGGCAGTGTGGCGAACGCGGCGTAGTGAGGCGGTAGACCGCTGACGAAGGGCACGCCGACAGGTGTCCGGTGTGCCCTTCGTCGTTCGTCAGACTGTCGGTCCGTCGTTCAGGGGACCTTCTTCTTCTGCACGTCGACGTTGTTGCCGATCACGCCGCCGAGGATGGCACCCGCGGCACCGCCGATGACGGCGCCTTTCACGCCGCCCTTGCCGACCACGCCGCCGAGAATGGCGCCGGCGCCAGCACCGATCGCCGCATCACGCTTGGTGTTCTTGTGGATCTCTTCGTGAGGAGCAGGGGCTGCCACTGTGCCGCTGCTGGCGGTGCTTCTCGAGCTGCCCGACGAGGTCGAGCGGTGAGTCGTCGTGGAGCGATGAGTCGTCGTTGTCTTCGCCGGCGCCGCAGCAACCGCGGCCGGAGCAACCGCAGCCGGAGCCGTCGCGGCCTTGGCCCGCTCAGCGGCTGTGATGGAGTCGAGGGGGGCGCCGTTGTTCGCCTGGGCCGCCAGTCCGAGGTCCGTGTTCAGAGACGGATCCGCCGGCTTGTCCTTGTTACAGGCCGCCATGGCGAGGAGCGCGGGAGCGATGATGAGAGACTTGAGCATGGCACGCATGGAACCTCCAAGGGTCGATCGGTCCGGGCCGACCATCGTGAAACTCTAATGATAGGGCAGAGTGCGTGCCAAACCCGGCTGTCACGACGCCGCGCTCTACGAAGCCCTGACGCGCGAGTGTCCGTGACCACAACATCACTTC
>JBBWZJ010000052.1:0-19493 GCA_039648985.1 Acidobacteriota bacterium | reverse complement strand
ACCCTGAGCTGCCATTCGCTGCGACACCTGATCGGGGGCTCCAGGGATGTGATCACGTCGTCCGCCGCGCTGTCCGGGTGCTATTCCTGCGTTTCGACGTTGAACAGGCGCCATCAACTGTTCGCGTGGCTCAGCCTCTGCTCAGTGGGCTTCGCGGACCTGTACGTGCGCCTCTGCTCGATGGGAGTGTGGACGGACTACCGCATTCTCTGACTCGCCTGTCACGGCCTCACGGCGAGGACGGGGCCCCTGCCGCGCGCGAACACGGAACACGGATACCGAGCGTGATGGATTACGAAACTCACGTGTATGACGTCCTCGTCATAGGCGCCGGCGGCGCCGGGCTTCGCGCGGCGATCGAGGCCTCGGCCGCGGGCGCCCGGGTCGGCCTGCTCTGCAAGTCGCTGCTCGGCAAGGCACACACCGTCATGGCCGAAGGCGGCGTCGCGGCGGCGCTCGCGAACGTGGACGACCGCGACAGCTGGAAAGTCCACTTCGCCGACACGATGCGCGGCGGTCAGAACGTCAACAACTGGCGGATGGCGGAGCTGCACGCGAAGGAGGCGCCCGACCGGGTGCGCGAGCTCGAAGCCTGGGGCGCGGTCTTCGATCGCACGGCGGACGGAAAGATCCTCCAGCGCAACTTCGGGGGCCACCGGTATCCGCGCCTCGCCCACGTCGGCGATCGCACCGGCCTCGAGTTGATCCGCACGCTGCAGGACCAGGGAGTCCATCGCGGCCTCGACGTCCACATGGAATTCACTGTCGTCGCGCTGCTCACGAGCGACGGCCGCGCGGCCGGTGCCATCGGCTACGAACGCGAGCGCGGGCGATTCAAGGTCTTCGGCGCCGCCGCCGTCATCGTGGCCACGGGCGGGACAGGGCGCGCCTACAAGATCACAAGCAACAGCTGGGAGGGCACCGGCGACGGCCACTCGCTGGCGTACCACGCAGGCGCTGAGCTGATGGACATGGAGTTCATCCAGTTCCATCCGACGGGCATGATCTGGCCGCCCAGCGTGCAGGGGATCCTCGTGACGGAGGGGGTGCGCGGCGAAGGGGGCATCCTCCTGAACAGCGAAGGCCGGCGCTTCATGTTCGACTCGATCCCCGAGCCGTATCGGAACCAGACCGCCGACAACGAGGACGAGGGCTGGCGCTACACGCAGGGGGACAAGAACGCGCGCCGGCCGCCGGAACTGCTGACGCGTGACCACGTGGCCCGCTGCATCATGCACGAAGTGAAGGCGGGACGCGGCAGCCCTCGGGGCGGCGTGTTCCTCGACATCTCCTGGATCAAGAAGCGGCTGCCGAACTCGGAGGAGATCATCCGGCGCAAGCTGCCGAGCATGTACCACCAGTTCAAGCAGCTCGCCGACATCGACATCACGAAAGAGCCGATGGAGGTCGGACCGACGACCCACTACATCATGGGCGGAGTGCGGGTGGACCCGGACAGCCAGATGTCCACCGTGCCGGGCTTGTTTGCGGCGGGGGAGTGCGCCGCGGGAATCAACGGGGCCAACCGGCTTGGCGGCAACTCGCTCTCCGACCTGCTCGTATTCGGAAAGCGGGCCGGCGAGTACGCGGCGAAGTTTGCGCGCGAGAACCGCGCGGCAACTATCGATCCGATCCAGGTCCGCACAGCGACCGACGCGGCGGTGCGTCCCTTCGAGAACAAGGGCGGCGAAAACCCATACACGGTGCAGTCGGCGCTGCAGGAGATGATGCAGGCCCTGGTCGGGATCGTCCGGACCGAGAGCGAGATGCAGCAGGCGCTCGAGCATCTGTCGGCTCTCGAGGCGCGGGCGGCGGTCTCGGCAGTCACCGGACATCGCGAATACAACCCGGGCTGGCACACGGCCCTCGACCTGCGCCACCTCCTCACCGTGTCGCAGGCGATCGCGCGCTCCGCGATCGAGCGAAAGGAGAGTCGCGGGGGCCATTTCCGCGAGGATTTCCCTGAGAAGGTTGCCGAGTTCGCGACGTTCAACATCGTGACGGCGAGGGCGCCGGATGGATCGATGGCGGTACGGCGGGTCGCCATTCCGCCGATGCCCGCGGAACTGAAGCAGATCATCGAAGAACAGAAGTGACGCAGGGCTGCGCCCTGCGAGAGGAGCAGATGTCGAAGGCTACCTTCAAGGTCTGGCGCTCGGACGGCGAGAGCGCAGGGGCGTACCGCGACTATGGGGTCGAAACCGTGCCGGGCATGGTCGTCCTCGACGCCATCCACCAGATCCAGGCGACGCAGGCACCCGACCTCGCGGTCCGCTGGAACTGCAAGGCGGGCAAATGCGGATCGTGCTCGGCCGAAATCAACGGCAGCCCGAAGCTGATGTGCATGACGCGACTGAGCACCCTGCCGATGGAGGAACCGGTCACCGTCGAGCCGATGCGGACGTTTCCCCTCATCAAAGATCTCGTCACGGACGTCTCCTGGAACTTCCGCGTGAAGAAGACGATCGCCCCCTTTGCCCCGCGGCCGGCCGACGCGGCGGACGGCACGTGGCGCGTGCAGCAGAAAGACATCGATCGCGTCCAGGAGTTCCGGAAATGCATCGAGTGCTTCCTGTGCCAGGACGTCTGCCACATCCTGCGCGATCACCGGATGCACGACGAATTCATCGGCCCGAGGTTCCTGACGTACGCCGCGGCACTCGAGATGAACCCCATCGATGCCGGCGATCGCGTCGGCGCGCTGAAGGACCAGCACGGGATCGGCCTCTGCAACATCACGCGGTGCTGCACGAAGGTCTGCCCCGAGCACATCACCATCACCGAGAATGCGATCATCCCGCTCAAGGAGCGCGTGGTCGATCAGTTCTATGATCCTGTCAGGAAGCTGCTGCGGGTGTTTCGAAGCTGAGGAGAGACGCCATGACGACCCGGTCAACGCCTTCGCGCGTATTCGAGCTGAAGCCGTTATCGAAGGACGCCGTCCCGGCGGCCCTGACGAAGGCGGAACGCTACAGACTGTTGAACGAGCCGGGGGAGGCCGAGAGCATCTGCCTCGACATCCTCCAGGTGGAACCGGCGAACCGGGACGCCACGGTCATGCTGCTGCTGGCGCTGACGGATCAGTTCCTCCACGATTCGTCACCCGGCGCCGTCGCGCGTGCGGGTGAACTGGCGGGGGGCCTGCCCGACCAGTACGAGCAGAGCTACTACGCCGGCATCATCAGAGAACGGCTCGCGAAGGCGATTCTGCAGCGCGACCGCTATGGCGCCGCCACCACTGCCGCCGACTGGCTGCGGGATGCGATGACGTTCTACGAACGCGCCGAAGCCCATCGTCCGGCAGGGAACGACGATTCGCTGCTGCGGTGGAACGCGTGCGCCCGGCTGCTGATGCAGCTGCCGGTGCCCCCGCCGGACGTGCACGAACCGGAGCCGCTCCAGCTCGAATAGCGGCACCGGACCGCGAGTACGCCACCGCCGTCAGACCGCCACGCGCACTTCCGAGGTGCAGTAGGGGCATCGCGTCGCCTTGAGCGGAATCCTCGAGACGCAATACGGGCAGTCGCGCGAGTTGTCCTTCGCGGGGGCGGGCGCGGGAGTCTTCATCCTGTTGATCTGGCGAACCAGCAGGAAGATCACGAAGGCCACGATGAGGAACTCGAGAACGGTGTTCACGAAGATGCCGTAGTTGATCGTCGGGGCGTTGGCCGCCTGCGCCGCCGCAAGCGAGGGGTACGACGCGCCGTTCAGGGCGACGAACCGGCCCTTCACATCGAAGCCGCCGAGCATCATGCCGATGGGCGGCATGACGATGTCGTTCACGAGGGACGTGACGATCCTCCCGAACGCCGCGCCGATGATGACGCCCACCGCCAGGTCGAGCACATTGCCGCGCGCCGCGAACTCGCGAAATTCCTTCCACATCAGCCCCTCCTCCGCCGGTTACCCGGTGCTCCCCGACAAGGCCCGTTTCAGGCCTGACTGCCACAGATGCTAAATTTTTCGGCATGTGCTATTTTCGTAGCACCTTTTGACTGCCCCGTCCGTCTAAGGGACATGGCGCATCCAAACGAACCCATTCCACCGCGTATGGCGATAAAACCCACGCACCTCGACCTCAGCCGGCGCGAACGGCAGATCGTCGACATTCTGTACTCGCGCGGCCGGGCGACTGCGGCCGAAGTGCAGGCAGCGCTCCCCGATCCCCCGAGTTACTCGGCTGTGCGGGCGATGCTCAGAATTCTTGAAGACAAGGGCCACGTCAAGCACGAACAGGATGGCCCCCGCTACGTTTACGTCCCGACAGTCGGCCACGACAACGCCCGGCGGTCCGCATTGCACCACGTTTTGAAGACATTTTTTGCCGGATCGACCGAGCAGGCCATCTCCGCACTGCTGGACGATTCTTCCTCCAACCTGTCGGACGCGGAGCTCGACCGGCTGGCGCGGCTCATCGATCAAGCCCGCGGGACGGGAGCATGACCATGCACATCACAGAGCTCGCTGCGCAGCTGTCCGGCACGGGCTGGCTGACGCCAGCCGACGCGACTCTCAAGGCCACGCTCCTCTTCGCCGCCGCGGGCGTGGCATCGCTCGCGCTGCGGAGGGGCACGGCGGCATCCCGGCACCTGCTGTGGATGCTGGCGTTGACGAGCGCCCTCGCGGTGCCGCTCCTGTCACTCTCGCTGCCCCGCTGGCAGTTCCCACTCGTCACGCTGACGTCAGCCGCGGCCGCTCCCGATCAGCCCACGGACGCGCATGTGCCGCCGATCGCACCTCACCCGATGATGTCAGCACCGGCGCGTGGGGCCCGTAGCGAAGCCCCCGAAGCTGCGCGTCGCGCTGAGCCGCAGTCCCACGTGAGCTCGATCCCGTCCCTGCCGGCTCTGTCGCTGCCGGTCGCGCTCCTTGCCGGGTGGGGAATCGGTGCAGGGATCGTGCTGCTCCGGCTGGCGATCGGCCTCGTTGGCGTGATGTGGCTGTCGCGCAGCACCGAGCGGGTGATCTCGGCGCCGTGGCTGCCCCTGGCGCGGGAGCTTGCGGCGGATCTGGGCGTCTCCCCACGCGTCGCGTTCCTCCGCAGCCGCGAGGCCGCGATGCCGATGGCGTGGGGCGTGTTCCGTCCCGCCGTGCTGATGCCCGCCGACGCCGACACGTGGTCCTCGGAACGGCTCCGGATTGTGCTGCTGCACGAGCTCGCTCATGTGAAGCGCCGCGACTGTCTCACACACATGGTGGCGCAGCTCGCATGCGCGGTGTACTGGTTCAACCCGCTGGCCTGGATGGCTGCGCGGCACCTGCGCGCCGAGCGCGAGCGGGCGTGCGACGATCTCGTCCTTGCGGCCGGGACGCGCGGCCCCGACTACGCCGATCAGTTGCTCCAGATTGCGCGGGCCATGCGTTCGGACCGCTTCCCCGCGATTTTCGCCGGAGCCAGCCTGGCCATGGCGCGGCGCTCGCAGCTGGAAGGCCGGCTGATGGCGATTCTCGACCCGACGGTCCCGCGTGCGGGGATCTCGCGCATCAAGACAGCCGCCGCGGCGTCGCTCTTTGCCTGCGCCGTCGTGCCGCTCGCGGCGATGCAGCCGTGGAGCATTGCCGCCGCGGCGATGCCGGTGGTCGTCGCGGCAGCGGCGCCCGCCGACGGAACTACGCAGCTGCGTGACGGCGAGAGCCCGCTCCTGCCTGCCGCGGCGCCCGTCGTGCAGCCGGTGCCGGCGCCGGCCGCGCCCCGCCGCCGGCCCGCCGCGTCTGCCCCGTCTCTGGCGGACAGCATCGCCGAGAGCACGGCCGATGCGGTCCGCGCCGGTATCGCGGTCACCGTGCCTTCGGTCGTGACATCCGTGATGGCCGCGGTCGGTCCGCTCGCGCCCGGGCTCCAGGATGCCGGCAAGGGCAAGCAGGCGGATCCGCGGCTCGTCGCGGCGCTGACCGCCGCCCTGAAGGACACCGACAAGGACGTGCGCGAGACCGCGCTCCAGGCGCTCGTTCGCCTGCGCGATCCCGCCATCTTCGAGCCGCTCGTCCAGGCCCTCGCGGACGCCGCCGCGGACGTGAGAGAACATGCGGCCTTCGGACTCGGCCAGATGCGGGACAAGCGCGCCGTCGAGCCGCTCACGCGGGCGTTGAAGGATCAGAACGGAGACGTCCGTGAGCAGGCGGCCTTCGCCCTCGGGCAGATTCGGGACCGCAGCGCCGTGGCTGCGCTCACGGCCGCCCTCAAGGATGCGGAGGCCGACGTGCGCGAGCAGGTGGTGTTCGCGCTCGGACAGCTGAGGGATCCAGCGGCAATCGAGGGGCTCGCGCTGGCCGCCCACGATGCGAAAGCCGACGTCCGGCAGCAGGCGGTGTTCGCGCTCGGGCAGCTTCGCGATCCGCGATCGGTCGAGCCGCTGATTTCGGCGCTCAAGGACACCGACGGCGACGTGCGTGAACAGGCAGCCTTCGCACTCGGACAGATTCGCGATCACAGCGCTGTCGAACCGCTCATCATCGCGCTGAAGGACACGGTGGCGGATGTCCGGCAACAGGTGGCCTTCGCGCTCGGACAGATCCGCGACCCGCGCGCCCTCGACGCACTGACGGCAGCCCTCAAGGACGCCAACGCCGACGTCCGCCAGCAGGCGGCATTCGCACTCGGTCAACTCGCCCGGTAAGGAACGCTCCGCGCGGAGCCGGCACCATCTGGCGCCGGCCCCCGCGCACGTCTGATGATGCTGGTTTTTTAGCAGGAGAAGTGCATGACTCCCCTAACCGTGTTTTTCAGGACCCTGATGAAAACGAGCGCGATCTTCATCGGCGCCACAGCCGTCATCCTGCATCCCTCGCTCGACTGGTCCTCGTCGCGCGCGGTGACAGCGCAGCAGAGCCCCGCCGAAGGGGCCGTCGACGGGCTGGTCGCGGCGTTGAAGGACACGGACGCGGGCGTCCGGCGGCAGGCGGCGGCCGCGCTCGGGCAGCTGGCCAACGCCCGCGCGGTTCCCGGACTCGTGGACGCGCTGAAGGACGCGGATGCCAGCGTGCGGGAGCGCGCGATCGAGGCGCTCGGCGGCATCGGCGACCCGCGCGCCGCGACAGGCCTGGTGGCTGCGCTCAAGGATGCGTCGCCGGCGATCCGCGGTCGAGCAGCGTCGGCCCTTGGCGAGCTCGAGGAACGCGCCGGGGTCGAACCGCTGATGGCCGCAACGCGCGACAGCAGCACCGAGGTGCGCAGGCGCAGCGCGAAGGCGCTCGGCAACATCGCGGACCCGCGCGCACTCGAGACTCTCACTTCGCTCCTGAAGGATCAGGATGCCGGGGTGCGTCGCGCAGCGGCCGGGGCCCTCGCGGCGATCTCCGGCGATGACACCCATCGCTCGTCGATGCGCGGGCCACATCCGAGTCCGCATCCGAATCCGAATCCGAATCCCAACCCCCGCCCGGGCGGCGGCGTTCGCGAGCACTGACATGCTCGCGACACTTGCCGCGGCACTCTTCGCGCTCTCCGCCCTTCCGGGTCCCGACCTTGCACAGGCGCCTGGCGTCCTCGAGCTCTCGAGGCAGCTGTCGGCGACGGAGCCGGAAACACGGGCGCGGGCGTCCTGTGCCCTGCGCGATCTCGGCGATGCCGCTGCGGAGGCGGTGCAGCCGCTGGTGAATCTCCTCCCTGATGCCTCACCGGTCGACGGGAGCATCTGCCGCAACGGGTCGTGGCGTGGCAGCGCAAACGACATCACAACGCCAGGCGAACAGGCTGCGGCCGCTCTCGTGGCGATCGGCTCGCGCGCCTTCGAACCCGTTCTCCAGGCCCTGCGCAGCCCCGCCTGGGTCGCCCGGCGCAATGCGGCGTGGGCTGTGGGCGCGTTCGACGACCGCCGCGCCGTCCCCGGTCTTGTCGACGCCCTGAAAGACCGTGAAGCCGGTGTACGACGGCAGGCCGCATGGGCGCTCGGCGCGATCGACGACACGAATGGGGTCCCGGCACTCATCTCCGCGCTCAAGGATACGGACGCGGGCGTTCGCCATCAGGCCGCATGGGCCCTCGGGGCGATCGACGATGCGCGCGCGGTGGGGCCGCTGTCGCTCGCCCTGAAGGACGAGGACCAGCGAACCCGTGAGCAGGGGGCGTGGGCGCTCGGGGCAATCGGCGACAGGAATGCCGCGCCGGCCCTGATTGCCGCGCTGACGGACGCGGCCGAGCGCGTGAGGAAGCAGGCCGCATGGGCGCTTGGCGCGGTGAACGATCGCCGCGCGGTCGAGTCGCTCGTGCGCGCGCTGAAGGATCAGAACGACGGCGTCCGCGAGCAGGCCGCCTGGGCTCTTGGAGCGATCGGCGATTCAGACGCCCTGACCGGGCTCCTTCCCGCACTCAAGGACGCGAATTCCGGCGTACGCCGGCAAGCCGCCTGGGCGATCGGGGCGATAGGAAAGTAGCGGAACGGCCATGCACGCGTTCTTCCAGGATCTGCGCCACGGCGTGCGGCTTCTCCGGCGCGCGCCCGGCTTTTCAGCTGTCGCGATCGCGACGCTCGCCATAAGTATCGGGGCGAACACGTCGATCTTCAGCGTCGTCAACACGCTCCTCCTCCAGGAACTGCCTTACCGCGATTCGGCGCGCCTGGCGGTCGTGTGGGAACACAACGTGCCGCGCGATCGAAAGAACAACGTGGTGTCGCCAGGCAACTTCATTCACTGGCGCGAGATGAACCACTCGTTTGAGGACATGGCCGCCGTCGGTCTCACGTTCAACATGACGCTGACGGGGGCCGGCGAGCCCGAAGAAGTGCCGTTCCAGTACGTCTCGGCGAGCTTCTTCCCGGTGCTCGGCGTCGCACCCGCGCTCGGACGCCCCTTCACGGCCGATGAAGATCGGCCGAACGCGCGCGTGGTCGTCGTCAGCGATCGGCTCTGGAAGCGACGGCTGAAAGGGGATCCCCGTGTGCTTTCCCGGGCACTCACTCTCGAAGGCGAGGCCTACACCATCGTGGGTGTGATGCCGCCGGGCTTTTCGTTCATGGACAGCACCGTCGATCTCTGGGCGCCGATCGGATTCGAGGCCGCGGCACGGGCGCCTCGGGGCCGGTGGCTCATGGTCGTCGGACGCCTGCGGCCGGGCGTGACCCTCGAGCGCGCCCAGCAGGACATGACGCGGGTACACGCGGAGCTGACGCGTCTCTTTCCCGAATTCAACACGGGATGGCGGGCGCGCGTCGTGCCGCTGCACGAAGAGTTGAGCGGCGACGTCCGCCCGGCGCTCCTGATTCTGCTCGGCGCGGTCGCGTTCGTGCTGCTCATCGCGTCCGCGAACGTCGCGAACCTGCTCCTCGCGCGGGCCACGTCGCGGCAGCGGGAGCTCGCCGTACGGGCGGCGCTCGGTGCAGCTCGGGGACGGCTGCTGCGGCAGCTGCTGGCGGAAAGCGCTGTGCTCTCCGCCGCGGGGGGCCTTGCGGGGTTGCTCCTTGCGTGGGGCGCCGTCCACGTGCTGCGGGTCGTCGTGGCGCAGAGCGTGCCGATACAGCGGCTCGACGTCGTCCGCCTCGATGGCTGGGTTCTCGCCTTCACGGGCGCGGTCTCGGTGTGCAGCGGACTGTTCGCGGGCCTCGTGCCCGCCATGGCCGCCTCGGCAGGCGCCCTGACCGACGCGCTCCGTCAGGCCGGCCGGAGCGGTTCGGCCCGCTCCGGTGCGCGCAGCGCCTTTGTCATCGTGGAAGTGTCGGCCGCGGTCGTGCTCCTCGTGGGCGCCGGGCTCCTCGTCCGCAGCTTTGTCACGCTGCTGAACATCGACCCGGGGTTCGACGCGGCCCACACGGTGACGCTGCGGGTTTCGCTTCCGGACACGCGGTACTCGGACGCGACACGCGCCCAGTTTTTCGATCGCCTGTTCAACGCCCTCGACGCGCTGCCAGGCGTCGAGGCTACAGGCGCGACGAGCTTCCTGCCCCTGAGCGGCCCCGCGGCCGCGACCTCGTTCACCGTGGTGGGTCAACCTGCGCCGCGCCGAGGCGAGGAACCGGTCACGGACGTCCGCGTCGTCGCGAATCACTATTTTGCCGCGATGGGCATTCCGCTCCTTCGCGGGCGGCTCTTCGACGAGCACTTACCCGGTGACACGACAAGCCGCATCATCGTGAACGACGCACTGGCGCGGAAGTACTGGCCTGGCGAGGATCCGATTGGCAAACGGATCAAGGTGTCGTGGAACAACCCTCGCGAGGACGAGATCATCGGAGTCGTGGGCGACGTCCGGCAGGCCTCGCTCGACACGCAGGCGCGGCCGACGAACTATTGGCCGTACCGGCGGTTCGCATATCGCACGATGACGATCGCGCTCCGGGCGAAGGGCAATCCCGCCCCTTTGATTGGCGCGGCGAAGGCGCTCATCCGGTCCCAGGACCCCGAGCTGGCGGTCGCCAATGTGCGGACGCTCGAAGAAGTGGTCGCCGCGTCAGTCGCCAGGCAGCGGCTCACCATGCTGCTGCTCTCGCTCTTCGCCGCCTCCGCGCTCGTCCTCGCCGCCGTCGGCATTTACGGCGTGATCGCCTACAGCGTCACGGAGCGCACCCGCGAGATCGGCATACGGATGGCCCTCGGAGCCACCGCCGGGGATGTCATGCGCATGGTGATGGGCCAGGCGCTGCTGCTGACCTCGATCGGGATGGTTGTCGGCGGCGCACTCGCGTTCGGGTTGACCCGCGCCATGGTCAACCTGCTCTATGGGACCCGGCCCGCTGACCCGGTCACTTATGTGTCCGTCGCCGCCGTGCTCGGGGCCGCCGCGGGCCTGGCCAGTTACACACCGGGCCGCCGGGCAACTCGCGTCGATCCGGCGATCGCGCTGCGGGCGCAGTAACGACCCGCGGCCGGAGCCGGACGGGTCGGCTCAGCCGGCTTTTGCGGTACGATCCGCTGGCATGCTGCTGGCCTGGGCGATCATCGTCCTGCTCATCCTGTTCACCGGACTTTACGTCGCCGCGGAGTTCGCGGCCGTCAGCGCCCGCCGCGGGCGGCTCCGGGGCCTCGCACAGGACGGGAACACCCTGGCCGCCCGGCTGCTACCGGTCCTTGAAAACCCCCGCGAGCTCGATCGGTATATCGCGGCCTCGCAGGTCGGCATCACGCTCTCCAGCCTGATCCTCGGGGCGTACGGCCAGGCCGCCCTCGCACCGCACATCGCCCCGCTCTTCGAGCGCATGGGCAGCCTTCAACCGGCGACAGCCAACTCCACCGCCGCGGCCGTGGTGCTGGTGTGCCTGACGATGCTGGCCGTTGTCCTGGGTGAGCTCGTGCCCAAGTCGCTGGCCTTGCAGCATCCGACGAGGACGGCGCTCTTCACCGTTCTGCCCATGCAATGGTCGATGCGCGCATTCGCCTGGTCCATATGGTTCCTGAACGGCAGCGGCGTGCTGCTGCTCAGGCTGCTGCGTGTGCCCTCGAGCGGACACCGGCACGTCCACTCGCCCGACGAGATTGCGCTGCTCATCGCCGAGAGCCGCGACGGAGGGCTGCTCGAACCCGAAGAGCAGGTCCGGCTGCACCGGGCGCTTCGACTCAGCCTGCGCACCGCGCGGCAGCTGATGGTGCCACGCGCGCGGCTCGCAGCTATCGAGGCCTCTCTGCCCTTCCACGACGTCCTGCGCGTCGTCGCATCCAGTCCGTACAGCCGGTTGCCGGTGTATCGCGGCTCTCTCGACACGGTCGTCGGCATCCTGCACATCAAGGACGTCGTGATGCGTTTCGTCACGTCGGGACGTCTCAGTGTCGCATCGCTCCTGCGGCCGATCGCGCGCGTCCCGGATTCGATGCCGGCGGATCGGCTGCTCGCCTTTCTGCGAGAGCGACGAAGCCACCAGGCGCTGGTCGTGGACTCCAGCGATACAGTCGTGGGCCTCATCACGCTCGAGGACGTGGTCGGGGAGCTGCTCGGCGGAGTGGCGGACGAGTTCAAGGGGGCGCAGCTGCGCCCGATCCGTTTGTCTGATGGCCGCCTCCGTCTGCCAGGACTGATGCGGCTCGAACAGGCCGCGCCGCTCATCGGCCAGCCGTGGAGTGGGGCGGCGGAGACGGTGGGCGGGCTCATCGTCGAGCGCCTCGGGAGGGTCCCTGCGCCGGGCGAGGAGACGGTCATCGACGGTGTTCCGGTCGAGATCGAAGCGGTCGAGGGCGGAGGGGTCGCATCCGTCATCGTCGGAGCCAGACCCGTCGTCCGCGACGGAGACGACGCGCGATGACGGCGTTCCTGATCGTCGCGGGCCTCATCCTGCTGAACGGCATCTTCGTCGCGGCCGAGTTTGCCATTGTCGGAGCACCGCGCGCCGCGATAGAGCGGCGTGCCGCCACGGGCAACAGGCTCGCGCGTGCCGTGCAGGCGTTGCTCGAGGATCCGCGGCAGCAGGACCGGTACATAGCCACCGCCCAACTGGGCATCACTGTCGCGAGCCTCGGGCTCGGCATGTACGGTGAACACGTGCTGGCCGATCGTCTGTTCGAGCTGCTCGGAGGAACGGGGCTCCCTCAGTGGCTTATTTCACACGGTGTGTCCAGTGTTCTGGCCGTCGCGGTCCTCACGTACTTCCACATCGTTGTCGGCGAGATGGTGCCGAAGTCATTGGCGCTGCAGCACGCCGAACGAATGGTGCTCTGGATCACGCCGCCGATGCTGTGGACGCGGAATGCGCTCTACCCCTTCGTCATCGGCCTGAATGCGGTCGGCAACGTCGTGCTGAAGCTGTTTGGCGTGGACCGGCAGGAACAGAATCCGGATCAGTACTACACGCCCGAAGAACTGCAGTTCATCGTTCAGGAGAGCGAGGACCTCGGTGCGCTCCGCGCCGAGTCCGGACAGATGCTGCGGGAGCTCTTCGAGTTCGGCGATCGGACCGCGGGAGAAGTGATGGTCCCGCGCGTGCGCGTGACAGGCCTGCCGCTCGGCACGACCCCCGCGCAGGTGAGAGAACTGCTCGGACGCGCGCCCCACACGCGCTATCCGGTTTACGAGTCGGATCTCGATCACATCCTCGGGATGGTGCACATCAAGGATCTCCTCGGCGTGCTGCTGCGCAACGAGGCGATCGCGCGGACGCACGTGCGGCCCCTGCCGCTCGTCCCCGAGACAGCCGAGCTCGATTCGGTGCTGTCGACGATGCGGCGCGAGCGGACGCAGATGGTGATCGTGCTCGACGAACACGGCGGCACGGCGGGCGTTGTCACGCTCCAGGATCTGTTCGAGGAGGTCGTCGGCGACATCGAGGAGGGGCCCGCGGAGGCGTCGGATGTCTATCGGGATGCGGAGGGGCGGCTGCACGTCCCGGGGACGATGCGCCTCGACGAGCTGGGCCAGGAGTTCGGCCTCGACCTGGAACACGAGGAGGTGGACAGCGTCAGCGGCGTGGTGCTGACGCTCCTTGGACGACCGCCGAACGTCGGGGACACGGTGCGGTACGATCGGCTGACGTTCACCGTGACGGCCGTGATGGGGCACGGGGTCGAGGAGTGTGCCGTCTCCCTCGCGTGAGATCGTGAGGTTCCGCGTTTCCTCCCCGCGCGCGTTCAGCCGACGTGAATGCGCGGCCGCCGCAGGGGGTTGGGCTCTGCCTGCCGGAGCACCTCTCGGGTCACCGGGGCTGTGTCGCCTTCCCCGAACGCCAGGAACTTGAGCAGGTAGACGATCGGGTTGCCTTCGGTCCAGCCGAAGTAGGCGTGCGGAATCTTGCCGGTGCGGTCGCGACAGTACAGCAGCAGCGCCGCTATCGCGTTGGGGATCGCGGGGCTGACACATCGCAGGATGTGATGGCCGGCAACCTCCGCACCCGTCACGTCGAGAGTGAGGGTGAACTCCGAGACATCGCCCGGGCGCACTTCGACGAAGAGCACGCGGTCGTGCGGCGAGAGATGATGCGAGTCCTGCGCGTCGCGCAGCTTGCGTTCGTACTCGTCCGGCTGGCCGGTGTTCGGGCGGTTCGCGATGATGCGCACGGGTGATTCGGCCGCCTCCTGGATGAAGCGCTCGGCGAGCTCGTCGGTGTGCACGCCGCGGATGCGGAGCTCGGTCGACCGTGCGACTCTGGATACGAGCGATGTCGCGATGATCGTCACGATGAACCACGAGGCGATCTTCACGCCGTCGGGGCGCTCGATGATATTCGCGACGGTCGTGTAGGCGAACACCAGCGTGATCAGCACGAACGCGAAGCGCTGGCGCGGCTTCTTCTGCCACACCAGCAGGGTCACCGCGACCGCGCCTGACGTCATCAAAACGAGTACGCCGGTGGCGTAGGCCCCGGCCTGCGCGTCCACGTCGGCTCTGAAGAGCCAGGTGATCAGGAACATGATGGCGGTGAAGAGCAGGACCAGAGGACGTGTGGCCTTCGTCCACTCCGGGGCCATCCCGTACCGGGGCAGGTATTTGGGCACCAGATTGAGGAGTCCGGCGAGTGCGGATGCGCCCGCGAACCACAGGATCGAGATCGTGCTGAGATCGTAGACGGTTCCGAACAGCTCCCCGAGCAGCCCGTGCGCGAGGTACGCGAGGGCGCGGCCGGAAGCGGCGCCTCCTTTTGCGAAAGCCTCGGGCGGAATCAGCAACGTGGTCACGATCGAGCTGCCGAGCAGCAGGACGCTCATGACCATCGCGGCCGCGCCGAGCATCTTCTTCGTGTTGCTGATGCGCCCTGGCAGCTCTCCGTCGGGATCGTGACGGCCCTTGGGATCGTCATCGCCCTTGATCAGGGGCATCACCGCCACACCGGTTTCGAACCCCGACAGCCCGAGTGCCAGCTTCGGAAACACAAGGAAGGCGGCAAACAGCATCATCACCGGGTTGCTGTTCTGCGTGAACAGTTCGTGCCGCCAGCGGGGGATGTATTCGGGGTGGTTGAACACCTCGATGAGCGCCCGACCGATCACGGCGACGTTGAGCGCGAGGTAGACGCCGACGATCGCGACGGCGAATCCAATCGCCTCCTTGAAGCCCTTCAGGAATATGGCGGCGAGGAGCGCGAGCAGCAGGAGCGTCATCCCGAGCTGATGGTGAAACGCGGACGGGAAGAATGGGTTGCCGATGATGTGCGCCGTGGCGTCGGCGGCGGAGAGTGTTGCCGTAATCACGAAGTCCGTGGCGGCAAAACCCAGGAGACAGAGGACGAAAGCCTTCCCGCGCCAGCGCGGAAGCAGCTCCTCCAGCATCGAGATGCTGCCCTGCCCGTGAGGGCTGTTCTCCGCCACGCGGCGATAGATCGGCAGCGCGCCAAAGAGCGTCAGCAGGATGAGGATGAAGGTGGCGACGGGGGACAGAAAACCGGCGGCGAGAAAGGCAATACCCGGCTGATACCCGAGGGTGGAAAAGTAATCCACTCCGGTGAGGCACATCACCTGCCACCACGCGTATCGATGGACGTGGCGGACCTGCGTGCCGACCGGTTCCCGCAGCCCTTCGAAGAACCACCGGTTGAGGCGGACCCGGGATCGCGGCGAGGGGGCGTACCGAACGTTCACAGCCCCTCCACCGGTGTGGAACAGGGTACGGCGGCCGGAGCGAGTGACCTCGTCGGGATTGGCAGAGAATGTAAGCGCGGACGCGCGATGGTCATGGCTGCTTCCGGTAACGCCGACGGGGTTAGCTGACGGGCTAGGACTCGGAAGTGTCCTTCGGCGATGCCGATGCGCCCCTGGAGGCTGGTCGCCTCCGTTGGGTCCCCCGGTTTCGCGAGTGGCGCGAAATTAGGCCTGCGAAAAGCCTACGCCCGGTCACCAGCAGTGTCAACCGCCCGGCTGCGCGCAGAGCCGGTGAAGACGCACGCGCGACGGAGTGGCGTCAGCGTGCGCCCTTACGCGAGGTCCCCCCGTCGACGCGAACAGGTAAGCAATCGGGCTGCCTTCGTCTTTTCCCGTTCGGTCCCGCGGTTCAGATCCCGCCCTGGGCGGCCGCGACGGCCATCTGCTCATCGGTCGCCTCGACGAACTCCCCTTCCCATTTGGCGATCACCACGGTCGCCAGACAGTTCCCGATCACATTGGTCATGGTACGCCCCATGTCCATGAGCTCGTCGACGCCCAGGATCAGCGTCACCCCTTCAAGGGGCAGGCCGTGCGACGCGAGGGTGCCGGCAAGGATGACGAGCGACGCACGGGGTACACCGGCGACTCCCTTGCTCGTCAGCATCAACGTCAGCAGCATCGTGATCTGTTGCCCCACCGACAGGTGCACGCCCGCAGCCTGCGCGACGAACACTGCCGCGAGCGACAAGTACAGCGTCGTCCCGTCCAGGTTGAAGCTGTATCCAAGTGGCAGGACGAAGGACACGATGCGGCGAGGGACGCCGAGACGCTCGAGCACTTCCATCGCACGCGGCAGCGCCGCCTCGCTGGAGGTGGTCGAGAACGCGATGACTGCTGGCTCCTTCACAGCCCTGATGAACTTGCGCAGCGGGATCTTGAAGATGAGCGCGATCGGCAGGAACACGCCGACAATCAACACGGCGAGCGACAGATAAAGCGTTCCGATCAGCCACGCCAGGTTGTAGAGCACGCCCAGGCCGCCGTGCCCGACTGTGTATGCGATCGCCGCGCCCACGCCGACGGGCGCATAGTGCATCACGATGTTCGTGAACTTGAACATCGTCTCGGCGAGCGCCTCGCACCACGCGACGACCGGACGCCCCTTCTCGCCGATCGTCCCGAGCGCGATGCCGAACAACACACTGAAGACGACGATCTGGAGCACGTCGCCGCGCGCCATTGCGTCGATGACCGAGTCGGGAACGACGTGGAGCAGGATTTGATCCCAGGTCTGCGCGGTGGCGGTGATGTCGGACGCGTGCCCCATCGGCAGGTTCACGCCCACGCCGGGCCGCGTCAGGTTGACGGCGACAAGCCCGATCATCAGCGCCAGCGTCGTGACGCACTCGAAATAAATCAGCGCGCGCAGTCCCATCCGTCCGACGGCTCTGAAGTGTCCGGCCCCCGCGATCCCGGCCACGAGCGTCGAGAAGATGAGCGGCGCGATCACCATCTTGATGAGGCGCAGGAACAGCTGGCTGAACGGACGGAAGTAGATGGCCCAACCAGGACGGTAAGCCTCCACGAGTACGCCGGCGAGTATGCCGATGAACAGGCCGGCGAAAATCTGCTGCGTCAGCGTGAAAACGCGGCGTGAAGACGCCCTCGGTTGAGCCTGTGCCATGGTCCTGCAGTCCTCCCCGGGGGCGCCGGGCTGCGGCGATCTTACTCGAAAGATCGGGGAGGAGCGGGCTGCACGCGCACTGGGATCAGGAGGCCGCGCGGTCGGCGGCGGGAGCGTGTGGAACGGCGGCGAGCACCGCCGCGCCGCGGACGCAGTTTCGCCCCTGCGCTTTGGCTTCGTAGAGGGCGCGATCTGCCCGATCGATGATCTCGGGCGGCTGCAGTTCGCCGCGTTGCGCCGTGGCAATACCGACGCTGACGGTCATGCCGACGTGTTGGCCGGAGACAGCGGTCAGGACCTGCTCCATCTCGACCCGCACCCACTCGGCCACGCGGGAGGCGCCGCTTTCGCCGGTTTCGGGCAGCACGATCATGAATTCGTCTCCGCCGTAGCGGCATCGCACGTCGGTTCGCCGAAGCACCTGATGCAGCCGCTGGCCGACAGCCGCGAGCACACCGTCGCCGCAGAGATGGCCGTAGCTGTCGTTGATCCGCTTGAAGTGGTCGACGTCGAAGAGGACGATCGAGACCGGGCTCCCGTTGCGGCGCGAACGCGCGAGCTCGACTTCGAGGACCTCGAGTCCGTGTGCCCGGTTGTAGCAGCCGGTCAGCGCGTCCTTGACACTGTGATCGCGCACGTCTGCAAAGAGCTGCGCGTTGCGGATCGCGATCGCCAGCAGGGTCGCGGCGGCGCCGACGGTCTGGCGCATCGCGTGATTCTGCGCCCGGACGGGCAGGCCGATGACGCCGGCAACCGTGTCGGCGACAATCATCGTGAAGCACGCGTGCCCGTTGTGCTCGATGCCGTCCCGCCGCTCGCGCTCCCCGAGCCCGCACGCGGCGACTTGATCGGCGATTGCCTCGATCGCACCCGCCGGCCACTGCGTGCAGCCGCTGTCGATCAGGCGCTCCCACCCCAGGTCCCTCCGGATTGCGACCCACGCATCCGAACCCGCGGCGAGTTGGGGCAGGTGCCGCACGACGGCTTCACGTACCGTGTCGTTCGTAAGCGCGCGTGCGAGGGCCTGTCCGAACACCATCAACTGTTCGAGTTCGTCGGCACGCGCCCGCGCGACAGCCGCTTCGGTTGCTGCGGCGGCGGCGTCGGCCTTCATCTCGCGGCGCCTGGCATATTGGTGGAACACGAACATGACCGTCAGGATGAGGAGCGCGGGCCGGAGCGAGACGCCGTAAGTGCGTTCCACTTCGGTCGCGGCGTCGAAGACATTGAAGATCGAACGCTGGAAGACCACGACGAGCGCGAACAGCAGGCCGGCGAACAGGAATGGATCCTGGCGACCAATGACGCGTAACCGCATGGGGTCGGTGTGGCAGACCGTATGCCACACGGGCTAGACCTGCCGGATCAACAACTTAGCGGCCGATCTCCATGGAGGCGCTGTGTGCGCGACGCCTGAATACGCACACGCCGCACCGGTTCGGCGCACAAAATGGGTCACGATCGATCGAAATCGTCAGTACGGGTCAGAGCCAGAGGGAGCGCGCGGTGAGCTCGCGGGGGTCCAGACCGGCCGCTTTTCCAAGCTGGCGCTGCCGCTCCGGCAGGGGCACGGCGAAGCGCCACTCCGCCGCAGCGCCGCCGGCCGCCGTGAACGCCGCCGCCCACCCCGTCCACCATCCCGCGAGACGCCGGGCGATGGGTTCGACGACCAGGATGCGTGCACCGCGGTGGTGCGCTTCGAGAAGTCTGGGCAGCAGCGCGGCGCGAGCTGCGTCCGGCAGCTCGTTGACGGCATACGCGGCGAGGACGGCGCGCCCGCGCGACGCGGACAGCCGCACCCCGTCCAGATCGGCACGCACGGCATGGCCCGTGACCCCGAGCGTCCGATAGGTCCACTGCGCTTCGGCGATTGCCCACCCGTTGCGATCGATCCCGAGAACGTCACACGCCTCGCACTCCAGCGCCCACGCCGCGCCGGCGGCGCCGGTGCCGCACCCGAGATCCGTGAGTGCGACGATGCCGCGGGCCGCGTCGAGCGCGCGGACCACTTCCCGCGTCACGAGAAAATGGAGCGGCGCATAGAAGAGCGCGAACGCGGCGCGCTTCCCCGCGCTGTCGAGTGCGCCTCCGGCCGCAAGCCTGGCGCGGCGCTCGACGTAGCAGGACGACAAGGCGCGAAGCGCGCGCGCGGCTTCGGACGGGGTGAGATCGGCCAGGTGGCGTGCCTCGAGCGCGGTGAGCCATCGATCGAGGCGGGCGGTGTCCGAGGTGCTCATCCTGATCGCCAGCCTGCGGCCGGTCCCCACCTCATGAGATCGGCAGATGCGCGCTCCTGGCTTGGCGGAGAGGAAGGGATTCGAACCCCTGGAACCCTTTCGAGTTCAACGGTTTTCAAGACCGCCGCCTTAAACCACTC
>JBBWZJ010000041.1:0-3757 GCA_039648985.1 Acidobacteriota bacterium | reverse complement strand
TGAAGATAGCGTCGCGACGCGTCTGCGGCCGGATCTTTCCCGCTCCGGTCGCCGGCCGAAGCACCTCGGTGCTCTTCGCCAACAGCTTGCCGATCGTCTGCAGCTTGATCTCGTTCTGGACCAGCGTGACGTAGGCCGGTGAGTTGATCGAGGCACCGCTCGCCCGCAACTCGCGCATGCGGTCGGTCGTCGCCGTCAAGGCGTCGTCGATACGGGCGGTATCCAGCTGCGTTCGAAACTTCGTGAACTGGTCCGCATATGTGTTTGCCAAGCGGACGGCAGTGTGCCGGTTGGTGTCGGTCGCGGCGACGGTGAGAATGTCGGCGTCGGGTCGCGGCGTGACGGAGGAGTCGGCCAAGACAGCGCCGCGCGTGAGACCCCGGATGCCCGCGGCATCGACGACCATCTGTGCGAGCTTCGGATCGCGCGCGACGTCCGCCTGGGTCTGCATGTAGCGGACCGGATCCTGCTGAAGGGCCGGATTCGTCACGCCGGCGACGGCGACGGCGACGTCGGAGCGCTTGACGTAGACGTCGGCCGATGCGCGGTACAACGGCTCCTGCCGGGACGAGAGAAGGACCGTCACTGCCGGCGCGAGGATCAGCGGCAGGAGGATCAGCCACTTCCGGCGATTCAGGATCGCGAGGTAGTCGGCCAGCGTTGTTGGCCGCGTCGGCAACGGGTGGGTCATCGCCCTGGTTTCTTGTCCACTGTCGAAAGCTCGCGTTCCTCTGGGTACTGCGGACGTACAGACTACGGCTGATCTGCCGCCTCCGATCCAGCGTAGCAGCGAAAACGCAGGCTTCCACCCCCAGTACGTCCAGGCATTTCCCGGCTGTTCGGGATGGTGGAATTCGGCCGGACCGTAAGGTTTTTGCGACCAACCCGATAGAGGAGACAGAAGCAGGTCTCCGACGAAGGGTGGCAGCATGTGGGGAAGCAGGAAGGGGAGCGACGAGCATGGTGAGCTCGAGCGGCGGCTTCGCGCTGAGCGACCGCAAGCGCCGGCTGTACTCGTCGAGGCGGTCACAGCTGAACTGACGCGGCCGCACGAGGGTGCACGTGTCTGGTCTCGCCTCGCGTTCGCGGCCGCATTCACGACAATCCTCCTCGGCGCGTTCGTGTCCTTCGGCGGCGTGGGCTATACGACGAGCGCCACCAGCCACGCCTACAAGACGGTCAAGAACCTGAGCACCGCGAAGCCGGTCCGCGTTCACTCGGCCGCCGACGCTCAGTATCCGCACGCGCCCACGAATGGGACACAAGCGGCAACGGCAAACAATAATCAGGCAGCCGGTGCCGTCGTCGAGCAGCAGCAAGGAACGCTCCCGTTCACGGGCATCTCATTGCTCGCGACGGTCCTCGTTGCACTCGCGCTGATCGCGGTCGGGTTCGCCCTCCGCGCGCGTGAGCGGCGAAACGTCTAGGCGGTAGCGTGCGAGCGCCGGCGCTCCGCGCGCCGGCGCTCGCTGCGGTGCGAATCCTTTCGCGGCCTGCTGGCGGAAGCCGGGAGTGCTCCTATATTGAGTGGCGATGCCCGGACGCCGGCTCACGATCTCGTTCGCCCTTGCAGGCCTCGTTGCGTCCATCGCTGCGTCCTCGCCCGGCGAGGCTGCCCGACTCGCGCTGCCGTCGAAGTATCCCGCTGCAGGCGAGCTCGTCGTCACTCGCGTCCCTGCCCGAACGGCCCCCGACCCGGCTGCGCCGATCGTCCGCACGCTGCATCAGTTCCGGCCCGACTTCAGGTTCCAGGTAGTGCTCGCCTCCGACCAGACGGTGGGAACGGACGGCCGGACGTGGTTCCACGTCAGCGTCCCGATGCGCCCGAACGGCCGGACCGGCTGGATCCCGGCCACCGCTGTCGCATTGAAGCCGACGACCGCGAGCATCATCGTGCATCGCGGGCTACGGACGATCGAGGTATTCCGCGACGGCCGGCGGGTCCTGCGCGCGAAAGTCGCCGTCGGCGCGCCCGGACGGGAGACGCCGCTCGGCGAGTTCTACGTGACGGCGCGCTTCCATCCGGACGACCCTTTCCTCGGCGTCTTCGCGCTCGAGACGAGCGCCTACTCGAGACTGACCGAGTGGCCCGGCGGCGGGCTCGTCGGAATCCACGGGACGAGCATGCCCTGGCTGCTCGGTCGCGCTGTCTCACACGGATGCGTCCGCGTCTCGAATGCGACGGCGCTGAAGCTCCGCAGCCTCGTCCCGCTCGGAACGCCGATCTCGATCGTCGCGCGCTGAGCGCTAGACGAGGCCCGCAACGAAGCTCGCGTCGCCGGTCCGTCGGATTCGATAGCCGTGGTCCTGGAAGGTGTAGTGGCTCCGGAGCGGATGCCAGGCACCGCCCGGGCGCGTCGCGATGCTGACCGATCCGAAGCGATAGCGGAAGCGATTGCACACCGGGGAGCCGGCACCCCACGTCTCGGTGGTCGCGAGCGGGCGCCACGCTCCGTGACTCCCGGGGAGATACACCGGTGAGCCCACGGCCGAATCGTCGACCCACACTTGCCACCAGCTGCGCCGCCCGGCGAGCTCCACGACGGCAACCTTCGTCGACGCTCCAGGCGCGACAGCTGATGCGATCTCGTGGTAGCTCGGTGCCTGATTCGGCTGGGCGACCTCGTAGTACAGGCTGCTGAAGGACGTTCCGGGGAAGCCGCTGAAGCCGACCTGGATCCACTCGTCCGTTCCCCTGGGGCCCAATCCGGGCCCGCCCACGCCGACCCACCCCGCGACGTGGCCGTTGAAGACCTGTGGCGCGGTCACGGCCTGTAGGCGCGTCGAGATTCCGAACGCGCGGCTGCTCGACCCGAGGCCTGCGTACGCGTAGCCGCTCGAACCGCAGGCGGCAGCCGCAAGTGCGGGAGCGCCAAGGAAGAGCGCCGCGGCCGCGAGCGCCGTGCCGAGAGCGCGGGCGGTGAAATTGGACAACGTAGGACCTCCGGGAGCGAGCGGGGTCGAAACCTGCGGTCGCTCGTGCAATCGGCGGCATCGATTCGGGCGCTGTCACTCGTTCGAGTGATCGGGAGGCTTGTTTTCCGATTTGAAACCAGGTCGGTTCCCCGAAAGACCTAGACGAACTAGCCCTCCTGCCAGGCCACGCGCCGAGAACCCGCCGCTACAAGGACGTCGGGGAGAGCCAAATCCGAGCGCTGCGGTGCCGGAACACCAACTCAAGAGGGCGAGGGGACAGTCGAATGAGGGACAGCACCGACGAACGGCGGACGCACCTGCGCAGGCGCAACCGCGTGTACATGCGAACCGCGGCCCTGCTCGCACTCGGCGTTGCCGCCGTGTTCGCGGCCAGTGCGTCCCAGGCGATGCCGTTCTTCGGCAAGCATCCGCTCCGTTCTCTCGCCGCGGGCGGCGGCATCACAGCCAAGCAGCACGAGGGGCAGCGCAGCAACGGCACCTACACCTCGGGGAACATCACCGAGTACAAGGAAGGCGACACGATCAACTTCCGCTTCACGCTGTCGAGCTCCGACGCCGGGACGGGCCAGATGCAGGTCCGCTTCACCGGAGATGACGGCAACTGTCTCTTCTTCGACCCGTACTTCGTGCTTGGATCGGTCGACAACGTGTCGGGCAGCTCGCCGACCGTCGCGGTCGCGGACGGCCCCACCCAGGACAGCTTCGGGACGTCGAACGGCGAATGGGTCGTCACGCTCAACGTCGCGTTCCCGGCGGCGGGCGAGGCGATCGCCAACTATCAGCTGAAGCTGTCGCAGCAGGCAGGCGACTGCACGGGGTC